>CAYVAM010000257.1:0-5103 GCA_964449275.1 uncultured Anaerolineales bacterium
GAGCCTTCGGCGCGGATCGTGTCGATCTCGAAGGCGTGGTCCGCACTCGGCCGCCCTACGAAGATCACGAGGCCGATGATCTTCGACGGGTCGATGCGGCCGGCCGCTTTCCCGCCCCCGCTCACCGGATAGCCGCGCATGCCGAACAGTTTGACGCCTGTGAGCGCCGGGAGTTTGCGCTTGAAGCGGACCGTCAGGACTCCCGCTTCGCCGGCCTTCAGGTCGATGCGGCCGGTGCAACAGTTGCTCGCGCCGTCGGCCCCGACGTTGTCCACGCGGCAGTTGACGGTGACCGCCCCCGCGCCCGTATTTCGGACGTCGAGGGCGATGCCCTCGAACGCCGCCAGGTTCCATTGGCCGCGCGGGGCCTTCAGCGTGACGCCGGGCCAGCGCTCTTTGTGCCCCGTCGCGATGGCCAGTGCCGAACCGCCGTCGCGCTTCGCTTCGGAGACTTTGCAGTCGGCGCACTGGACCTTGGCGAAGTCGAAGCCGGAGTCGAAGTCGAACAGGATTTGCCTCTGTGCGGCGCGCGCCCCCCGCGGCGCAAGGCACACTATCATCACGAGCACGAGGACTGCGATCCCGTACCGTCCGCTTTGGCATGTGGGCATCGATGGTTCTCCCGAACGTATCCGCTTCCCGATTGCTCAGGGACCGGGCGCGGAGGCCTTCTCGGCCACCGCGCGGGCCAGGGCGTCGAGAAGCGCCTTCTGCCCTTCGGCGTCGGGCCGGGCGGTGAGTCTCACGTAATACCGGCCGGCGCCGAACTCGCACACCCCCTCGTCGCGATACGCCGTGACGCCGGGCGCCACCTCGGCGCTCTTGTCCGCCGGCGGTGCGGTCATTACGGCGGCGACGCCTTTCGGCGATGCCATGTCGTACAGGTCGATCTCGACGTAGGCGTTTCCCGCGGCGCCCGCCGCCTTCCATTCGCTGTGCGAGAGGCGGACGAAGCCGGCGTCGAGGTACTCCTCGGCCATGCCGTTGATGTAGTCGTAGAGGTTGTCGCGTGTGTACCAGGGCGCCTCGCCGTAGGGTACGGCGCCGGTGGCCTTGGCGGCCTCGAGGATGCCTTCGAGGCGTGCCTTGGCGGGGTCGGCCGGCCGGGCCGGCTCCGGGCCGCCGTCGCAGCCGGCGAGTATCAGAAGCGCTGCCATGGCGGTCGTGGTCAACGTTCGCATTGTGTCACTCCTTGCGTCCCGACGGTTTCCAGTGTCGCCCGTCCGCGCTGAGGTACTTGGCCTGAAGCGCCCGCACGGCCTCGGTCTCCTCGCCGATCCGGTAATCGGCGATCATCGGCGTCATCCGGTTCCGGAAGAAGAAGGCCCGCACGTCCTCGAAGCCTTCGGGGATCTTGCCGTGGCGGTCATAGAGCCGCGAGATGACCGGCACGTTGTCCTCGCCGAGCAGCCACCGGCCGACTTCGAGGAACCGGAGGCCCGAGCGCGGCCGGTACTGGTCCTCCTTGGCCCAGTCGGCCGACCCGGCCGCCCAGAAGTCGGTCTCGGTGTACACGCCGGAGTAAGGCAGAACGGCGTCGCACTGGTGCTCGGCGTAGGTCAGGATGTCGGGGCCCATCTTTTCGCGCAGGTACTGCATGATCCGCACGTCGCCAAAGTGCGCGCCGAAACTGTCGAGGTAGAACCGCGTGCAGCCCAGGCGAATCATGCGGTCGAAGCGTCGCCACATCATCTCCAGGTGGGCTGGCTCGTCGGCGCTGATGGGCATTGTGCCGTCCCGTGTCCACGTGAGCCGGTAGGTAACCTGTCCCGGCCGCGTGCAGACGCCTGCGGCCAGACCGGCGTCGCCGAAGCGCTTGACGAGCGTCGGCCAGTTGGCCTCGACCTCCGGGGGGATGACGTCGAAGTCGGTCCGGTACATCTCGCGGCGCCGCTCCTCGCCGGTCTGGCCCCAGATGATGACGCCCTGGCCGCCGGCCGCCTGAAGACCGGGCACGACCCGGTCGCAGAAGGCCTTCACCTGATCCGGCAGATCCAGCCGGCGGAAACCCCCGTGGAACCCGTACGGGTTGTCCGGGCCGATGGCCTCGACGTTGCGGTTGACGTGGGCCACGACCATCGCCCGGTGATCTGCCTTGTACCGGACGGGGCCGAAGGTCGCGAGGAAGTGTGCCTTGTACGGCGCGAGCAGGTGCCGCCAGTCGGTCCGCGTGCTCACGCGCAAGCGGACCTTGAAGGTCATCGCCCCGCCGGCCGGGATGGGTTGGGCGCGGACGTACGTCAACCATCGCACGGGCACCGCCTGGCGCTGGTCGGCGGCCCAATGGTCGTAGTCCCAGAAGAGGAGCGTCCGTGCGAGGCCCGTCTCGATGGGCGTGGCGCCGACCCCCGCGGCGCCGTCGACGGCGTAACTGCCTCCGATGCGGTTCGCGTGCGACGGGTGAAACGCCGCCTTGCCGATGTGCCGCAGGTACGACGTGTGCCAGACGACCATGTGTCCGTCGGGCGGACGGGCGAAGGTGAACCGCAGCCCGCCCATCGCCGGCATCGCGAGGGACGCGGTGGGATGGCGGTTCTCGATCCGGGCGGCGATCGTCACGTCTTCGCCCGCGAAGGTGTAGTCGTACACGGCCGTCACGTGCGGCTGCTCGTGGCGGACGCGGGCCCGCCCCTCGCCCAACGCCTCGAGCGTCTTCGACGTGATGTCCTTGACAAGGGCCGCGTACACGGCCCGCGAGTAATGGCCGTAGGCGAGCACGTCGCGCGACCCGGCTCCGAACCACACGGGACCGGCGTTCCAGGCGTACCACCCACCGGTGGCGAGGGTGCGGCCGGCGAGGTCGATGTGGCTGAGGCCGTCGGCCGTCACGGTGTACTTCAGTCCGTTGGGCCCTTCGTGCACGAGGGCGTCCTCGGCCGAGATGGCACGCCGGGGCGATCCTGACAACGCAAGCCCAACCGCGACAGCCACGAGAAGTCGCGGTCTGCACAGCAGGTGGGACGTGGCGGGGGGCAACCGTGAACGCATCTGCCGGATCCTCTCATTCATCGGTGACGACGGGGGGCAGTCTAAGTCGGGGGCCGCGCCGGTGTCAACGGACTTGGCGTTTCGTCGGCGAGGCGAGTGGGCCTGCGATTGGTTATGTACCGGCGCGGGCCCGTCGCTATAATGCGGTTCCTGACCGAGGGGGCTGCCTGACGATACAGGACGATGCAGAAGGACGTTCCATGAAGATGCTGCTGCCAAGAGCGATCGTCGCGGCGGTCGTGTTTGCCGGCTGGCTCGTCGTGGGCTGCGAGGGGCCGTCCAGCGCGGCCGACGACGCCGCACGTACGAACGGCTACGAGATGCTCCGCCGGACGGCCGTGGTCGAGGTGTACCAGGCCTGCAAGGATTCGGTCGTCAACATCGGCTGTTCCCGCAAAGACGAGGCCGACCCGAACGTCCGCCACACCGAGTACGGCAGCGGGGTGATCCTCCACCCGGCCGGTTACGTCCTGACCAACGCGCACCTGCTGCGCAAGGGCGGAGACCTGGCGGCGGGATTCGCGGGAAGCAAGGACTATCACGCCCACGTCGTGGCGGTGGACGAGACGCGCGACCTGGCGGTCCTGAAACTCGACGCCGACCACCGGTTCAAACCCATCCGCCTCGGCCGCAGCCGCGGACTCCTGGTCGGCGAGCGGGTCGTCACGATGGGCAATCCTCTGGGTATGGGGCTGACCGTGGCCGAGGGCATCGTCAGCGCCATCGGCCGCTCGACGAAATCGGAGTACACGTTCTACCCCGAAATGATCCAGACCGACGCCACGACGAATCCCGGCAGTTCCGGCGGCCCGCTCTTGAACGTCATCGGCGAGATGGTCGGCCTCAACACGACCAAGAACCTGAAGGCCGACAACATCGCCTTCGCGATCCCGGCCGATCGGATTCGCGAGAACCTGCCGCAGGTCCTCGCCGTCGAGGGACGCTACGGCTTCGTCCTGGGGATCGAGGTGGCGACCGAGGGGCCGGCTCGCGTGACCAGCGTGGTCGCGGGTTCGCCCGCGGAGGCCGGCGGCGTGCGCGTGGGCGACGTGATCCGACGCGTGGCGAAGGAGACCGTGACCAGCGGTCTGGACTTCCACTTCGCCCTCGTGGGCGTCGAGGGCGGGACGGCTCTGCCGATGCAGGTGCTTCGCGACGGCAAGTTCGTCTTACTGACCGTGACGCCGACGCGTGTTCAGCCGCGACCGGCCGAGAAGGTGACCGGCCTCGTCGGTGGTCTGACCCGTGTGCACTACCGTGGCAAGTGGCAGCGGCTGCCGGACTTCAGCGGCCTGAAACCCGTCAAGACGGGTACGTCCGCCACGTTCGACCTGGCCGAGTATGCCGGCAAGGACGGGTTCGCCTTGAAGTTCACCGGCTACATCGACGTGCCGGCCGACGGCGTGTACGCTTTCTACACGGCCTCCGACGACGGGAGCCGCCTGCACGTTGCCGGGCAGTTGGTGGTGGACAACGACGGCCTGCATCCGGTCCGGGAGGCCCGCGGTTTCATCTCGCTGGCCCAAGGCAAGCACGCCATCGCCTGCACGTTCTTCGAGGGGGGCGGCGAGGAGGCGCTGACGGTGTCCTGGGAAGGGCCGGACTTCCGCAAAACGCCGATCCCGGCGTCGGTCCTGTTTCGCACCAAGTCCGACCGCTAAGCGCGGCCAAGCGAATCTGTGTGATTGATGCGCGGCGGGTCTCCGGATCCGCCGCGCTTTCGACGCAACTCTCGCGGTGGGTCGGGAAACCCACCGCGCGATAGCCGCGAGCCGGGACTCTGCAGGCCTTACGCCAGGGCCGCGTGGGCCTCGCGGACGAGGCGCCGCACCGGGAGGTTTTGCGTGCAGACGAGTTCGCACCGACCGCAGTCCTCGCACGCAGTGGCCTGCGCCGCCGCCGGGATGGCCGCATAGCGCGACCGGGCCACGTCCATCCACCCCAGTTGCTGGCCGTAGTACTGCCACGTAAGCAGGATGTCCTGGATGGCCACGCCCTGCGGACACCCCTCGCACGCGCCGCACAGGGCGCACTGGCCGGAGCAGTCGATGTGGGGCGTGGCGGCGGTCTTGTCGCCCTTCGTGGCGATGCGGATGTAGTCGGCCACCTGCTTCG
>CAYVAM010000258.1:0-5088 GCA_964449275.1 uncultured Anaerolineales bacterium
GAGCAGGACATCTCGCCGGTCTTCCCGTATCTGAACGCCGTGATGCCACACGCGACGTACAACCCCGAGGGGCCGACTTTCACGTTCATGGACGGGCCGCGGCTCACGAACCTGTTCCCGCACCGCGCGGTGATTGCGCGGGTCCGCGAGATGCAGGACGCCTGGCGGGCCATCGGCCGCCTCGTGCGGACGATCAACGACGTCTGGGCCCGGCGCGATTCCGTCGAACCGCTCTACGAGCGGCGGGTCCAGATCAGCGTCCTGGAGATCTTCAGCCGCCTGCCCAGGACCAACTGCCGCGCCTGCGGCGAGTTGACCTGCCTGGCCTTTGCGGCCAAACTCCTCCAGGGCGAGCAACGCATCGAAAACTGTACGCCCGTCTTCGGCGGCGAGCACGAACACCTGAGAGACGCGCTGCTCGAGATCGCGGCCGGCCTGGGCGTGTAGGCCGCGGCGCGCCGCGGCAGCCTCCTGCGCGGGCGGCCGGCGCCTATTCTTTCCAAAGCGCCCAGTTTGACCAGGCGGACCCTGCGGAATCCGAAACTGGCATGAATTGTGCTGCTTTCCCTGCCCTGTTTTTTTGACAAATCCCAGGGGCGCGTCATAATTAAGGTGGCGTTAAGGTGCTGAACGGGCTGGGACGACCGCGTCTTCCCGGTTCACGTGTCTGCTTGGAGCGGGGAACAAGGGGGCGCAGGGAGTCTAGCCCGCTCGGCCGGCAAGCAAAAGGAGCACAACGCTCACGTCTCGCACGTCGGCGACGTGCACAGTGAAGGGGACTGTACCATGAAGGCACTTCTCTACGCGACACTGGCTCTGGGTCTGGTGGCAGGTTCGGTTCAGGCCGGCACGATTCTTCTGGTTACCGACTGTGAGGTGCCGGGCGGAGCCGGCGCCGATCACCACGACGATAACCTGGTGGCGTTCCTCCAGGGGCTCGGCCACACCGTGGATACGAGCGGCATGAACAAGGCCATGCAGGAGGGACAGAATCCCTTCACGACGCCGGCCAAGTTGGCGGCCCTGCAGAACGCCGACCTGGTCGTCGTCAGCCGGAAAACCAGCAGCGGCTCCTACGACAACGACCGTAAGCAATGGAACGAACTGACCACGCCGCTTCTCCTCATGAGCGGCTACCTGACCCGCGGCGAGGGCCAGAACAAGTGGGGCTGGACGACTGGAGTCTCCGGCGACGCCGCCAAGGCCACGACCGACCTCGTTGTTGAAGCCGGCCACGCGGGGCATGCGTTTCTGAGCGGCTTGACCGGCCCCGTCACCCTCTTTGACTGGTCCACAGTCCCCGCCGATGATAACCAGGCCCCGAAGGTCGTCTATCTGCCAAACAAGGATGGCACCAGCGAGTTTCCGGCAGGCATGGTCATCGGCACCTTTGACGGACGGGACATGCTGGCCGATCTTCCGTCCGGCACGGACCTCGACGCCCTCAACGGCACTGTCGGCAAGTATGGCGTTACAGGCGCGCGCCGCGGCTTCTTTTCCGACTGGGGATACGATGTCGACCTGGGGGATCCCTTCGACCGGCAGGCCCAGTTTGACGACTTTGTCACGGCTGACTACGAGACCGTCCTGACGAACATGGTGGGCACGATAATCCCCGAGCCGGCCACGCTGGCGCTGCTGGCTGCCGGCGTGGTGGCGACGCTGATTCGCCGCAGGAAGTAAGCCCGACCCCTTCTGCTTGAAACGCGGGAGCGCGATAGAGTCGCGCTCCCGCTTGTTTTGCGCACGAGAAACTCTCGACACCGCCCCGCCCCCCGATTAGTTTAAGTCTCCGCAAGCCACGTTACCCGCTGTGGCTGTAGGGTGGGTGCTTTGCACCCACCCAGGATACTTAAGCAAGGAGGCCGCCGATGACCCGTCCGACCCGTCGTCAGTTCCTCAAGCAGATGGCCGCCGGCGCCGCCGCAGGCGCCATGGCCCCACACATCCTTCCCGCCGCCGCGTCCGGCGCCGCCGCCGCCAGACTGCCGGAGGGCAAGCGGCCGAACATCGTCTGGATCAGCGCCGAGGACATCAGCCCCAACCTCAGCTGCTACGGCGATAAGTACGCCACGACGCCGAACCTCGACGCGTTCGCCGCCCAGGGCGTCCGCTACGACCGTGCCTTCACCCATGCGCCGGTCTGTGCCCCTGCCCGAAGCGGCATCATCACCGGCATGTACCCGACCGCCATCGGCACCACGTGGATGCGTTGCCATGGCGTGCCCCCGCCCGAAGCCAAGTGCTTCCCCGAGTATTTGCGGGCCATCGGATACTTCTGCACGAACCGCTCGAAGACCGATTACCAGTTCTCCCCGCCGCCCTCGGCCTGGGACATCTCGGGCGGCAGCGGCCACTGGCGCAAGCGCCCCCGCAAGGACGGGCCGTTCTTCGCCGTCTTCAACTTCACCGTCACCCACGAGTCGAGCACGCGGCGGTGGACGGCCGGCAAACAGCAGCACGACCCGGCCAAGGCCCCCGTACCGCCGTATTACCCCGATACGCCCATCGTGCGGCAGAACATCGCGTGCTACTACGATAAGATCAGCCAACTCGACGGACAGATTCAATCCGTCCTCGACGAACTCCGGGCCGACGGCCTGGCCGACGACACCATCGTCTGGTTCTGGGGCGACCACGGATGGGGCCTGACGCGCGGCAAGCGGTGGATCTACGATTCCGGCACACGCGTCCCGCTCATGGTCCGCGTGCCGCCCAAGTGGCGCGAGTGGGCCGGTGCCGGCGACCCGAAATCGGTGTCGCCCGGTACGGTCGAGGGCGAGTTCGCCCAGTTCATCGATTTCGCTCCCACGGTGCTCAGCCTCGCGGGCGTTCCGATACCCAAACACATGCAGGGCCGCGCCTTCCTCGGACCGCAGAAGGGCAGGGCCCCCGACCACGTCTTTGCCGCACGCGACCGCATGGACGAGACCTACGACTGCATCCGCTACATCCGCGACAAGCAGTACAAGTATATCCGTAACTTCATGCCGTATCTTTCGCGGGGCCAGCACATCAACTACATGGACCAGACGCCGATTCTGCAGGAGATGCGGCGGCTGCACGCGGCGGGGAAACTCAAGGCCGGACCCCAGATGCAGTTCTTCGAACCCACCAAACCCGTCCACGAACTCTACGACATCACCAGGGACCCGCACGAGGTCCACAACCTGGCCGGCCGGCCCGAGCACAAGGCACGAGTCCAGCGCATGGAGAAGGCCCTCTTCGCCTTCATGAAGCGAATCGGCGACGTGGCGCTCATCCCCGAACCCGACTTCGACCAGATGAAAGGCGGCGGCAAGACGTCGGCCCCCGGCTTCACGGTCAAAAGGGGTGCCGGCGACCGCCTCGCCGTCGAGATCTCGTGCCTCACGCGCGGCGCCTCCATTATCTACCAGACTGAGGGCGCCGCCGGCTCGGCAGCCGAGGCGGGGGCTGCGGGCCCCGCCGGTCGGGGCGGCAAGAAGGGCCCGGGCCGAAGTTCTCAGGGAGGCCGGTGGCTTCCCTACTCAAGGCCCGTCGAACTCGGCCCCGGCCAGACGCTCCGCGCCCAGGCCTGCCGCATCGGGTATGGCAATAGCCCCACGGTCACGTACCGGCATGGCGAGAAGCCCACACCGCCCGCGCCCGCCACCGACACGGGGCCGCTTTGGAGGGAGACGTACCTGGCGAGCGACCTGCTCGACCGTCTCCTCGCCGTCAAGGCCCACGACGGACGCTGGACCGAAGGCACGGGCGCCTACCTGAAGGCCCTCTCCGACCCCGACGGGCCCGTCCGCTACTGGGCGGTGGTCGGCCTGCACCAGGCGACGAAGGAGGAGCCGATTGCGAAGATCAAGGCCGCCGTCGAGCCGCTCCTCGCGGATCCGTCGCCGTCGGTGCCCGTGGCGGCGGCCCATGCGATGGTGGATTGGGGCGAGACCGAGAAGGGCCTCGCGCGGCTCATCGAAGCGCTCAAGAGCCCGAGCGAGAAGGGCCGCCTGTTCGCCTCCTCCGCCCTGGAGCGCCTCGGCGAGAAGGCCCGCCCCGCCCTCGACCGCATGGAAGCCGTCCTCAAAGGCCAACCACGCTACCCCGGCGCGCCGCTGAAGCGCGCCGTCGCGAAACTCAGGAAGGGGTGACCGCTGATGACACGGTTCACAGGCGACGTGCTGACGGTCGCGGCGGCGTGCTTCGTGGCGTTGGCGGCTGCGCTGCCCGCTCCGGCCGCTGCCGCGAAGGACCCATTCAGCGACGAGGCAATCGAGGCGCGCATCCGCGCCCACCGCACCGCCGACGTCACGCTCACCGTCCTCGACGCCGCAGGCAAACCGCTCGTCGGCAAGACCGTGACGGTGCGGCAGGTGCGGCACGCCTTTCTCTTCGGCTGCAACATCTTCCGCCTTGAACCGGAGAGCACGTCCGCCACCCAGAAAGCCTACCAGCAGCGTTACGCGGACTTGCTCAACTACGCCACCCTGCCGTTCTACTGGGGCATGTTCGAGCCGGGCGAAGGCAACACCGCCACCGCACACATCCGCGCCATGGCCGAGTGGTGCAAGGCTCGCGGTATCCGCACCAAGGGGCACCCGCTCTGCTGGCACACGGTCCAGCCGCGATGGATCGAGGGCAAGACGCTCGGCGAGGTCAAACGCCTCCAACTCGGCCGCATCACGCGCGACGTCACGGCCTTCAAGGACCTGACCGGTATGTGGGACGTCGTCAACGAGGCGGTCGTCATGCCCACGTTCCAGGTCCAGACGAACCAGATCGCCCAACTCTGCAAGGACCTGGGCCGCGTCGGACTCATCAAGCAGACCTTTGCCGCCGCACGCAAGGCCAACCCGAAGGCAACGCTGCTGCTGAACGATTTCGACACGTCGCAGCGGTTCGAGAAACTCGTCGAGGAGTGCCTGGCGGCCGGCGTCGGCATCGACGTCATCGGCATCCAATCGCACATGCACGGCGGGTACCGCGGCGCGCGGTGGGCGTGGGACGTGTGCGAGCGGTTCAAACGGTTCGGAAAGCCGATCCACTTCACGGAGTTGACGATCACCTCGGGCGAAATCAAGAAGCAGATCCGCTGGCACGGTCCGCGATACGACGACT
>CAYVAM010000259.1:0-5013 GCA_964449275.1 uncultured Anaerolineales bacterium
CGGCTCGGCTCGGTCGCGCGGTGGGCAAGACTGCCCACCGCGCTATCGCTGCGAGATTTGCCCCTTCGCTATCTGCCGAGCACCTCGCGCACGAGGTCGATGGTCCGGGCCGTGGCGCCCTGCATCTTACGGATGGTCTCGCGTGCAGCGGCGCCCATTTGACGGCGCCGGTCGGGGTGCGTCAAGAGGTCGGTGGCGGCTTCAGCGAGTTCGTCCGCGCCGGCGACTTCGCGTGCGGCGCCGGCTTCGACCAGGGCAGGGGCCTCGACCGGGAAGTTGAACATCTCCGGTCCCCACAGGAGCGGCTTGGCGAGCGACCCGGGTTCCATCGGATTCGACCCGCCGATGGGCACGAGGCTCCGGCCGACGAAGACGATGTCCGCCAGGGCGTACCACTTCATGAGTTCGCCCATGGTGTCGCCGAGGATGACGGGCGGCAGGAGTTTCGAGCCCTGCCACTCGGTGGTGCGTGAGCGGCGGACCACGCCGAGGCCGGCCGCCAGGATCGACTCGGCCGCCGTGTCGAAGGTCTCCGGCCGACGCGGGACAATCACCAGACGCAGACGCGGATACAGGCGGCGGGCCTGCTGGTACGCCGCAAGCAGCGTCTCCTCCTCGCCCGGTCCGGTGCTGCCGGCGACGATAACCGATTCGCCCGGCTCGATCTTCATCTCGCGGGCCAGGTCCTCGGCGCCGTCCACGTGGTCGGCGAAGGTGACGCCGTCGTGTTTCATCTGGCCGGTGATGCGGATGCGGTCGGCGTCGGCGCCGAGGGCCACGAGGCGGTCGCGGTACAGTTCCGCCTGGACGCCGATGGCCGCGCACGAGTTGAACACCGCACGCATGATCGGCCGGATACGCCGGTACCCGCACGCACCGCGCTCGGTCATGCGAACGTTGACGCATGCCACGGGAATGTCGCGCCGTGCCGCCATGAAGAAGAAGTTGGGCCACCACTCCGATTCGACCTGGATGACGGCCGACGGTTTGATCCGCCTCAAGGCCCGTCGGACACACGGCCAGAGATCGAGCGGGAAGTGGAACACGGTCAGGTGAGGGAAGCGCTGCCTGGCCCGGTCGCGGCCGGTCATCGTGGTGGTCGAGAGGACGATCTCGGCTTTGGGGTACGCTTCGGCCAGGGCCGGGATGAAGGTGCGCGCGGCCTCGACCTCGCCGACGCTGATGCAGTGGACCCAGAAGCGCGGCTTGAGGCCCACCTTGAACTTGGGGACGAATCCCCACCGCTCGGCCATGCCGCTCCGGTACTTCTTCCGCGTGGCCAGCAGGACGAGGTAGTACGGCCACCCCACCAGCGCCGCAAGGGTGTAGGCGACGTTGACGACGAGAAACCACAGGGGGCTGGCGGATTTGGGGTCCATGGAGAGGAATCTTAGCACCGGCCGGCGGCCTTTGCGAGGGTTCTTCTGCGGCCCGTTTTCGCGGTCGCCGAAAGGGAGGCGCCGGGATGCTATCTCACCGCGGCTGGTAGCGGCGCCGCCGGCCAGGATGCGCCGGGGATAAACCCCGGCGCTACGGCCAATCCGCAGGAAATCGTCCCCTGCCGCAAACCGTTGCCGGACCTCGCGTTACGCGATGGGCCGTTTTGCCTTGCAAGGTCGGCGGGGCCGTGTTAGATTGACTTACTGGCGAACGTGCACGTCGCGCATGAGCGGAGCGACAGACGGCGAATGCTCGATAACCTTCAGGAGATGGTTTCGGCGTGGCCGTTCGGCGTGTTCTTTCTGTTAGTCGGATCGTGCGTCGGGAGTTTTCTAAACGTCTGTATTCACCGGCTGCCGGCGGGCAAGAGCCTGGTCTGGCCGCCCTCGCACTGTGTGGCGTGCCTGGCGCCGATTGCGTGGTACGACAACATCCCGGTCGTCAGTTACTTCGTGCTGCGAGGGCGGTGCCGCCGGTGCGGGACGCGGTTCTCGGCCCGGTACATGTTGGTTGAAGCGGCGTCGGGACTGGTGTTTTTCGGTTACTGGTTGGCGTACTTCATCTTCGGCGTGCGGCAAGGCGCGGACCACCCGGGAGTGTATGCTGTCCACATGGTGCTGGCGTCGGCGCTCGTGGCGTCGGGCGTGATCGACTTCGAGCGGAAGGAGATCTATACATCGGTCACCAACGTGGCCCTGGCCGTCGGCCTGATCGGATCGTTCCTGTGGCCGCAGGTCCAGCGCGTGGGCGCCTACGACGGTCAACTGCCCGGTTGGACCGGTTGGGAACGGGCCGACGCCGTGTTGCTCGGTCTCCTCGGCGCCGCGGTCGGCGGGGGGCTGATCTTCGTGACGAGGCTGCTTGGCACGCTGGCCTTCAAGAGGGAGGCCATGGGCATCGGCGACATCTACCTGATGGCGGCCATCGGCGGCGTTCTGGGTTGGGAGGCGGCCGTCCTGGTCTTTTTGGTGGCGCCGTTCCTGGGCCTCGTCTACGGCCTGTGGCACCTGGCGCGGAAGCAGGACAGCGAAGTGCCGTACGGCCCGTTTCTGGGCCTCGCGGCAGGGGTGGTGATGCTGGTTCAGAACGATGTGGTGGCCCATTTCCGGCCGGGCATCGAGGTGATGTGGGAGATGGTCTTCGGATAGTCTGCCAAACCGCCGGAAGCGGTTAAAGGAGAAAGGAGATCACGATGCGACCCGAGAAGGATCTGACGCGGTTCATCGGACGGGCGGCGCTCGTGCTGGCCATCGGGATCGTTGCGGCGTCGAGCGTGGGCTGCCAACAGCAGCAACTCGAAGAACGCAACGCCGCCTTTCAGAAACAACTCGAACAGGCCCTTATCCAGAACGCCGACCTCCAGGCGGAAAACGACGGTCTGAGGGGGCAGAACCAGGAACTCCACGGCGAACTCGCCAAGGCACGCGCCGTGCCCAAGCCACCGGCGCCCGCCGCCGCCAAACGCAAGCCGGACTTTGGCAAGGGTGTGGACGTAACGGTCGTCGGCGACGTCACCACCGTGACGCTGCCCAACACGATCCTGTTCGACTCCGGCAAGGTCACCCTCAAGAGCGCCTCGAAGCGGGTCCTCGGCAACATCGCGACGGTTCTGAATCGCGATTACGCGAGCCAGAAGATCCGCGTTGAGGGACACACCGACAACACGCCTATCCGCAAGAGCAAAAAACTCTGGGCCGACAACTGGGACCTCTCGTGCAACCGGGCCATGGCGGTGCTGCGGTACCTCGTATCGAAAGGCATTAGCGCGAAACGCATCTATGCTGCGGGCTACAGTTACTACAAGCCCGTGGCGTCGAACGCCAGCGCCGGCGGACGAGCGAAGAACCGGCGAGTGGCCATCGTCGTCTCGCCTCGATAAAACGGTCTGTCGCCGGACAACCGGTGAGCCACGCGGTGCGAGCGATCTCGACCGCGCACCCGATGGACGCATTCGCGGCGGGCATAGACTGCCCGCCGCGCGTCGTGCGAGAGGCCGGAGACACGCTCGGTGATCGTTATCGTTGACTACGGAATGGGGAACCTGCGGAGCGTCCGGAAGGCGCTCGCACGGATCGGGCACGCGGCCACCGTCTCGGACAAGCAGGAAGACGTGGCGGCAGCCGAGCGGATTATCGTGCCGGGCGTCGGGGCCTTTGGCGACGCGATGGAGGCGCTGCACGCGGGCGGCCTCGTCGAAGCCATCCGCGACTTCGTGGCCACGGGGCGGCCGATGCTCGGCATCTGCCTCGGACTCCATATCCTCTTTGAGGAGAGCGAGGAAGTGGCCGAAACGCCGGTCGAACTCGCCGCCATGCCAGACGCGCCGCTTCCCAAAGGCTTGGCCCTGGTCCCGGGCCGCGTCCAACGGTTCAGCCAGACCTTGGCCGAGCACGGACTCAAGGTGCCGCACATGGGCTGGAACGAGGTGAGGCCGGCCGGCGCATCGCCACTGCTGAAGGGAATGCCGGACGAGGGGGTTTACTTTTACTTCGCGCACTCCTATTATGCGGCCCCACGGGACGACGGCGTCGTGGCGGGCTGGACCGACTACGGTGGGCCGTTCGCGAGCGCCGTCACGTCCGGCAACGTGCACGCAACGCAGTTTCACCCGGAGAAGAGCCAGGCTGTGGGCCTGGCCGTGCTCGAGAACTTCGTGACGCAGACGTGACGGGCCCATCCCGCGGAGCGCACACGCCATGCTGATTCTGCCGGCTATCGACCTGCGGGGTGGGCGGTGCGTCCGTCTGCGGCAAGGAGATTACAGCCGGGAAACGGTCTTCGACGACGACCCCGTCGCGGTGGCGCGCCGGTTCGAGCAGGCCGGGGCCACGTGGCTCCACATGGTGGACCTCGACGGGGCACGCGAGGGCGAGCCGAAGAATCTGGACAAGGTCGCCGCCGTGGTCGAGGCCGTCGGCATGCAAGTCGAACTGGGCGGCGGCATCCGGACCGTCGAGACGGTCGAGGAGGTCCTGGCGTCGGGGGTGGCGCGGGTCATCGTCGGCACACGGGCCGTCCGCGAACCGGAGTGGCTGGCCGAGATCGCGCGCACGTTCCCGCAGAAGGTGGCTTGGGGGTTGGATGCCCGTAAGGCCCATGTCGCCGTCGCCGGCTGGGAGACGATGACCCAGCGAACGGTGTTGGAAATGCTCGATGACGCGGGCGACGTGCCGCTTGCCGCCGTCATCTATACAGACATTGAGCGAGACGGTATGATGGCGGGTCCGAACGTGGCGGCGACAACGCTGGTTGTAAGCGCCAGCCGGTTTCCGGTCATCGCCTCGGGCGGCGTGACGACAGTTGAGGATGTTGCTGCCCTGAAAAAGACGGGCGCTCACGGCGCCATCATCGGCCGGGCGCTGTACGAAGGGAAAATCACGCTGCCGGCGGCACTCGATGCAGCAGGCGAGCAGGCAGGTTAGCCGCCGGGCTTGCCCGGCGTGTGAGAGCGTTAGCCGCCGGGCTTGCCCGGCGCGTGAGAGAGCGTTAGCCGCCGGGCTTGCCCGGCGTGTGAGAGCGTTAGCCGCCGGGCTTGCCCGGCGCGTGAGAGAGCGTTAGCCGCCGGGCTTGCCC
>CAYVAM010000260.1:0-736 GCA_964449275.1 uncultured Anaerolineales bacterium
CCGCTCCTCGGGCAGGGTGAAGTGAAGGACATCGGCCATCTGCTCTGCGGTCCCGCCGTCCGCGCCGGCATAGGTCATGGCCAGGGCCGAGGAAATGCTCATCGGCGAGAAGAAAAGGCTCCCCTCCTCGCCGCGCAGCGTCTCGTACAGATCGAATGCAAAGGCGTTGTTCCCCGCCACCAACTGCTCCACGTCCGACCAATCGGCTTGGGGCAGAGCGTCGGCGGACAGCAGGACCCTGGGCTCAAGCGTCTCGAAAATGGGCGGGTAGGTCAGAACGGGAATGTCGCCGCGCATCACTCACCCCCAGCGTCAACCCCTCGTTCCAACATTATCTCTTGTGCCAGATGTCCCGTCAAGGCACGAGAAAACAAAAATGGGAAGCCGCACGCCCGGGCCCATACGGGTCCGTACCGGGTCCGGGCCGCGCAGAAGACCGGGCTCTCCCGCGCTGAAGCGGCCATAGCGCGGCGGGTCGGGAGACCCGCCGCGCGAAGTTCGAAGGCGGCTGGGCGACGCGGGGAAGGTCACCGCCTGCTTCCGCAGGCGGCTCGAACGGTGGGCGCTGACGAGGGGGGTACAGCGCGATAGGGCATCCGGAGCGGGAACGTGTGAATGGGGCACGCACGAAGGGGCGCGATTTGCCAATCTGAAATCTAAGGTCTGACATTTAAGATCTCAAATCTGAAATCTCAAATCTAAGATCTGAAATCTCAAATCTGACATCTAAGATCCC
>CAYVAM010000260.1:836-4986 GCA_964449275.1 uncultured Anaerolineales bacterium
AAGTCTGAAATCTGAGATCTCAAATCTAAGATCTGAAATCTAAAATCTGACATCTGAGATCTCAAATCTGAGATGTGAAATCTAAGATCTCAAATCTGACATCTAAGATCCCAAGTCTGAAATCTGAGATCTCAAATCTAAGATCTGAAATCTAAAATCTGACATCTAAGATCTCAAATCTAAGGTCTGAAATCTCAAATCTGAAATCTGACATCTGAAATCTCAGATCAGCCTTTGATGCCCGTCATGGCGATGCCGCGGATAAAAGTCTTCATCGTCGCGAAGAACAGGATGATGAGCGGCAGGCTGAACACCGTGCTGGCAGCCATCAGCAGGTGCCACGGCGTGCCGCCGTGTTCCGACTGAAACGCCTGAAGCGATAAACTCAGCGTGAACTGCGACGGGTGGTTCAAATAGATGAGCGGCGCCAGGAAGTCCTTCCACGTTCCGAGGAACTGAAACAGCGCGACCATCGCGATCGCCGGCTTGGAGAGCGGCACCACGACGTTCCAGAGAATCTCGAGTTCTGTGCACCCGTCGATGCGGGCGGCGTCCAGGAGGTCCTTCGGCAGGCCAAGGAAGAACTGCCGCAGCAGAAAAATGAAAAACGCGTTCCCGAACCACGCCGCAACCCACAGCGGCTTGAACGTGCCTATCCATCCCAGGTCGCGGTACAGGAGGTACAGCGGAATCATCGTGATGACGAACGGGATCATCATCGTCGCCACCGTCAGGCCGAACAGCAGCGAGCGGCCCCTGAAGTCGATGAACGCAAAACCGTACGCCACCAGGACCGACGAGCACACCGTGCCGGCGACGCACATCGCACACAGGAACAGCGTGTTGAGAAGGCTGCGGCCGAATCCGACCCGCGCGAGCGCCACCGGGTAGTTGTACGGGATGACGCGGTGGGTCTTCGTGACGGCGCTTTCGGGCAGAACGTCCCAGGCCCGCGTCACTTCGATGCCGGTCGAGCCGACGCCTTTCGTGTCGGTGTCCTCGGGTCGCCATTCGCGGACGAGCCACAGCGGTTCGCCTTGCGGGTCGGCCACGGCCGCCCTCGCGGACGGGTCCGGCTTGATTTCGCGGACCAGTTCGGCCCGGACCTTGCGGCCGGAATAGAGCGTCAGGATGCCGGTGGCCGCGTCGAAACGGTTCTTGTCGTCGCCCAGGACCTTCACCTCGGACGTGACGCGGGCGTTCATACGCTGGAGTTCCTGCTTGTTGAAGACGGCGAACTTCTCCCACGTGTCGCGTCCGAAAGGTTTCCACAGTTCGCCGGCCGCGAACGACTCCTTCGGCCGCAGGATGGTGAACGGCTGCTCGGCGGTGGGCCGGATCCGGCGCTCCTTGACGACCTCGTATGCGGCGCCGCCGATACGAGCGCGGTGGCCCTCGCCGAGGAAGACCTCCGCGAGGCTGCGCGGGTACTTCATGGTTTCGCTCAGCGGCTTCAGCGAAATGCCGATCATCCAGACCAGCGGCAGCAGGAAGAAGACGGCGCCCGTGGCGAGGATGGCGTGGATGCCACCTCGCAGGTACCACGGCGGTCGTCTGTCGCTATAGCCGGCCATGTTCGTCGCCTTGGATACGGCACGCGCGGGGCAAGCCCCGCGGCTAACTCGGCCCGTTGCGCGTCGTAGGGGCGAGGCATGCCTCGCCCTTGCGCGCCTCGACGGCCTACCTTCCTGCGTAATACACCCGTTTGTGCAGCGTCTTGAACGCCAGGACCGTCAGCGCCACGATCACCAGGAACAGCACCCACGCCACGGCCGATGCGTACCCCACCCGCTGGTACTGAAACGCATGGTCGTAGATAAACATCGCCGCAAAGCGGGTCTTATCCTCCGGGCCGCCGCCCGTCATGATGTACGGGGCGGCAAAGATCTGGAACGTCCCGATGATCGCCATCACGACGTTAAAGAGGATGACCGGCGAGATCATCGGGATCGTGACGTTGAACGTTTTGCTCCACCAGTTCGCGCCGTCGATGTCGGCGGCCTCGTAGAGTTCAATTGGCACGTCCTGGAGTTTGGCCAAATAGATGACAGCCATCTGGCCCACGCTCCACATCCCCATGACGACAATGGCCCACAGGGCCATCGACGGCGCGAACGGGACGGCCGACGGCATCGGGTTGCCATCCGAGAGCCACGACGGCGCCCCCAGGCGCGCCATGTCCTGCGGCGCCAGGTACGTAAGCGACGCATTCAACGCCGGCACGGCCGCCAGAACCAGTCCCGCGCCCACGAGCGTGAGCAGCAGCCGCCTGAGGGCCGAGTTCTCGGCCACCACACGCGGCGCAGCGCGACCGGCCGTCAACACGAGCGCCACGGGCGGCAGAAGCAGCAACAGCGCCGGCCAACGGCCGAAACCCTGCTCCGCCCGCGCGGCCGCAAGGTCAAAGAACAGGTCGGTCCATGCGTCCGCCACACCCACGATCTGGGCCAGGATGATGTTGACCAGGCCGAACTTCGGATTGAAGATCCACAGCCACAGGATCGCCACCACCACCGTCGGCACCAGGTGTGGTATGTAGTAGATAACCCGGTAGAACGATTGCCCCCGGATGCGGGCGTTCAGGAACATCGCCAACGCGAGCGCCAGCACCACGCCGATGGGGATCGCGACCGCCGCGTACACGAGCGTCACGCCCATCGACCGGTGGAAGCGCGCATCAACCAGGAGTTCCGCGTAGTTGTCCAGGCCGATGAAGACCGGCCCTTTGAGCGGCGGATAGTCGCAGAACGAGAAGTACAGCCCTGCAAGAAACGGGTACCCGATGAAAACGGCGAGCGCAATCAGCCACGGCGAGGCGAAGGCGTAACCCGTCAGGTGCTTGCGGCGGTCAGCCCACATTACTTGCCGGTTCCCTTCTGCAGGCTGCGGCGCTCTCGCCGCATATCGACCTTTCGCTGGATGTCCTCGCGGACCTCGCCCAGCGTCCTGGCGACCTCGGCCCGGCAGAGGTCGTCGATCTTCTTCTTGCGGGCCTCACCCGCGAGACCCTCGAGTTGATCCTCCGGCACGGGCCAGTTCCAGACGTGCTCGAAGGCACGCTCCATCGCATCCTCATACTCGCGTTGAATGGACACCGCCGGCAGGATGAATGAGTGGGGCGCCCGGGCCAGCATCTCGAACACCTTGATCTCCAGGTTCGGGTGGCCGTCGTGGAAGTAGGCCGGCGGCGTCCGCACGGGCATGTGTTTGCCCTGGAGACGGCACAGGATCGCCAACCCCTCCCGCTGGGCCCAGCGGACGAACTCCCACGCCTCCTTCGGATGCTTGCAACCGCGCGGGATGCCGATCACGTCGGCCTCGAGCAGCGACCGCGGATACGGCAGGCCCTCGGCGCTCGGAAACGGCGCCACGCCGAAATCCATCTGCGGACGGTGACGCCGGACAAACATCGGGAACCAGACGCCCTGCGGCTCCATCGAGACCTTCCCCTCGATGAACGCGTTGAACGGCGAATCGAACGTTCCGAAGCCCGAGCGGAACTGGAGCAGTTTGTCACGGCCGTACGCCTCGGCGTACCGTTTGGCCCAGAGAAAGGCCTCGACGTTCTTCGGGTCGTCGGAGGAAATCTTCCCCGTCTTCGGGTCCACGAGTCGGCCGCCGAAGAAGTATCCCCACGAGTAGTTCCACCAGCCGGGTTCGGTCGGCAGGAACCCCATGATGCGCGGGCTGCCGTCCGGCTCGAACTCGTTGAGGACGTCGGCGTACCGGTCGAGTTCCTCGATGGTTCGCGGGGCGCGGTCGGGGTCGAGGCCGGCGGCACGCAACTCCTTGGCCTTCCGGCGGAAATGGTCCTTGTTGTAAAACAGCGCCATCGACATCGGACTCGTCGGCAGCGCGTACACCTTGCCCGCGTGCATGCCGAGCGCGAGGTAGTTGTCGATGTAGTAGTCGCGCGGCAGGTTGGATTCGCGCATCCAGTCGTCGAGCGGCAACAGCGCCCCGCCGTCGGCAAACGGCACCACGTCCTGGTTCCACAGGCCGCACACGTCCGGCGGGTCGTGACCGATGGCCGCAAGCATCGCCTTCCGGTTCGCCTCCGAGGTCCGAAGGTAGTGGACGAAGAGCCGGTCCTGGCTGCGGTTGAAGGCGTCGCACATCGCCTGGCAGGCATCGGCCTCGAAACTGCCCC
>CAYVAM010000261.1:0-4977 GCA_964449275.1 uncultured Anaerolineales bacterium
AGCCGCGCACGTAAGTAAGCGGCGCAACCCCTTGGGCTACGAGCCCAATCAGTTGCCGCCCTGTTACGCCCGCGCCTGGCGCAGGATCTCCATCACCTTCTTTGCGTTCGGCACCTTGGCGATGAGGAGTTCCCGTTCGGCGGTGGCGGCCGTCGCGACCGTAACGGTTCCGACGCCGAAGAGCCGCTCGAAGGGCCCCTGGCGCAGCCCGAGTTCCCGGATGTCCCGGTTCTGGACTTCCTGCTGGACCCGTCGGATGTACCCGCTCCGCCGGATGACGCGGCGTTTCGTGACGGTATACCGGGTCGCCCGCCGCCGCAGTTCCCAATCGGCAGCCAGGACCAGGCACACCCACGCGCCAAACAGGAAGGGCCACGCCACAAGCGCCGCCACAACCAGGTTGCCGAGGAAGGCAAGTCCGACAAGCGCATAGCGCGGCACATACGGCAGGACGGAGGGTGATGCGGACCACAGAACCACCTCCGCATCTTTCGGAGTGTCGGGGGCAGACCGTGGCGCACCCTCTGTTGCAGCGATCGCGGCGACCGCGCTTCCGGAAGCCGATGACGCCGCATCCGAAGCGAGACGCCGGCAGCACTCCTCACAGACCACGTGGTCCTGCCAGAGATAGGCCTGCTCCAGACGGCCAATCTGCCGCCCGCAGTTCTCGCAGGGCTCGACCTGTAGCGGCATCGTCGTCTCCTTAGCGCGGCAAGTGTAACAGCCGGCCGCATACGCATCGAGAACAAACGGACCGGCGCGCGGTCGCTTTCTTGCTTGCCACGTCCCCGGCAATGCAATAACGTGGCGGCAGGGTTTGGATGGGCAGGAAAGGGGGATACGCCATCACAACCGAACAGGCCGGCGCGAACGCGGACACCGGCGGCGCACCCAAGCGGCACCTCTCGCTCCTCGACGCCATGTGCGTCGTCGTGGGCATCGTTATCGGCGTAGGCATCTTCCGGGCGCCGTCGTTGGTGGCGGCGATGACGGGCACACCGACGCTGATGGTGGTGGCATGGGTCCTCGGCGGGCTGCTCTGCTTCTGCGGGGCGCTCACGTACGCGGAACTTGCGGCCGCCTACCCGCGAGTGGGCGGCGAGTACGTGTACCTGGAGCGATCTTTCGGCGGGGCGGTATCGTTCCTGTTCGTCTGGGCCCGGATGACGGTCATCCAGACGGGCACGATAGCCGCCACGGCGTATGTCTTCGGCGATTACATGGCGCGGCTCGTGCCGGTGGGCGATAAGGGGTCGCTTGTCTGGGCGCTTGCGGCCACGGTGGTTCTGACGGCCACGAACGTAGTGGGCCTGAAGACGGGCAAATGGACGCAGAACGTCCTGACGGCGGTGAAGGTGGCGGGGGTGGTGGCGATTGCGGTGGTTGGCCTCGCCTTCGCGTCGTCCGCAGAGGCGCCTCAGGCCGTGCCCGCCGCGGCGGGGGATGGACCGGGTCTGGCGGGGTTCGGCCTGGCGATGATCTTCATCCTGTACACGTTCGGCGGGTGGAACGAGGCGGCGTACGTGGCGGGGGAACTGAAAAAGCCCAGCCGCAACACCCTCCGGCTGCTCGTCGGAAGCATCGCCCTCCTGACGGTGATCTACGTGGCGGTGAACCTGGCATATCTGCACGTGCTGGGGTTCGACGCGATGGGCAAGACGAGCGCGGTGGCGGCCGACGCCGTCGCCAAGGTGTTTGGGTCGGGTGGAGGCGCCGCCGTCAGCGTCCTGGTGGCGGTCTCGGCGCTGGGGGCGATGAACGGATGCATCTTCACGGGTGCGCGGGCCATCTGCGGCCTCGGCCACGATCACCGGCTTTTCCGCGCACTGGGCCGGTGGAGCAGGCGGTTCGGAACGCCTGCGGCGGCGATCCTGGTGCAGAGCGCGATCGCGGTCGTGCTGATCCTGCTGCCGGCCCTCGGCGGCCTTCGCGAGCGGCTGGGGTCGGGGTTTGAGGAGGCGGTCAATTACACGTTGCCGGCGTTCTGGTCGTTCTTTCTCCTGACGGGTGTGGCGGTCTTTGTGCTCCGCGTGAAAGAGCCGGACGTCAAGCGGCCGTTCCGCGTGCCGCTTTATCCCGTGACGGTCGTCGTCTTCTGCGGGATGTGTGCCTGGATGCTCTATCGAAGCCTCGATTATCGGGCGCTGGGGGCGGTGGTCGGCGTGGCCGTGCTGCTGGCGGGCGTGCCGGTGTACCTGGTGAGTCGGCGCCAGGCGGGTCGCGCCGAGCACGGTGAGGCGTAAGCCGCGGCGTGTGCGTGGTCAGCAATAGCAACTGCGCCCCGAGGGTGGCATGGCCACTTCGCGCGGCGGGTCTCCGCACCCGCCTCGCGGAGTCCTCTGGCTGGCCGAAAACCCAGCCTTGGGCGCGGTGGGTACGGAGACCCACCGCGCAAGAGCGTCACATGGGGTTGCAGACCCGTGTCCCGCATTTCTGCCGATTGTCCGCCCCCTGGAAAGGCGATACGATAGGGAGGCAGGCGCCGCTCGCCGCAGCGAGTCGCCTGTGGAGACCCGCGTCGCGGGTGCTCAGGCGGTTTTCGATGTCCGTGCGGAGGGCGACGGAATGGACTCAGCGGAAAGTGCGGTCGTGGTCATGGAACCCGAGAGACGTGAGTCGTCCGAGGCAACGGTCCCGACGCTGACCGACGCTCACTTCGCCGAGGTGCGGCAGGCGGTCCGGGACCGGCGGCGCGTAAAAGCGGCGGCGCGAACGGCCCTGTCTTCCGGCTCCATTACGCTGATGATAGGCGTTCTGGCGGCCCCGTTCGTGCTGGTCTGGCCAAGCGCGAGCGGCGTGATGATCGTGGCGGGCATGTGCGCGGTGGGTGCGGTGGAGTTGTTCGGCTACCGGCGGATGCGCCGGGCCGAGCCGTCGGCGGCGCGGTTGCTGGGAGCGAACCAGTTGGCGTTTCTGGGGCTGATCTCGCTGTACTGCGTGATGCAGATGGTGGCGTTTTCGCCGGAGGAGGCGCAGGCGGCCGCCCTCTCCCCCGAAGTCCAGGCCCAGTTGTCCGCCGTGCCGGAGATGGCCGGAGCGATCAACGACCTTGTCCTGCGGTGGGCGCCGATTGTGACATACGGCTTCTACTCGCTGCTCATCGGGCTGAGCGTCTGCTTCCAGGGCGGCATGGCACTCTACTACTTCACCCGGCGCAAGCACATCGAACGGTTCAACCAAGCGACGCCGCAGTGGATCCGCCGCCTGTTCGTCGAGATGCGGGCTTAGACAGAATCAGGGACAGTCAACCTGTTTCTCGCGACGGCAGGCGCACTCACCTCGCACGTGCAACGGGCCGGTGCCAACCCTCGCTCGATCCGGGTCTGCGGAGCAGTCTGCCCCGCCACCACGATCAGGGCCGTGGGGCTGCCTGAAACAGGCGACTGTCCTTATGCTTGAAAGCCGGCGCCTTTTCGCCGATCGGCGGCATCCTCTTCCTGCAGCACATACACATACTAGGTTACTATGGATTTGTGAAACACGTTTGCCTGAAGAAACGGCTCATGCCGACGTTGCCTTGACGCGCTCTTGCTGAGACATGGTGGCCAGTTTCTCGACCTGTTTGGCGTCCAGGCCCAAGCCTTCGGCGACGCGTCGACCGTAGTCGGGGTCGGCCTTGAAGAAGAGGGCGGCTTGGCGCAGTTGGATGCGGTTCCGGGCATTGCCCAGGTGGGCCACGATGTTGCCGACCAGGTGGTCGCGTTCGGTGTCGGTCATGACGCGCCGGTAGAGTTCGCCGGGCTGGAAAAAGTCGTCGTCGGTCAGTTGCTGGGGATGCCGCGCGGCTTGGCCTTCCAGGTCAATGGGCGGCTCGGCGAATGCGGGGTTGGGGGCCGGTCCGCCCATGGAGTTGGGCCAGTAGTTCGGTCCGCCGCCGCTGTTGTCGTCCAGCCGCATGGTCCCGTCGCGCTGGTAGTTGCCGGCCTTGCACGCTTTGGGGGCGTTGATGGGCAGGAGTTGGTAGTTCGGCCCGAGGCGGTGGAGGTGGGCGTCGTGGTAAGAGATGACGCGGGCCTGGAGCATCTTGTCGGGCGACGCCGCGATGCCGGGCACGAAGTTCCCCGGACTGAAGGCCGCCTGCTCGACCTCGGCGAAATAGTTGGCGGGGTTGCGGTTGAGCGTCATCCGCCCGATCTCAATGAGCGGGTAGTCCTTGTGCGGCCAGACCTTTGTGATGTCCAAGATGTTCCAGCGGTAGGTTTTGGCGTCCCTGGCGGGCATGATCTGGACGCAGACGCGCCAGGCGGGGAACTCGCCCTTCTCGATGGCGCGGTACAAATCGGTGGTGGCGTGGTTGGGGTTCTCGCCGGCGAGGCGCGTGGCCTCCTCGCGCGTGAGGTTTTGGATGCCCTGCTCGGTCTTGAAGTGATATTGCACCCAGAAGATGTCGCCCTTGGCGTTATACCACTTGAACGTGTGGCTGCTGTAGCCGTTCATGTGGCGGTGATTTCGGGGCGTGCCGCGGTCGGAGAAGAGGATCGTCACCTGGTGGATGGATTCAGGCGTCAGGGACAGAAAGTCCCAGAACATGTCGGGGTCGGGGGCGTTGGTGGCGGGGTTGCGCTTCTGGGTGTGGATGAAGTCGGGGAACTTCAGCGGGTCGCGGATGAAGAAGACCGGCGTGTTGTTGCCGGTCATGTCGTAGTTGCCTTCCTCCGTGTAGAACTTGATTGCGAAACCCCGGGGATCGCGGGCAGCGTCGGCCGAGCCTTTCTCTCCGCCGACCGTCGAGAACCGGGCAAACACCTCGGTCTTCTTGCCCACCTGGGAGAGGAACCCGGCCCGGGTGTACTTGCTCATGTCGGCCGTGCACTCGAACACGCCGTGGGCCCCGGCCCCCTTGGCGTGCACGACGCGCTCGGGGATGCGCTCGCGGTTGAAGTGGGCGAGTTTTTCCATCAGGTGCACGTCCTGCATCAGGGCGGGTCCGTGCGGCCCGGCGGTCAGCGTCTGCTGGTCGTTGTCAACCGGCATCCC
>CAYVAM010000262.1:0-4959 GCA_964449275.1 uncultured Anaerolineales bacterium
TGAAGACACGGTTCCACACGCCGTACTTGGCGCGTCCGGCGACGCGAGGCCGGTGGCTGACCGGCGCCTCGACCACACGGAAACCTTCCAGGCGCACCAGCGTCGGCAGAAATCGGTGCAGGCCGTTGAAGAGTTTCACGTGCTCGATGCACTCGCGCCGGAAGACCTTCAGGCCGCAGGCCGAATCGTGGATGTCTTCCTGCGTCAGCCGGTTACGGACACCGTTGGCGATCTTCGTGGAAATGCGGCGAAGCCAGGGATCATTACGCTTGGCGCGCCAGCCGTTGATGAAGTCGCACGCGTCGGTCTCCACCACGTGGAGCAGGCGAGGGATTTCAGCGGGATCGTTCTGCCGGTCCGCATCGAGCGTGACGATGAACCGGCCGCGGGCGGCCCGCAGGCCGGCGTCCAACGCCGCCGTCTGGCCCGCGTGGCGCTCGAGCGCGATGACGCGGAGGGGACGGACCTCCCGCATCAAGGCCGCCAGCACCTTCAGGCTGTCGTCCGTGCTGCCGTCGTCCACGACCACGATCTCCCACGGCCGCCCCAACGGTCCCATAACGGCCACGATCTCGCGGACCAGTTCGGGCAGATTCGCCGCCTCGTTGTACGCCGGGGCCACCACCGACACATGCACGTCATCAGGAGCGGGCGAGCACATGGTTGCCGTTCTTCCGATACGGGGCGTAGGTCGGGTCATCGGCCCGGCGGCGCTCGTTGATCTCTATGACGGCCTCGAGCAGTGCCGCCGAGTCGCCTCGCTCGCGCATCGAGGCGATGATCGCCGAGACGTCCTTCGGCAGGCACTTGCCGGAGAATCCGCGGTCGTCCGGGAACACGAACGTGTGGTCGCGGCTGATGCGCGGGTCGGCCAGCCAGATCTCGCGAAGTTCGTTGTAATCCACGCCGTGGGCCCGGGCGATGTCGTAGAACTCGTTGCAGAAGGTGACCTTCATGGCGTAGAAGGCGTTCTCCATGTATTTGGCCACCTCGGCCGTCGTGCTGTCGGTGAAGTGGAACCGGACCTCGCTGTGGTAGTACCGCTTGTAAAGGTCGGCGACGGCCGAGCATTCCGGGACCGGCCCGCCCAGAATGATGAATCCGTGCTTCGACGCGTCGGCCAGCGGGTGGGCCGCCGTCTCGCCGATGTACTCCGGCTGAAAGATGACCGCCTTGCTCGTCGTGTCGCGCAGCCGCTGTGTCGTGCCCGGTGCGACCGTTGAACGGACGATGATCTGCGGGGCCGTTATCCAGGCCACGCAGTCCTCGACGACGGACGTGTCGCACGCCCCGCCCGGACCAACGGGCGTCGGCACGCAGATGAAACCGAAGTCGCATGTGTTGATGCGTGCCCGGTCGGCCGGCGTGCCGCCCACGTCGAGCCAGGTGGCGTCGTCGCCGAACAGCCGGTGCATGCTTTGGCCGACGAAACCATGGCCTACAAGGCCAATGCGTAGTCTACTCATCGGGTACCTCCTGCCTTTGGGCCCTTGTCGGCCCGATGCGCGGAGCGTGCAGCCTCAGCGGATCGACCGCCTGCAGCAGAACGACCTCGCGCGAGGCGAAGCGGTTCAGGGTTGACCCCGGAAGGACTTCCCGCCACGGTCCAACCTGTTCCGCCTCCGCGCGCCATGGCCCGCTGCGAGTCACAAGTAGTCCCCCCGGCGCGTGTTCGCGCCAAGCAACAACATCGGCTCCGCTGCCGAGTACCGGTATAGATTGCCCGGCGTAGAACAGCGTTTGGGGGCCGACTTCTCCGTAGCACGCGACGGCTTCCTGCTGCTTGGGCGCTCGCCGAGCGATGTACCGGCCGATCTTGGCCTCCGTGTTGGCCTGGGTCACGAGCGGCCCGACCACTTGGCGGTAGCCGAGCGTCAGCACCACCAGCAGCGACAGCGCCAGCCCGGCCAGCGAGGCCACCGGCCGTCCCCGAAGATAGAGGAACAGGGCAAGCCCCAGCCCCAGCGCCGCCAGCGCCCCAAGCGCCGCCAGGGCCAACCGGTATTCCGGGAGCCACACCGCGGCGGCAAGTGCTGCCGCCAGCGCCAGCGGGATCAAAGCCCCGTGAAGCGCCGCGCCCCAACGCCAATGCCCGGTCAGCGGCTGCGGTGGCCGCACGAGCGCCTCCAGGCCGAGCCCCGCGAAGACCATCATGGGCGGTACGGCCGGCAGGGCGTAATGGAGCCGTTTGCCCGTGCTGAAGGAGAGGAACGCCAGTCCCCCCAACCCCCAGACCAAGAGGAACGCCCACGCCGGCCGCGACAGCGCGCCGCGCCTCACGGCCAGGTAGAGCCCGAGGCCGAGAGGAAGAATCCACGGGAGCCAGAGAAGGGGGGCGTGCGTCGCATAAAAGTAGAACGGCTTATCGTGCCCCAACTCTCCCACGTAGCGACCGAGCGACTCGCCGTACCAGGTGGAGAGTGCCTCGGGATAGCGCTGGACCACGGCCAGGGCCCAGGGCGCCAGCACCGCGAGGAACAGCAGGGGACCGGCGAGCGGCAGGAGCCCGCGCAGTCGTCGCCGCCGGCGGGGATCGAAGGCGACCGTCGCCACGACGGCCAGACCCACGAAGGCGAGCGGCAGGGGACCTTTCGTGAGCACGCCCACACCCAGGCTCAGCCACATCGCCAGCGCCAGCAGCACCTGCCGACGCCGAACGGGTTCCCCGAGTCCGAACCAGTACGTGAGCATGGCGGACGTCGTCCAGAAACACAGTTGCATGTCTACTTCGGCCCGGCGCGCCCACATGATCGCTGCGCCGGAAGTCACAAAGGCAAACCCCGCGAAGAGTGCTGACCGCCGTCCCCGTGTCCTGTTCACCCACAGCACCACCAGGACCGTCGTACCGAGGCAGGCCAAGACGGACGGCAGCCTTGCACTCCACTCCGTGACCCCGCCGGCTAACAGAGCAAAGGCTCCGCCAATCCAGAATGGAACGGGGGGCTTGCGGAAGTCCGGCTTCCCGGCGAAGTGAGGAACGAGCCATCCGCCTGTCGTCATCAACTCGCGGGTGCGCTCGGCCGCCAGCGCCTCGTGACTTGCAAGAGGCCACCCGCCAAGGTATGGCAGATGCAGGGCCGCCCCATAGGCAAGAAGCAGCAACGTGGGCAGCAGCAGGCGGAGACGCTTCTCAGCCGGGCGGTGCACCGGACGCACGGAGGCCCACCGTGTGTCGCTCGCGCATGCACGCTTGGCGGTTGTCGCCTCCCGAATCATGCCGGCGAGTGTAACACGCCGAGATGACGGGAGCGTGACGGGCGGATGACAATCCCGTCATCTTGGTTGGCCAGAAAGTCACGACATCTGACGTGGAATACGGACGGCGAAAACCGTGCCCTGGCCCTGGACGCTCTGGACGTCCGCGTCGCCGCCGTGCGAGCGGGCGATGGCACGGACGATGCTCAGCCCCAGGCCCGTCCCGCCGCCGCTTGCGCGCGTCGGGTCCCCTCGGTAGAAGCGCTCGAAAACGTGGGGCAGGTGTTCCGTGACGATGCCGCAGCCGGTATCACTCACGCTGAACCGATAAAAGGCCTCGTCGGCGGCGCCGATTACCTCGATGCGTCCGCCCGGCTCGGTGAACTTGATGGCGTTGTCCACGAGGTTCCCGAGCGCCCGAAGAAGGCGCTGCCGGTGGCCGCGCAGGGTGGCCGCGTCGGCTCGAACCAGCCGCAGATCCACATGCTTCTCCTCGGCAGGCCCCTCGTACAGGCTCACCACCTCCTCCAACAGGCTCGCCGCGTCCACGGTTTCCTGTCGCGTGGCCGGCGTGCCGCCTTCTTCTCGGACAAGGAAGAGGAGGTCCTCGATCAGGCGCGACAACTGGTCTGCGTGTCCGACGACCTCGGCCAGCGCCGCGCGGGCGTCCGCCTCGCCCGGACGGTCGGATTCGAGGACCACCTCCGCCGCCGCACGCAGCCGCGCAACCGGGCCGCGCAGTTCGTGGGCGGCGTCGCCCACAAACCGTTCCAGGCTCTGCACCGACGCCGAGAGCCGATCGAGCATCGTGTTCAGCGTACGCGCCAACTCGTCGAACTCGTCGCCGGAGCGGGAATCGGGGAGGCGCCGGTCCAAGTTGGAGGCCGTGATTCGTGCCGCGTCGGCCGCAATGGCCTGCATGCGCTTCAGCGGCCGCTTCAGCAGCAGATAGGAGGCCACCCCACCCAGGGCAACGACTGCGGCGCCGACGCCGGCAAAAACGTACGCATACTTCGCCGTCCTCTCCTGGACCTGACCGAGCGACATGCCGACCTGGCATCCGAGGAATCGCCCGTCCTGGGCGGTCGCCGGATACAGGACGCTTATGCTGTCCGGCCGGCCGACCTGGGGGTGCCGCAAGTGATGACGGTGTCCACTCAGGACGGAGCGGATCTCTTCCGGCGCGGGAAGACACCGACCGGAGAGGGCCGGGGGGATCGTCCAGCGTGCGGCCCCGGAGGCGTCAAACACGCGGCAGAACGCCCCGTGCTCAGACCGGCTCGCCGTTTCATACTCGAGTTCCTTCCTCAACGTCGCCTCGTCCCAACCGGATTGCGTCAGGTGGTAGATGAACTCCCGCACGTCGCCTTCGAGGACTTCATCCATCTCACGCTCCAGGCTCCGCTCGAGCCCGTACCAGAACGCCAGGAACACGATCAGAACGGCCATCGTCAATAAGCAGGCGAAGCCGAGCGTGGTCCTGACGTCGAACCGCCGGAGAACGACGCGATCAGGCCTTGAGGACATAGCCCACCCCACGAACCGTGTGAATCAGGCGCACCTTGCAGCCCTCGTCCACCTTTAGGCGCAGGCGCCGCACGTGGACGTCCACGACGTTCGTGCCCGGATCGAAGTCGTAGTTCCAGACATGGTTGATGATCATCATTCGCGTCACCGTCTGATTGGCATGCCGAAGAAGGTACTCCAGGAGGGCGAACTCCTTGGGCGTGAGGTCGAGTTCCTCGTCGCCCCGGAAGACCCGAT
>CAYVAM010000263.1:0-4933 GCA_964449275.1 uncultured Anaerolineales bacterium
CCAATCCCGATACATCGGGACCGGGCATAAAGCCCGGCGCTACAACCGCCTGCGCTCGCCATAAAAACTTGCCACACCCGTTAGGTGAATCGTCAAGAATCAGGCACACTCTTTAGATAACCACCGTCGGCTGGGCGGCGACACGCGACCTCGTCGATAGTCGAGGCGGCTGCGGAAGCCGCCCACAATCTTCCCCGGCCTCGCACGCTCTTTCGCATGGAAGGTCTCCGGGAACTCCCGCTCCCGGCTCGATTACGGCATGTGGCATGGCCCGCCGAACAAGACTTGACAGTCTTTGCGGCGTTCGGTCTAGTGGACTTGCCCCTTTGACGTGCCGTCAAACCGTTCCGGTTCACCGGCGCCGGCATCGAGTTCGATGACACCGTGGGCCTCGTTATCCGCGACGGCGGCAAGACGGCCGCGCACCCGATCCGCACGCAAACGCTGAAGGCGAAATGACGGAAAAAACGAGGTGAGTCATGGTCCGCCCAACTGCGTTGCTTGTGGCACTGATGACGTCGATGGCAACGGCCGCAACCGTTGGGGAGACCTACACCCTGCAAGACGAGAATCAGGCGCAGTTCGCCACCCTGCAGCGGCTCATCACTGAGTCCAGGAAGAACCCGCCGGGCCATCTTGCGGCCCAGACGTTCCGGTCCGAAGCGCTCATCCTGGACTCCGACCGCGACCCGGCCGACGTCGTCCTTCGCCGAACGGCCGCCCTGCTTGCCGCATTGAAACGCATGGCCGGCGCCCCGGACTTGGCTGCCGAAGCGGCGGCACTCGAGCGTCTCAAAGCCGAAAGCGCCGCCATCAACGTCAAAGACGCGGATGCGCGGCGCGGCCTGTTCGACAAGGCACTGCGTCTGCGCCGCACGATCGCCTTCTCGAACCCGCTGCTGAACTTCGACCGCATCCTCTTCATCAAGCGACACTTCCTGCCCGGCTCGCACCGCCAGGGCAACCACATGTGTGACCAGTACTACGGCTTTCATGCGATTCGCGGCGGCGGGGTGTTTGTTTTGGAGGACGCCTTCTCGTCCAAGCCGGCCGCGCGGAACATCCTGGCCGACGCGCTCTGCGCAAGCGGCCGCTTCAAAGGCAAGCCGCTCCCTCCCGGCGGGTACCTGTCGCCGGAACTCTCCTTCGACGCCCGGACCGTCCTGTTCGCCTTCACGGAGGCCGAGCCGTCGCCTTACAAGTGGACCGAGCGGAGCACGTACCACATCTTCAAGGTGAACATCGACGGATCGAATCTCGTACAACTCACGGACGGTCCTGCCGGCGACTTCGACCCGTGCTTTCTGCCGAACGGGCGGATTGTGTTCATATCGGAACGCCGCGGCGGCTACGGGCGGTGCCACGCCCGGCCCGTGCCCATCTTCACCCTCCACACGATGAACACCGACGGCGCCGACATCGTCCCCATCAGCCTCAACGAGTCCAACGAGTGGCATCCCAGCGTGGACCATAACGGCATGATCCTCTACACGCGGTGGGACTACGTGGACCGCGGCCACAGCCAGGCGCACCATCCGTGGATCACAACGCCCGACGGCCGCGACGCCCGCGCCATCCAGGGCAACTTCGGAAAGTCGATGCGTGTCCGGCCCTTCATGGAGATGAACGTCCGGGCCATCCCGGGGTCGCACAAGTACGTTGCCACGGCCGCCGCCCATCACTGCCAGGCCTACGGGTCGCTCCTCGTGCTGGACCCGTCGATCGAGGACGACGACGCGATGGCGCCGCTGAAACGCCTGACGCCGGAGGCGCCCTTTCCCGAGGCCGAATGCGGCGCCAGGACCGGCCAAGTCTATGGCACGGCCTGGCCGCTTGACGAGAGTTTTTACCTGTGCGTCTACGACGCCGAGGGAAACGGGGCACGGGGACCGAAGAACAACTTCGGCATCTATCTGGTGGACTCGTTCGGCAACAAGGAACTGGTTTACCGCGACCCGGCCATCTCGTGCCTGAGTCCCATCCCGCTGCGGCCGCGCCGGCGCCCGCCCGTCATTCCGCACGTCACCGCTTTGGGCAACCCGCGACCGAGCGAATCGGACCGTGCCGCGAAGCCGGAAGAAAAGCCGCAGCAAACCGTCCCCGTCGGCGTTGTCAACGTGTACGACAGCCTCAAGCCGTTTCCGAAAGGCGCCGTCATCAAGGCCCTGCGGGTCATGCAAGTGCTCCCCAAGGCCACGCCGATCCACAACGTGCCCCGCATCGGATACGGTTCCGAGAAGGGCGCCCGGGCCGTCCTCGGCACGGTGCCGGTCGAGGCCGACGGCAGCGCCTATTTCAGCATGCCGACGGGCAAGGTCGTATTCTTCCAGGCACTGGACGTGCGCGGCCTGGCGGTCCAGTCGATGCGCAGTTGCACGTACGTCCATCCGGGCCAGCGGCTGGTGTGCCAGGGCTGCCATGAACCGCGTCACCGCGCGCCGGCGCCGCCGAAGCGGTTTGCGCTGGCCATGCGCCGGCCACCGTCAAAGATTCAGCCGGATGTGGCGGGCTCGAACCCGTTCAGTTTCCCGCGACTCGTCCAGCCCGTGCTCCAGCGCCACTGCGTGGCCTGCCACGCCAAGGAACCCAAGGCGATGGACCTCGGCAAGGGCGATGCCGGCAAGAACCGCTACGGCTGGTACACCTCCTACGCCAACCTGAGGAACTACGCTTTCTACTTCGGCAAGTTCGAAGCGACGTACGACGGCTGGACCCTGCCGCTGACCACCCCGGGCGAGTTCGGCGCACGGGCCTCGAAACTCTTCGCGCTTCTTCAGAAGGGCCACTACGACGTCAAACTCTCGAAGGAGGACCTCCATCGCATCACCCTGTGGCTGGACTGCAATTCCGACTTCCTCGGTTCCTACGACGACCCCGAAGCCCAGGCGCGCGGCGACGTTGTCCGGCCGAGCCTCGAGTAGGGGAAAGGGGACATTCTACTTCTTGCCTGCCGACATGGGGCCATCAGGCCTCGCTTGGACCAATCGGCCGCGAATCGAGCCGCAGGAACTGGCGACACGCACGGGGCGGCAGCACGCTCGCGCATCAGCCCAGTTGCTAGCCGCGAACGTGAGTGAGCGGCGCCGTTCGTTCACACTCGCGGCTACTCGCCGAACGCCCGGCCCACGATGCCCATCACCTCGCGCTCGTACCCCTGGGCTGCAGCGGGGTCATGGCTGCGACCGTGGCGGATGACGATGTACTTCTGCAACTCATACAGCAGGTAGAAGACCTGGCGGACCTGTGCCTCGGGCGAGGTGTCGCGCTCCCGGCCGTACCCCCGCCAGAACGCCGGCCGCGAAATGCCGCAGTAATCGAGCACCGCGAACTCGATCTCCGGGTCGCCCCACAGCGCGCGGTCCCAATCGACGATGCCCGTCAAGCGGCTCTCCGGTCCGACGAGCAGATTCTGGCTCCATATATCCATGTGCAGCAGGCTCGCCGGGACGGGCCGGTCGAAGAGCGCGAGGCGCTCATCGAGCAACGCCACCAGTCGCTTCGCCTCGGCCGCGTCGTAATGGCCCGTGGCAACGATGTCGTCGATGAGTTTGCACCACATGACCGGGAACGCCTCGGCCCACGTCCTCTGCGGCTCCATCGGACGGTGCTCGCCGAGGTAGCCGTACGCCTCGGCCGTCAGGCGATGGACCTGCGCCAGGCACTCGCCCACCTGCTCCAGCACCCGGTCCGTGTCGCACCGCGGTCCGTCCGACAGCGGCGTGCCCGGCAGCCGTTCCATCAGGAGGAAGTCGCGGTCGATTGTCTCGTGCGACTCGTCGAATGCCAGGATCCGCGCCACCGGCACCGTGGTCCTCTCGAGCAGGAGCGCGTGAATGCCCGGCTCCTGCCTCATCATGTTGCGCTCGTAGAAACAGAAGACGGCGTCGGGCGACGGTGCGATCCGGAGCACCAGTTGCTCGCGCCCCGCACGCACGAAGAACGACGTGTTGAACTTGCCGGTGCGAATCGGCTCGAACTCAAGCGGGCCGTCGGCGCCCGGCCGGTGCCGCCGCACACACGCCCGCAATTGCTCACAGGAGAACTCGCTCATAGGCCTCGGCCCTCAGCCTCGCCCGACCGCCGGAAAGTGTTGCCACACCCCCCCAAGTCGGTGTGGAAGAAACCCCTTCCATTTCCCGCTCCGCCGCGTAACACTACGTGGCGTCGGCCAGTCTCACCATAGGCGCCGGCGCCGGTTTTTTCAACCGACCAGGTGACTGCGACGCCGACCGGTGTTCCGCGCGGCGGCCTTCCGAGGCCGCCGCGAGACAGGCGCCGACAACGGCTGCCGGGCGGCATGGCCACGCTTGCGTGGCCATGTTCGAGCAATGAACAGGGCGCGCGGTGGACAGGACTGCCCGCTGCGCGAGGTAGCGCGAAGCCACGCTCATGGCCACGCAAGCGTGGCCATGCCACCCCAGGAATGCGGGCGCTATCGCTAAACACGTGCTCGGCGTGCCGCGACGTCGAGACCGGGAGGATAATCATGCCCAGGCCCATTCGCGCACAGACACTTGCGGTCCTGCTGCTGGCAGGCGCGATGGCGGCCACGGCCTGGGGGGCCAAGAACAAGAAGAAGTCATCACGAGACCAGCCGCGCTACGCGCCGCCGGCGATGGCGCGGTCGCTCTACGGCCCGCCGACCGCGGCGCCCTCGTCCGTCATCCGACGGGTCCGACCGATGGGCTCGGCCACAAACGAGTGGAGAAAGGCCCCGTTCTTCTTCATCCAGACCGAACTCAGCCCCGCCACACTCTACCACTGCACCACGAACTACCTGGCATTCTTCACACACATGAAGGAGGCCGGACGCGGCGGACCCACCTACGCCGCCTACGCCACCGCCGGCACGCCGCGCGTCGTCAAGGCGGGAGGCGAGATGAACGGCGCCGCCATGAGCGAGTGCTGGGTCCTCGTCTGGTTCGCCGGCGCC
>CAYVAM010000264.1:0-4791 GCA_964449275.1 uncultured Anaerolineales bacterium
GTTCTAACAAAATCCGGGGTAGGGCGCACTTTTTGTTAGAGTTCTAACAAAACGGGCCGAAAACGGCCAACGGCCCTTTTAGCCGCGACCCGAAGGGGAGCGCTCACATTGCGGATTTCGGATTGAACGGCAACACGGCCTCACGCAAAGCCGCCAAGGCGCAAAGAACGGCGGTTATTGGGTAACGGCCAACCGCCCTGGAACCTGCCAGGCCCGTTCACGGGCCTTGACCCGAAGGGTGTAGGCCAGGGCTTTTAGCCCTGGTCAACGGCGCTGCCACGACACAATTATCCCGGATCAGCAAGGAGCCCGCTTCAGCGGGCTTCTCGTCGCGGGCCGGGCGCCGAGGAATGTGCCAAGAGTAAGCCCGCTGAAGCGGGCTGATATAGGCAGTAGAAAGGGTGGGAACCCTCGTGCACCCGGCCCAAAGGGCCGGGCCTATACCCGCTTCGCGGGGACGAAGGCCTGTAAACGGGCCTCATAAGCCCGTCCGGGCGGGTGGCATAGTCATCCCCCCTCCGCCCAAACGCCCAAAACGCAAATGGCTCTTTTTCGTTTTGCCTTGAACGGTGCGCGCCGGCGCGGTTATGCTGGGGGGATGGATGATTCCCTGCAAGCGGACACGCTGACGGCGGAGCGTCTTGCCGCGAGCATCGACCACGCGGTTCTCGCGCCGGATCACACCATCGGCGCCGTCGAGCAGGGGTGTTGCGAGGCGGTGGCGTACGGATTTGCCGCCGTCATCGTCTCGCCGTACGACATCGCGCGGGCGGCGCAGCGGCTGGCGGGGACGGGCGTGGCGGCGGGTGGCGCCGTCGGCCTGCCCCTCGGTCATTCGGGCATGAGGGCCAAGCAGACCGAGGCCGACACGTGCGCCCGGGCCGGGGCGGACGAGGTCGAGATGGTCATCAACCTCATCGCCATGAAGAGCGGCAGGTTCGGCGACGTCCGCGATGAGATCGCCGCCGTCCGCCGCATCACCAACGGACGGGGGCTGACGGTTATCCTGGAGTGCTGCCGGCTGACGGACGACGAGAAAGTCCAGGCGTGCCAACTCGCGCTGGAGGCCGGGGCCGACTTCGTCGAGACCTCCACGGGCTTCGCCGGCCGCAGCGCGACCGCCCACGACGTGGCCCTGATCCGGCAGACCGTCGGCGACGGCGCCGGCGTCAAGGCGGCCGGCGGGATCCGCACGTTCGAGCGGGTCCGCGAGATGCTCGAGGCCGGAGCCGCACGCGTCGGCACCGGCGCAGCCGTCGCCATCGTGCAGGATTTCCAGCAACATCAGCAGAGCAAAGCCGACTGACTGCCTATGACCGACCCCCACGGCACCGCCGACGGCACACATCCCAGGCGGGAACTCGAGCGCCTCGTGCGGAACCTGCGCCTGCGTCTGGAGGGCGAAGGACGGGCGGGCCTCGCGGCCGTCGGATGCGTCCCCGAGATCGCCCCCCGAGCCCGCGAGATCGCCCCCCGAGTCCCCGAGCCGGGAGCGGAATCTCCCGGTGATGCCGGTGCGCGACGGAACGTGCCGAGCCGTGAAATGCCCCCTGTTGCTCCTCGGGCGGGCGCGAGTGCCGCCAACCCGGAGGCGTTACCCGAGACCCGCGCCGCAGACGCCGCCAAGCGCGAACTCGACGCGGCGGTCGCGGCGGAAGCGCCGCCGCACGAAGACGCGACGACCGACCGGCAGGAGCAAGCCCGCGTCGTCCACGTGAAAGGACCCGGTTTGTTCGACGACAGCAGCCCCGACCTCCAAGACGGTGTCGGCAAGAACGAGGCGCTCGAACGGATCGTCAAGGAAGTCGCCGAGTGCCGGCGGTGCCCGGAACTTGCGGCCGGCCGCACCAACACCGTACCCGGCCAGGGCGATCCGAACGCGAGACTGATGTTCATCGGCGAAGGCCCCGGGGCCGATGAGGACCTGCAAGGGATCCCGTTCGTCGGCCGGGCCGGACAGTTGCTCACCAAGATGATCGCCGCCATCGACATGACGCGCGAGGATGTCTTCATCGCCAACATCGTCAAGTGCCGGCCGCCGGCCAACCGCCGCCCGGGGCCCGAGGAATGTGCGAACTGCGCGCCGTACCTGGCGCGGCAGATCGAGATCATCCGGCCGAAGGTCATCGTGGCGCTCGGCGGCACGGCGGCCCAGTATCTGCTCCAGACGCACGACGGCATCACGCGGCTGCGGGGACGGTTCTACCCGTACATGGGCGCGAAACTCATGCCGACCTTCCACCCCGCCTACGTCCTCCGCAGTTACACGCCCGACACGCGCCAGAAGGTGTACGACGACCTCCTGAAGGCACGGGCGGAACTGGATGCGTGACGCGCCCCCCGCCCGCCACGCCACACGCTCCCCTTTTTGTCTTGCCTCCTGACGGTTGCGGACTAACACTGCAGCGCCACTTGCCGCGCGGTGGGTCGGGAGCCCCCCCCGCGCGAAATGGCTAAGTGACGCTGTAGTGCCAACCTCATGTCACTCGCAGGTTAGGGGACCGGGCATGCGGCTTGCAACGGAAGAGGGCTCAGCCGTCGACGAACCGACGGACGAGCAACTCCGCGAGGCCTTGAGCGGACTGGGCGGCCCGGCGGGCTCGTTCGCCGTCCTCACGCGCGCCGACAGGCCGCCCGAGTATGTCCAGACCGGCGGCGAGGCCGATCAATTCCTCGTCGAGTACCGTGAAGGCAAGAAACACCGCCGTGCCGAGGGCGAGACCCTGCCGCTGGAAAAGGTCGTCGCCCTTTTTCAGGCGTACAACCGGGGCGACGAGGCTTGGCGCGAGATGGTCCCCTGGCAGGACGTGACGAGGGAGATCTCCGGCTCGCGATGGGTCAAGTTCCTGATCCTCGCGGTGGCGGTCGTCCTCGTCGTCCTGATTCTGTACCTGTCGTTCACTCGCTGACGTGCGGTTGTAGCCACTGCGTCGGGGCGGCCGAAGTGCACCCTACGTCGGGTCGGCGGCCGCATTATACTACTGCGCCCCGCCCGGGAAGAAGGATGGGCGTCGCCACCATGGGGGTGAGTAGCGACGCCCTAGGGCCAAAGGGCGGTCCGGGAAGGACCGCAATAGCCGGGCATAAGAAGGGGCGGTTCAGCCCGGCCATCTGTTCGTTCAAACCCCCCCGGCGCACGGGTGTTCCGAAAAATCGAGATTTTTCCGGCTTTCCCTCCGACCCCGGCCGGGCCGGCCCTCGTGACGTTTCTTCGTCCGCTTGGAAACGGCGGAATCACGCCCCTTCGACGTGCACCCACACACGGCCGACGGCCTTGTAGCCGTTCGGCGCCGTGTGCCGGACCGTCGCGATGTAGTCGCCCGGCTGCGTGTAACGGTGCACCGTCACGCCGTAGCCGTTGGGGTCGTGTACGTTTGCGTTGGCGTCGGACTTGACGTTGACCTTCGGGCTGCCGTCGCCGAAGTCCCAGGTTTCGCCCGTCGCCTTCGTGCGGAACGAGCGGGCCTTGAACGTGACGGGGTCGCCGACCTTGATGCCCTGCGTCGGCGCGTAGGCGGCGTGAACGGTTGGCGGCAAACGGTCGAGGGTCTTCGGGTCCACCACCTGGACGACGCAGAAGTCCCAAGCGGAGTTCCCGCGCGTGTCGGTCACTTTGAGAATCTCGCAGTACGTGCCGGGCTCGCTGTAGGTCTGCTTGACGGTGGGGCCGATGGCGCGGGCGCCGTCGGTCAGGGTCCACTCGTATCGGTCGACACGTGCGCCGAACGCCCGCGACCGCCTGCCGTCGAGCACCACTTCCTCGCCGACCGCCACGAACCTGTGCGGCCGCGCGACCGCCAGGACCGGCGGCTTGTACCGGCCCGCGTAAGCCTCCCAGACGTAGGCGTAGGCTTCCTCGGTGCCCCATTTGCCCGACGGCTGGCGGGTCTTGATCTCGAAGTGCACGTGCGACCATCCGCCGCTGCCGCCCTCTTTGCCGAGGATGCCGACCTTCTGCCCCATCGTGACGCGGACGCCCGGCCGGATCGCCGCGTCGATCTCCTTCATGTGGCTGTACCGGTAGTACCAGCCGCGCGCGTCGAGCACGTAGACCACGTCGTACCGCGCGCCGACCGGCGTATCGGTCTTGTGCTCTTCGAGCGTTTGGCCTGCGGCCGAGACGACGAGGCCGTCGGTGGCGGCCAGGACATCGACCATCCCCTCGACGCCGCCGAAGTCGAGGCCGCTGTGGTAGTAGAGTTTCTTGCGCCCGCGTTCGCCGGCGTCCACGAAGACCGGCTCGTTCGCCATCTGCGTGTCTGAGGCGAACCACCTCTGGCGGACCGGGTAGCCGAACGTCCCAGGCGCAAGCAGCGGCCCGCGCACGGGCCACAGGCGCAGCCGCGCATCCTTGCCCAGACCCCAGCGGTCGGCGTTCGTACTGGCGTACCAGGAGCGGGTGATGGGGCAGTCGATTCGCACGCCGCCTACCGTTACGGGCAGCGTGTAGTTGGCCGAGATGAGCGTCGCCTGTTGGCCGTTGACCTCGACGCGGGCGCGGCCTTCGCGGACGCCGGAATCCAGGGAGTCGGTCGTCGCGTCGATGCCGAGGAGTTTGACGGTCGCCGTCGTCCCGTCGGCGAGTGTCACCGTCACCTTTTCGCCGACGGCCAGTTCAATCACCTTCCGCGGCGGCGTGAGCGTCGGCTCGCCCGCGGCCGCGACGACCAGCGTGGCGCAGAGGCCGAGCAGCAATGCCGCAGGCAGGATGTGTCCGAGCATCGCAGAATCTCCTTCCGTACGTGTTTAGCGTGTCATTCCGAGCGAGCGAAGCGAGTCGAGGAATCTCGC
>CAYVAM010000265.1:0-4716 GCA_964449275.1 uncultured Anaerolineales bacterium
TTGCCGTCGTCGCCGGACTTTTCCCCGGCCTCTGCGCCTTTGGCGTTCGGGTTCCGCCCGTCGGGTCTGTCGGCGGCGGCCGCGGCCTCGGGTGCGGCATGGGCCGGCGGCTCGGCCACCTTCGGCCCCTTATCAGGCTCCGACGCCGGCACCTCCTCAGGCGGGATCAGAGTCTCGACCGGCACGTTGACACGCGTGCCGGACTCCAGGAGCACACCGACCATCTGCGTGACGACCTGCGAAGCGACCACCTTGCCGCGCCCCTGCTGTGTGCCGACGATCGTGTTCTTGCGGGGCAGGTTCTTCACGAGTTCGCGATACGTATCGTGCTCGTACCGGAGGCAACACATCAGGCGGCCGCAGCGACCCGAGATCTTCGCCGGGTCGAGCGTGGCCTTCTGAACCTTGGCCATTTTCATCGAGACGGGTTCGAGGTCCTTGATCCATGCGCGGCAGCAGAGTGGGCGTCCGCACCGCTCGTAATCGCCGAGCAGACGGGCCTCATCGCGGACACCGATCTGCCGCATCTCGATGCGTGTCTGGAACTCCCTGGCCACGTCGCGCACCAGCGACCGGAAATCGACCCGCGATTCCGAGATGAAGTAGAAGACGATCCGGTCGCCGCCGAACAGGTGTTCGGCCTGGATCAGTTTCATAGGCAGTTCGCGTTCGGCGATACACTTTTTGCAGAAGTCGAACTCGCGTTCGGCGCTTTCGACCAGGTGCCGCTCCTCGATCTCGTCGGTGTGCGTGACGAGGCGAAGAACTTCGCCCCTGAGTTTCGGGCCACCGTCGTTCGAGTCGCTCCAGCGGCACAGGATGGCGCCGATCTCTATACCGCGGTCCGATTTGACGACGGCGCGCTGGCCGCGACGCCATCGCTCAAGGGAATACGCGAACCGGCCGATAAGGCCCATCGCGCCGTACCGCACGACGAGGGTGGGCCGCCTGGGCTTCCTGGCGCGCTTCCCGGTCTCATCGGTCGGCGTTTCGGCCGGCGACTCCTCGCCGGCGGCGTCCGACGCCTTGCCGTCTTCGGCGGACGACTTGCTTCCGTCGGCGGGCGTCTCGGTGTCGGCAGCGCCGGCCTCCGGGGCCTTGCCTTCCTCGGGCGCCGGCTCAGGAGGCTGAGCCGAACCGGCGGCCGCTGCGTCCGGCGAAGCCCGGGCCGCCCCATCAGCCGCCGCCTGAGATGACGGGCGGTCGGCATCGGGCACAGGCGCACCGGCAGCGGAAGGCCGCTCCTCGGGAGGTTCGCGAGGCGAAGCCGACGCAGCCTCCGCTTGACCTTCATTCGTCAAAACGCACTCCTCCAGCGCGACCCGAACCGCCGAGCACCCCGCTCACGAACGCGGGAATTGTATCGACTCGGCGTGAAACCTTCAATCGGTTTTGCCTGCGGCATGAAAAAAGGCCGGGTGCCTTTCGCCGGTGGCACTCCCGGCCCGACACAACCCACACGTGTGCACCAGCACCGTCAGCCGCCCTCGATGGCGGCGAGGATCGTTTTTTCGGCACCCGGTTTGTCGTGCCGGGCCTGCGCGGCCTTCTCAAGATGCAACCGTGCCTTTGTCTTCTCGCCCGCCGTGTAATACACGTACCCGATGAGGAAGTTGTGACCCGCATCATCCGGCCGGGTTTTCAGTTCGCTCTCCATGTCGGCGACGATCCGGTCGTACACACCCGGCTTGGAATAGACGCCCTTGAGGTTAGGCGCCACCTTCACCCACTGCGGACGCCGCGCCAACTCGCGGTCCAGCACCACAATAACCTGAAGGTACAAGCGCCTTGCAAGCAGCGCGTGGATGCGGCCGAAGAAGGCAGCCGGGCGATCCGGCTCCAGCGCCACCCCGCCCGCGTACAGAGCCTCGGCCTTGCCGTAAGCCGATTCCTTCATGGCGGCATGCCCACGCATGACGTATGCGGCGTAGGTCGAAACCGGCATAGAAGGGCCGGGCGCGGCCAGCATGGCGGATTCGGGATCGGCGTCCTGTTCGGGCCAGATGGCTTCGGCACCGGGCGAGTCCTCCGGCGCTTTCCGCAGCGCCGCAATCCCGGCCGCCTCCTGAGGCGGCGCCCACAAATCCTCTGCGGCCGCCGTATCACCGTCCAGCCAGAACAGCGCCAAAGGCTCCTCCGGCACCGTCATATCGCCGGCGTGTTCGCCGGTCTCTTCATCCGGAACAAAGATGTTCATCGGAACGGACTCAAACTTGTGGCCGAACGTCTCGTAGGGCGACTTGAACCGATCCTCGATCTGCGTCGGCGCCGACGGCTCGGTCACGTCGGCCGGCAGGGGCGAGACGCGACCGTCGAGGAGAGCATTCACGTAGTCCAGGGTGCTCGGGGGAATCGCCAAGCCCCCGCCGGTCAAGGGTTTCTCGATGGTCGGCCGCGTGCCCGTCGGTCCATAGCCCGCAGTAAAAACGTTCCCCTGCGCGAACGGCAGCGGCAGCGGCGGCGCGTTCACGTTTCGCGGCACGTACGGTGCGCGCGGGCCCGGCAGCGGCACGGCAAAACGCGTCCCGGCCGTGTAGGGCGTCGTCACGCGCGCCGACGCGGGGTAGAAGGCGCCCAGTTGCCCGTGTTCCAAGCCGGTGCCGATGTCCTGGATGCCGATCGTGTCGCGCCGAAAATCGCTCAGCCTCGTTGACGGCAAGTCCATCGACAGTTGGCTGCCCGTCGGTCGGTAAGGCGACGTGCCCTGGAACGATTTGCCGAGTCGCAGGTTGCCCGTGACCGACAGGTTGCCCGGGTTATAGTGCCCGAACTTATACGGGTCGTACCTGGCGCGCGGGCCGAACCGGAGCGTGCCGCTGGGGATGTACGTGGGGCTCGTGTACCGCAGGTCGTATCTGAGCGGTGTGTAGTACTGGCCGAAAGCGTGGCTTGCGACGAGGCCGACGACCGCGCAGACCGCGCACGTGATAACGACGTCACGCCGTTTCATCGTCCCCTCCTCCGATATCGAAACCGGTCCGGAGCCGGTCCTGCCCTCATTGTATCGGCATCCTCCACCTTCATCCGTAATTATACCCCACGGCCGGGCGGTTGGAAAGGGCCGTGCGGCCCGCCGTGCCGCTCCGATACGGCCGCCAAGAAAACGACCCGCGACGGATCGTGCGCCGCGGGCCGATTCGGTTGCCCTGAACCGAAGCGATTACGTCCCGTTGTGGACCTCGACCGGCGAGGCGGCGCTCGTTTCGGACGCCTCGAAGTACAGGTGGTCGTCCTTGACGCTGACGGTAATGAGGTTCTTGTCCTTGTAGGCGCCGCGCAGGAGTTCCTCGGAGATGTGGTCCTCGATGTGGTGCTCGATGGCCCGGCGAAGCGGCCGCGCGCCGAAGTCGGGGTCGTAGCCCTGCGTAATCATGTACTCCTTGCCTTCCTCGGTGAGCGTGAGTTCCAGGCCCTGCACCACCAGTCGCTGCCGGAGTTTCGCCAGTTCGATATCGACGATCTGCTTCAGGTCCTCGCGTGTGAGTTGGCGGAACATGATGGTGTCGTCCACGCGGTTGAGGAATTCAGGCCGGAAGTGCCGCTCGATCTCCTTCGTCAGCATCTCCTTGGTCTGCTCGTAGGTTGTCTCGGCGGTCTTCTTGCGGAACCCCAGGCCGGCCTGGTTCTTGATGATGTCGGACCCGATGTTGGAGGTCATGATGAGGACGGTGTTGCGGAAGTCGATGCGGCGGCCGAACGCGTCGGTCAGGTGGCCCTCCTCCATGATCTGAAGCAGCATGTTATAGACATCCGTGTGGGCCTTCTCGATCTCGTCCAGAAGCACCACGCTGTACGGCCGGCGGCGGATGCGTTCCGTCAACTGCCCGCCCTCTTCGTAGCCGACGTAGCCGGGCGGGGCGCCCACCAGGCGCGACACGTTGTGCTTCTCCATGTATTCGGACATATCGATCTGGACGAGAGCATCCTCGTCGCCGAACATGAATTCCGCCAGGGCCTTGGCGAGCAGCGTCTTGCCGACGCCCGTGGGGCCGATGAAGATAAACGAGCCCATCGGCCGCCGCGGGTCCTTGAGGCCCGAGCGGCTGCGGCGAAGCGAGCGCGAGATCGCCGTAATCGCCTCGTGCTGGCTGACCACGCGTCTGTGCAGTTCGTCCTCCATCCGAAGCAACCGCTCCATCTCCTCGCTCTCGAGCCTCTGGAGCGGCACGCCGGTCATGCGGCTGACGACCTCGGCCACCACTTCCTCGTCCACGACGCCTTCGGCCTCGTGGCCCTGTTCGCGCCACTGGCCGAGGAGTTTCTTCTTCTTTTTGCGGAGTTCCTCGACCTTGTTCCTCAGTTCGGCGGCCCGCTCGTAGGCCGAAGCGGCCACGGCCTCTTCCTTCTCCTGGTTCAGCCGCTCCGTCTCCTGCTCGATCTGCGTGACGTCGGGCGGACGGGTCATCGCACGCAGGTGCACCCGCGCCCCCGCCTCGTCGATCACGTCGATGGCCTTGTCCGGCAGATACCGGCCGGAGATGTACCGCTCCGCCAGGTCCACCGCCATCCCGATGGCCCCGTCCGTAATCTGGACCCGATGGTGCGCCTCGTAGCGGTCGCGCAGGCCCTTGAGGATATCGACCGTTTCCTGGGGCGACGGCGGCTCGACAATGATCGTCTGGAACCGGCGTTCCAGGGCCCCGTCCTTCTCGACGTACTTCCGGTACTCATCGAGCGTCGTGGCGCCGATGCACTGAATCTCGCCGCGCGACAGCG
>CAYVAM010000266.1:0-4677 GCA_964449275.1 uncultured Anaerolineales bacterium
ATGCGCGGCCCCTGCGGGCCGCGCATATTTTAGCCGCGACCCGAAGGGGAGCGCGCGCTCCCCTTCGGGTCGCGGCTAAAACAAGCGTGGTCGGCGGCTACTCTTTCACTTCGTACTCGGCGTCGATGACGTCGTCGTCGCCCTTGCCGGCGTCGGTCTGTGGTTCGGCCTGTGGTCCGGGTCCGGCCTGGGCTTCGGGTCCGGCCTGTGCTCCGGCGTCGGGCCCTTGCTGCTGGTACAGCATCTGGGCGATGGAGTGGGAGGCCTGATTCAGGGCTTCGATGGTCTGGTCGATCCTGGCAACGTCTTCGCCCTTGACGGCCTCGCGGACCTCCTTGACGGCCTCCTCGATGCGTTTCTTGTCGTCGCCTGAGAGTTTGTCGCCGTGTTCCTTGAGCGTCCGCTCGACGTTGTAGGCGAGTGCGTCGGCTTGGTTGCGTTTGTCGATGAGTTCCCGCTGCTTCTTGTCCTCGTCGGCGTGTGCCTCAGCCTCTTTCTGCATCTTCTTGACTTCGTCGTCCGAGAGGCCCGACGACGTGGTGATGGTGATGTTCTGTTCCTTGCCTGTGCCCTTGTCCTTGGCGCTGACGCTCAGGATGCCGTCGGCGTTGATGTCGAAGGAGACGTCGATCTGCGGCAGGCCGCGCGGCGCCGGGGGGATGCCCGTCAGTTGGAACCGTCCGAGCGTGCGGTTGTCGTTGGCCATCGGCCGCTCGCCCTGGAGGACGTGGACCTCGACTCCGGGCTGATTGTCGGCGGCGGTCGAGAAGGTCTCGGTCTTGGCGGTCGGGATGGTCGTGTTCCGCTCAATCAGGACGGTCATGACACCGCCGAGCGTCTCGATGCCCAGCGACAGGGGCGTCACGTCCAGCAGCAGGATGTCCTTGTCCTTGAACTCGCCGGCCAGGATGGCGCCCTGGATGGCGGCGCCGGCCGCAACCACCTCGTCCGGGTTCACGCCCTGGTGCGGTTCCTTTCCGAAGAGGTCTTTGACGAGTTCCTGGACGGCCGGGATGCGTGTTGAACCGCCCACGAGCACGATCTCGTCGAACGCCAGGTCATCGACCTTGAGTTTCTTTTTCGCGTCGTCGATGCAGTCGAGGCACGGCTGTCGGCAGCGGTCGAGAAGCGAGCGGACGAGTTCCTCGAACTTCGCTCGCGTGATTTTCATCGTCAGGTGCTTCGGTCCGCCGGCGTCGGCCGTGATGAACGGCAGGTTGATGTCGGTCTCGGCGACGGTCGAGAGTTCGCACTTGGCCTCCTCGGAGGCCTCCTTCAGGCGCTGGAGCGCCATCGGGTCCTGGCGCAGGTCGATACCGTTCGCCTTCTGGAACTCGTCGGCGATGTAGTCGATGAGGCGCTGGTCGAGGTCGTCGCCGCCAAGGTGTGTGTCGCCCTTCGAGGCGGCCACCTCGAAGACGCCTTCGCCGACGTCGAGGATCGAGATGTCGAACGTCCCGCCGCCGAAGTCGAAGACGGCGATCTTCTCGTTCTTCTTCTTCTCCAGGCCGTAGGCCAGGCTGGCAGCCGTCGGTTCGTTGATGATCCGCACGACGTCCAGACCGGCGATGGTGCCGGCGTCCTTGGTGGCCTGGCGCTGGGCGTCGTTGAAGTAGGCCGGAACGGTGATGACGGCCTTGGCGACCTCCTCGCCCAGGTAGTTCTCGGCCGTGCGTTTGAGGTCCTGGAGGATCATGGCCGAGACCTCCGGCGGGGTGTACTCCTTGCCGCGGGCCTTGACCTTGACGAGTTCCTGCGGGCCGCCCGTGATCTCGTACGGCACGATCTTCTCTTCCTCGGCCACCTCGTTGTGTCGGCGGCCCATGAACCGCTTGATCGAGAAGATCGTGTTGCTCGGGTTCGTTGTGGCCTGCCGCTTGGCGACCTGGCCGACCATCCGCTCGCCCTTGTCGCCGATGGCGACGACCGATGGCGTGATGCGGCTGCCCTGGGCGTTCGGAATGACGGTGACCTTGTCGCCTTCGCGGACCGCCACCACCGAGTTCGTGGTTCCCAGGTCGATTCCGATAATTTTGTTCGTAGCCATGTTGCGACTCCTTTCCGCGTCCGCGTGAGGTGCGCGGCTTCTTCCCTGTGTGTATACTACGTCCCTAAGGTTGATGACTGCAAACGCTGTGCCACGGTTGCCGAAGCGGGCCGTGGCATCCCTTAACGCCCGCAATCAGTATGATACGGCCGTCGGGGAGGGTGTGCAAGGGGCGCGCGGGGCCTGCCATTGCGACAGTTTGGCCCCCGTCCGATGAAGCCGACTGCCGTTTTGGCAATTTGTGAGCCTAAGCCGAATCCCACGCGTTGAGCCGTCGCCGCTCGCGTTCGAGTGTAGCAGGACGTTGTGCCACGGCGGGTCTTGCCCCGTCGTGCTTTGTGGCGCCTATTCGCGCTTTGCGCGGCGGGGGCGGGCCGCGCCCGCCCGTTCGAGCCCGACGCGGCGCGCAGCGTCCCGGCCGAGCCGGCCGCGGGAGCGGCCGGGGGCCTTCCACGGCTTGGCACGTTCCAGCGCGTGAAGAAACCACCGGGAGCTTCCGCTCCCGGCTCGAAGCGGCGTGCGTGCAGAGCACGCACCCTACTTAACGTGCGCGGTTCGCGTACCGTCCGAAAAACGTTGACGCTTTGCCGAGACCCACCTATAAGGGTTGGCCATGACCCGCATGCCCCATCCCGCGCTTCTCTGGACGGCCAACCTCCTCGTGCCGGGGACGGGGCTGGTCCTGTTGGGCCGTCTTGTCCTGGGTGTCCTGCTGGGCGTCTGGTGGGGCCTGACGCTGTCGGGGCTTGTCCTGGCGGCCGTCGTCTGGCCCGACGGGGCCGGCCCGACCGTAGCCGTCTCGTTCGCCGGCAGTGCGGCCGCGGCGTATGTCCTGGCCCAGTTTCTCTGCTACGTCCGCCGGCGCGCTGCTGCGCGGCACCTCGAGAGCGACCGGCGCGACGAGATGTTCAAAGAGGCTCTCGTCGCCACCCTCCAGGGGCGGCTCGACGATGCCGAAGCGACCTGCAAGAGCCTTCTGCGGCTAGACCCCGACGACGTGGAGGCCACGCTGCACCTCGGGACGCTTGCCCGGCAGCGCGGCCGGCGCGAGGCCGCCCGTCGGCACCTGCGGCGGGCGCGGTACCTCGACGACGCCGGTCGATGGGACTTCGAGATCGGCCGCGAACTCGCCGCTCTGAACGAGCCACAAGAGCGTGCGAGTTGACTCCGCGGGCGGGCTGACACGCGGGGTGCCACTGGCGGCTTGACCGCCAGTGTGCCGCGAAACAGGATGAGCACTCGCCGCGGCGAGTGGCATCCGTCAATCGATCAGTCACGGAGCGCTAGGTGACATCCCGGGCCGCCGCGGCTTGGCGCCGGCAGAAAGCGTTCTCCACGGGTCGTCCGGCCGGTTTTGATTGGGACGGCCCAGCGATTTTGACGATAGAACATCTGCTGCCGCTGTGCGTCTAATCCGGCGCCCGGGGTTCCGCAGGGTTGAACTGCAGGGCGTGGACGGTTATAATAGGGCACGAAGAAAAGGTGTGAGCGCGCAGGGGGCAGGGCGGAATGCTGTGCCCTGTGCGCCATGGATCTGTGAGGCTTGAGAATGTTTGAGCGATTTACCGACCGCGCTCGCAAGGTGATGGCCCTGGCCAACCAGGAGGCCCAGCGGTTCAACCACGAATACGTCGGCACCGAGCACGTCCTGCTTGGCCTGGTGAAGGAAGGGCAGGGCGTGGCCGCCAACGTGCTCCATAACCTGAGCGTGGATCTGAAGAAGATCCGCCTCGAGGTGGAGAAGATCGTCAAGAGCGGCCCGGCGATGGTCACGATGGGCAAACTGCCCCAGACGCCGCGCGCCAAGAAGGTCATCGAGTTCGCCATCGAAGAGGCCCGGAACCTCGGGCACAACTACGTCGGCACGGAGCACCTGCTGCTGGGCCTTCTGCGCGAACACGACGGCGTGGCAGCGCAGGTCCTGATGAACCTCGGCCTGAAACTCGATGAGGTCCGCGCCGAGGTCCTCAACATCCTCGGCGCCGCGATGGAAGGCGAGGGCGGTTTCGCCGAGGGAGACGAGCGGCGAAGCAAGTCCAAGACGCCCGCCCTCGATTCCTTCGGACGCGACCTGACGCAGTTGGCCGCCGAAGGCAAACTCGACCCCGTCATCGGACGCCAGGCCGAGATCGAGCGCGTCGTCCAGGTCCTGTGCCGGCGGACGAAGAACAACCCGGTGCTGCTCGGCGAGGCCGGCGTCGGCAAGACGGCCATCGTCGAGGGCCTCGCGCAGCAGATCACCAGCGCCGAGGTGCCGGAACTGCTCATGAACCGCCGCATCGTCGTCATGGACCTCGCGATGATGGTCGCGGGGACGAAGTACCGCGGCCAGTTCGAGGAACGCATCAAGGCCGTCATGAACGAGGTCCGCCGCGCCGGCAACATCATTCTGTTCATCGACGAACTCCACACGCTCGTCGGCGCGGGCGGCGCCGAGGGCGCCATCGACGCCTCGAACGTCCTGAAGCCGGCGCTGTCGCGCGGCGAGATTCAGTGCATCGGCGCCACGACGCTCGATGAGTACCGCAAGTACATCGAGAAGGACGCCGCCCTGGAACGCCGGTTCCAGACGATCATCGTCGAGCCGCCCTCGCCCCAGGAAACCGTCGAGATCCTCCGCGGCCTCCGCG
>CAYVAM010000267.1:0-4669 GCA_964449275.1 uncultured Anaerolineales bacterium
GGACGCCGAACTGTACCACTTCATCGGCAAAGACATCCTCTACTTCCACACGCTCTTCTGGCCGGCGATGCTTGCGGGCGCCGGGTTCCGCATGCCGCAGCGGATCTTCGTCCACGGCTTTCTGACCGTGGACGGACACAAGATGAGCAAGAGCCGCGGCACATTCGTGGCCGCTGCCACGTACCTCAAGCACCTCGACCCGCAATACTTGCGGTATTACTACGCGTGCAAACTGGGACCGGGCATCGACGATGTGGACCTCTCGCTCGCGGACTTCGTGGCTCGCGTCAACGCCGATCTGGTGGGCAACTTCGCGAACCTGCCGAGCCGGTCGGCGGGCCTTCTGGCCCGGCGGCTCGAAAACCGGCTCGGCAGAATGGACGACGACGGCGCAGCCCTCGTCGCGCGTCTCGAAGACGCCGCCGGCGAAATCGGCGACGCATACGAGGCCTGCGAGTACGCCGCCGCCATGCGGACCATCGCGTCCCAGGCGGATGTCCTCAACCGATACATGGAGCAGGAAAAACCCTGGGAGACCGTCAAGACCGATCCCCAGCGAGCACGCGTCGCCCTGACGGTGGTCCTGAACGGCGTCCGCTTGCTGGCGGCGTACCTTGGCCCCGTCCTGCCGCGCTACGCCGAGAAGGTCGGCCGCCTGTTTGGCTGCCCGACGCCCGATTTCACGAGCCTCGGCCGGCGCATCCAGGACCAGACCATCAACCAGTACGAGCGGATCGCCGAACGCGTGCTCCCGGAGGCGATCGACGCGATGATCCAAGAGAGCCGAGCCGAACAGGCCGAACGCCAGGAGAAGGCTTGACCCGACATGGATGAACGCAAGTCCGCCGACGAACTGCTTGACACGATCCTGGCCCGCGACCAACGCTACGACCGCGAAGCGTACCTCTTCGTGTCCGAATCCCTGGGGTACACCGTCCAGAAGTCGGATCGGGCGGGACACGTGAGCGGCCGCGAACTGTGCGAGGGTCTCAGCGAGTTCGCCCTGCGCCAGTTCGGCCGGCTCGCGCGGACGGTCCTTGAAAACTGGGGCGTGGCCTCGTCCGGGGACATCGGCGAGATCGTCTTCAACATGGTGGATGTCGGCCTGTTGCGGAAAACCGACGAGGACAGCCGCGAGGATTTCGTCGGCGCGCTCGATTTCGATGAAGCCTTCGACCGCGGATTCCGGTTACGCCTGAACGCGGGAGGAGCGGATGAGCACGACTCCGAAGCCTGAGACGAGTCTCTGGGGCAGGTGGCGGACGGACGTCCTCATCGCCGCCGGCGCCCTGGCGCTTCTGCTGCTGTCGCTGGTGTTCCGCGAGGTCCTCTCACCCCTGGCCGTGGCGCTGGCCGTCGCGTACATCCTGAACCCGATCATGCGATGGGCCGAGCGGCGCCGCATTCCGCGCGGCCTGGCCGCCACCTTCATCTTCCTGCTGCTGCTGGCTGTGTGCGTGGCCGTGGTGCTGTTCGCCGTCCCGCCGCTCGTCGCGCAACTGTACGACTTCGGCGTTTCGATGGCCGGTGAACCGGCGGCCGAGGGGGGGCCGGGCTACGAGGACCTCAACGGGAACGGCCGATGGGACAGGGGCCACGTGCCGGCCATTCTCGCGTGGGTCCGCGATGTGTCCGCGCGTCTTCAGACCGGCGAGGCCAGGTGGTACGACCGGATCCTGAAAGCCGTCGGCGACTCGGCCGGGGCGAAGGAAGGGCTCCTGAACACCACGCTGGATACCCTCAAACTCGCCGGCGAGGGGCTCCTGGACTTCCTCTGGAGCCTCCAAGGCTTCGTGGTGGGCGCGGCGCTCGCGGCGTTCTACCTCTTCTTCTTCCTGATGAACTTCGACCGGATGGTTGCGGCGGTGCGGCGGCGCCTCCCGGGCAAGTACCGGACGCGGATCGAGGACGTGGTCCGCAAGATCGACGCGGCAGTGAGCGCGTTTCTGCGAGGGCGCATCCTGATCTGTGTGGCCGTCGGCGTGTTGACCGCTGCGGGGCTGGCGGTCGTCGGCGTCCCTTACTGGTACCTCATCGGCGTGGCGACGGGGCTGGCCGGCGTGGTGCCGTTCATGCCGATCTTCGTCGGCCTGATTCCGGCGGTTCTCGTGGCGTGGTTCGACGCGGGGAGCGGGTGGGCCGTCCTCGGCGCCACCGTCGTGTTTGTCATCGTCCAGACGCTCGAGGGCTGGGTCCTGACGCCCCTGATTCAGGGCAAGGCCGTCGGACTGCATCCCGTGACGCTGACGGTCGCGCTGCTCGTCGGGTACAACGTGTTGGGCCTCTTCGGTCTGGTTGCTGCCGTGCCGCTGGCTTCCACGGTGAAGATCCTCGCCAAGGAGTTCGTGCTGCCGAAGGTGGAGGAACTCGCGGATGAAACACCCGATTCCGGAAGGTAACCGTCCGCCGGTCTGGGCACTTGTCCTGGCGGTGGTGGTCTACGCCGCGTGGGTCATCTTCCTGGGGACGCTGGCGGTGTTGCACAAGGTGGGATGAGGGTCCCCGGCGCGGGCGATCGCGGGGAGACGTGAAGGACGGCGGTTGCGGTGGAACTGGAAGGTTTCAGTCGGCAGATGGTCGATGAGGCGATTCGCCTTTACCTCGAGGAGGCCTACGGCGACGCTTCGCCGCCGGAGAGCGTGCAAACACGCCTCCGGTTGCCGGAGGGGAAGACGCTTGCGGAATTGGCGGTGGCCGAGATCTTTGAACGGACCCCCGTCGGCGCACCGCCTGCCGAGTGCACCCGCATCCGCCTTCGACTGGGCAACCGCGGGTACCCGCACATGAAACTTGGCGTGGACCGGGTTCCCGGCACCGACGAGTGGGTCCTGGTGGCCGATTGCCACGATGGCATGTTGCCGGCGGCGGCGCAGGGCGCCGAGCGCGGCGCCGTGGAAGCGATTGTGAGGCAGAACGCCGGCGTCAAGACACGCATCGAAAGGCGGTGGGCCGGGGCGGGACTGCCGACCTTTGAGCGGTACGTCCGGGCGAGGCTCTCTGCGCGCGCAGAGGCCGATGGACCGCCCGGCGAGTAAGAAACCATCTCAAAACGCGGTGTGCCGCGCGGCGGCCTTCCAAGGCCGCCGGCAAGGTGAGGCATGAACGAAAACGGGCACCAGGTCGGCGGGAAGATCCTCGTTGTCGATGATTATCCCGCGAACGTAAAACTCCTCCGGCGGAACCTCGAGGCCGCCGGCTATGCGACCGTGGCGGCATACGACGGCGAGGAGGCGCTCGAGAAGGTGGCGGCCGAGAAGCCGGACCTCATCCTCCTCGATATCCTGATGCCCAAGATTGACGGCTTTGAGGTCTGCCGGCGCCTGCGGGCCGACGAGGCCACCGCCGTCGTCCCGATCATCATGATCACCGCCCTGAGGGAGACCGAGGACCGCATTCGGGGCCTGGAGGTCGGGGCCGACGATTTTCTGTCCAAGCCGTTCGACCGCCGCGAACTGCTGGCACGCATCGAGAGTCTGCTCCAGATCAAATACTACCGCTCGATGCTGGCCGAGCGCGAGAAGTTCGACGCGGTGATTCACGACCTGTCGCACGGCATCATCATCACCGACGGCAGTTGGCGCGTTGAGACGATCACCCGCCGGGCTGCCGAACTGCTCGGCCGGCCCGACGAGAACATGGTCGGCAGGCAACTGGAAGACGTGCTTGCGCCATTCGAGGTGGAGCCGTCGCCCGAGGCCCTCCGCCACTCCCTCGTCCGGTCCGTCACGGTCGAACTGACCAGGGAAGAGACCCGGCCGCCGACGTACCTGGCCGGCCGCTACACGCGCATCGAGGGACCGCACGGCGAACTGCACAATGCGGCCATCGTGTTCCGCGACATCAGCGAGATGCGCCGGAAGGAGAAACTGAAACGCGACTTCCTCTCGCTCATCAGCCACAAACTGAAGACGCCGCTCACGATCGTCGGCGGGTACCTCACCCTGATCGACGAGGGCAAGTACGGCGAGGTCCCGCCCGTGATGGCCGACAAGGTCCGGATCTCCCTGGCCAAGGTCCAGGAACTGTCGGACCTGATTGAGAAGGTCCTCTCGTACGCGGGGCTGACGGCCACGGAACTGGAGCGAGCCGGGCAACTCGTGCCGCTGGGAGAACTCTTCGACCGCATACGCCGGCGCGTCGAGAAACGGCATGCCGACCGCACCGTCAACTGGACCATCGACCTGCCCGACGACCTGCCGCGCGCCCGCGCGCCGGAGGAATTGCTCTCCATCGTCGTGGACAACCTGCTGGACAACGCCGTCAAGTTCGCCGACAAGCCCGAGGTCCGGATCGAGGTCGTCGGGCGCGAGGTCGCGGACCGCCAACTCGAGGTCGCCATCCGCGACAACGGGCCGGGGGTCCGGGTGCAGGAACACGAGCGGATCTTCTCGGACTTCGCGCAGTTGGATGACGCCTTCACGGGCAACATCGCCGGCATCGGGCTGGGGCTTTCGACGGCCCGGCGGCTGGTGGGCTCGTGGGGCGGGCAGATCAACTACGAAGCCGTCCTCGGCGAAGGGACACGGTTCTTCTTCACGGTGCCCTCCGAGTTCACCCCGCCGCGCGACCCGTCGGATGCGCGCCGCTGAGCCGCCCTCGAGTTACCGTTGTAGGACTAAGCGGGGTCAGGTAAGTTTTTTGCCGTCGGGTGCCATGCCCACGTTTGCGT
>CAYVAM010000268.1:0-4664 GCA_964449275.1 uncultured Anaerolineales bacterium
TTGCCGTCCTGGTCGAACTCGACCTTCTCGGCCGTCACGTCGCCGGCCGCGAACGCCACCTCCTCGTTGAACGTGATCCTGACCGTCTTGACGCCCAGCGCGCTCGGGTCGATCTCGCCCACGCCGCGCACGGTGCGGTCGTCGTGGGGGTTGAGGACGACCTCCGTGACGAAGGGCGGCAGGACATCGTTGTCCGCAATGGTGACGGCGGCGACGGCCTCGTCGATGCCGTAATCCGGGCTGCTCGTGATCGTCAGGACCACCGACTCGTCGGGTTCGGAGACGGAATCATCGATGGGCGTGACCTGGATCGGGGCCGACGCCACGCCGTCCGGCAGTTCGATCCAGTTTGCCGGCGCCGGCGTGTAGTCGCTGCCGTCCGCCGTGCCGGTCACGGTGTAGTAAACGACGGTGGCGCCGGAGGTGTTGTCGCGGGTGATCGTGAAGGCGCCCGGGTCGGCGCCGTCCTCGGCGGCATCGGGGTCGGTAGCCGTGACACTGACGGTCACCGCCGGCGCCCCGCCGCAGGAGGACAGATAGGCGCCGGGGATGGGCTGGAGTCCATCGAGCGGCTCGCCGGCGTAGTCGAGCCACCAGGCGACGGCCAGGTTGTCGCCGCCGCCGCCCTCCTTCTGGAGTGCCTCGATGTAGTACCGCTGCCCGGCCACGAGGTGCTGCGGCGCCGACTGCTGCGACCCGTACCTGTTCCACTGCCGCGAACTGGTCCAGACGGGCACGCTGGCGATGAGTTGCTTGTTGCCGGTGGTGGAGTCGGTGCTGAGCCAGAGTTGGGAGTTGTCGTCGCTGGCGATCCAGAACGTGTAATCGCCCGTAGCGGGCGGATGAACGAATCCGCGCATCCGCGTGCCGTACTCTTGGGCCCAATCGGTGGGCCCTTCGAAGAGGGTGGGATAGGCGCTGCCGGACGGGTCGTCCGGGAAGCGCGGGTGCCCCGTCAACAGCGACACCTCGTTGCCGCCGCCGATGCCGAGCCAGTACTCGCGCAGGATGCTTCCGACGATGAACGTCTCGTATCCGAAGGCCTTCTGGCACCCCGGCACGATGGGCGACCCCGACTCGGCCACGACGCCGGTCACCGCGAGGGCGTGGACGAAACCTTCCGCAAGGGGCGTTGACAGCGTGAGCACGACGGTGGCGCCGTCCGGCTGAAGCACGGCGCCGCCGATGCCGATCTGGTTGCCCGCCCCGTAGATGAGATCGTAATTGGCCGTGTTCCGGGCCGTGGCCGGGGTCACGGGGTGGGTAAAAGTCACCTCCACCTGGTTCTGGCCGAGCGTGGCGACCCCCTCGAGCGTGACGATCTGGACGTTCACCGGGGGCGTGCTCAGGGGGCTCTCGACGGCGTCGCCGTTGAGGGCCGACACCTGGTAGGTGTAAAACGCGCCCGGGGCAACCCCGGTGTCGCTGTAGTCGGAGGCGGCGCTCTCGCCGATGAGCAGGCCGTTGCGATAGACGCGGTAGGCGCCGACGCCGCTCTCGGGGTCGGCGGCAGGCGACCAGGAGAGGTTGACCATGGCGTCGCTGATGATGTGTGCGGCGAGGTCCGCGGGAGTGGAGGGCGGCGAGTAATCGATGCTGACGTTCGGCGTCCCCGGGGTTCCGCCGGCGGTGCTGGGCACCCAGTTGGCCACGTCGTTGCCGTAGTCTTCGGGCGCCAACCGGTTGAGCGACGAGCCGTTGCCGTCGGCCTGCCACGGCCACGGGTCCTTGTCGTTGTAGGTGACGCGATCGGCGCGGATGAACGGGACGAAGGGCGGGTCGGTTTCCGGCGTGCCGGGCCTCTCCATCTGGAGGGTCTCGCCCTCGTCGGCGAGGCCGCCCGTGTAAGGTCCCCAGACGGGCACGTCGGCGGCGATGCCGTAGGTGGAGCGGAACGCGGCGGGGTCGATCGGCACGACGAGCGCGTAACCGTTCGGTCCGATGGATGCCCCCTCCGGCACCTGGAACGTCACGCCCTGGGTGAACCGCCAGCGGTTCTCGGGGTTCAGGGGATCGTAGAGGAGGACCTCCTGGCCGGTGATGTTGGCGAGTTCGATGTACTCGTGACCGGTCAGAGGGTTGTACATAATCTCGTTGATGACGACGGGTCCGACTTGCGGCAGGGTGTTGGGGGTTGCCCGGGTGGGTTCGAGCAGGGCGACGAAGTCCTTGCCGCCCGTGCTCTTGGTGTAGCGGCCGAAGGTGACGCCGTTGGCGATGGCGCCGAAGTCCTCGTCCTCGCGGTACCCGGCCAGGACGCCCGCGGCCGGCGAGGCCGTCAGGTACACCTGGTCCTCGTGTTCGTCGAAGGCGAAGCCGGTGATGGAACCGGGGTCGTCGGCATCGACGCCAAAGTTGTCGGTCTCGGTGAAGACCAGGAACTCGCCGCCGCCGATGGTGGCGCCGTCGGCGATCCGGTACTTCGCCAGGTCGCCCGCATCGTCCGACAGGCACCAGCCGCCGATATCGATCGGAGATGCGGTCGTGTTGGCCAGTTCGACCCAGTCGCCGTCGAGTTGGTCCTGGTGGCTGAGGACCTCGTTGATAACGATGTCTCCGGGGTTCAAGGGGCCCGTGTCGGCCTCGCCGGGGTTACCGCCGGAGGTCCAACTGGCGCGCCATCCGTCTTTGGAGTCCCAGAGGGGCAGGTCCTGGAGCGGGTCGCGGACGACGAGCGAGAATCCGCCGCCGTCGGTGTGATCGAACCAGCCGGCCTTGTACTCGAAATCGTGGATGGCCGACGTCAGGGCGTCTTCGAGCCGGAGCGTCTCGCCGCCGTTGCTGAGAGACCCGCCCACGAACGGCCCGACGACGTTGGAGACGCCCGGATGCCGGAACGCGAAGGCGGTCGGATCCTTTGCCACAACGATGAAGTCCCCCGCCGCCACGCTGGTGCTGCCGAAGGTGTACTCGAACCCGTTGGTGAACCGAATCCCCGCGAGGTCCAGCGTCTCGGTGCCGATGTTCCTGATTTCGACGTACTCGAAGTCCTCGGCGGAGCCGAAGCCTGCGGCGATCTCGGCCGCCGTCCGGGGACTCGGGTGGTACATGATCTCGGTGATGCGCAGCGGCGCCGAACTGCCCAGCGGTGCGCCGGCCACGAACTCCGCCGGGTCGGACCAGTGGCTGTAGCGGCCGCTCGAGTCTTTCATGCGGACGCGGACGCGGTACCTGCGGCCGGCCTCGACCGCGCTCGACGGGATCTTGGCGTTCGGGTCGAAGGCGGCCAGTTCGCCGCTTTCCCATTCGGCCTCGATCTCGTACTTGCGGCGCTTCGTGGGGTCGAACTCGGGGGTGCCCGGGATGGTGACCTCGGCGATGCGCCATTCCATGGCCGCAAACCCGGCGTGCGAACTGCTGTAAGCCGACGACTGGAAGGTCAACCCGTCGGCCGGGTAGAGTGCCGGGCCGGTGTACGTGACGGTGGGCGTGTTGGGTTGCTGGCCCTCGTCGTATGAGACCTTGGGGTCGATCGAGTTCATGCGCGAGGCTACGTAATTTTTCTGGATCTGTACCATGCCGGCGAAGTCGCCGGTGGGCGAGGCCGTGTAGAACCACCCGAGGCCCGTCTTGCTCGTGTTGATGTAACTGGAACTCATGATGGGGTTGTAGTCCCACATGGCGGCGTCGGCGTCGACGAAGGACGGCTGGCCCGGCGTGTAGACGAAGGAGGCGACCTCGTCCAGAAGCATGCCGGTCTGCTCGGGGTTGAACAGCAGGTCCACGATCTCGCGCACGCGGTTGTTGTAGGCGATCCGCAGTTCGGGGATGTCCAGCAGGTGGACGTAAGGGCTGTCGTCGTAGAGGGGCCCCTGTCCGCCGCCGCCGCCGTACGTGGTGGTCCAGCACAGGTCGATGTCCCAGTTGTGGACGGACCAGATTCCGGTCTCGGGATTGTGGTAGTAGAAGTAGTTCTTGCCGGCGTGCATGTCGTAGTCGTGGATGGCCATGGCGATGGCGCGGAAGGTGTAGTAGTCTTCCAGGTCGAGGTTGGCCTCCCACCAGGCGGCGTCGGGATTGTCCTGGTAGCCGTAGAGGTCGCCCGTGCCCATGAAGGCGTTCAGGTCGGATTTGTCGGTGGGCTGCGTGGGCCCCTGGTTGTTGAGCGTTCCGGAGCCGCCTTCCATCTTGTAGAAGTTGCCGTCGGGCAGGCCGTGCTCGTCGAGCATGCGTCCGTCGGGCTGTTCGAGTGTCAGATAGAGGCCCTGGAAGTCGCCGCTGAACTGGTCGGGTCCGTTCTCGTCTTCGTCCTCGATGATGCGGAAGTGGAGGTAGTTGGTATTGGGCGCCATGTTTCCGGCGAGGTTGTGGAGGGCAAATCCTGCGGCCTCGAACAGGCCCTGCTCGCCCCGCTGTCCGAAGTTGCCCTGCTGGATGATGGCCGAGAAGTTCAGTTTGTCCCACTTCACGTCGTACTTCTCGCCGTAGTCGTCGCGGGCCTGGAACCAGTGGTTGCGGTTGAAGTCGAACTTCCACATGTTCTTGCCCATCGAGAACCGCCAGCACCCGCCGCGGGGACGGTAGCGGATGTGGTCGTATACCACGCCATCGTAAACGAGCGCGCCGTGCCACTTGTAATCGGCGCCGGTGTAGGAGCCCGTGGTGGGGTTCTGCTGGTCGGCCTCGCCCGGCCGGTAGGGGACGTGCATGGCGTTCAGGTGGTC
>CAYVAM010000269.1:0-4629 GCA_964449275.1 uncultured Anaerolineales bacterium
ACATACGGTTCCCCGCGGGCGAGGTGGATCTGACGGCCGCCTGCCGGCCGGGCCGGACGCACGTGGTCAGCATGCTTGTGATCGCCATGCCCCTGAAGGGCGTCATGCTGTCGTACAACGACACCAACGCGGCCAGGAAGGTGAAGGGCTCGGTGGCGCGGCGCGGCCTGTGCGGCGACGTCTACTTGGCGAGCACGCCTCGGGGCGCGCGCATCGCGGACGTGAAGGTGGACACCTCGGTGCGCAATTGGAAGATTGCCGTCGAGGCAGGGCTACAGAGCCTCGCAGCCGACGCAACGTATGCCCTTCGTGCTCAGATTGGCGAGAACAGCCGCGGCGCGTCGCAATTCACGAGCAAGGACTTCAAGGCCGGCGATCTCAAAGCCGGCCGCATCGCATTCACCGAGAACTGGAAACCGGACAAGATCTGGGACATCCACACGCCTCAGAACATGTACGACCTCACTCTCTCGCTGCTCGATGCCGGGGGCAAAGTGCTGGATACCAACCACCCCGTACGGTTCGGGTTTCGGGAGTTCCGGATCAACGGTCGGGACTTCTACCTGAACGGCACCCGCCTCTTCCTCTCCGCCGTCCCGTTTGACAACGCCCAGATCAGCGCAGCGGCGGCGATCTACGAGACTGCGAAGGAGAGCATGCTGCGGCTGAAGACCTTCGGCATCAACTTCGTCTATACCCACAACTACGGCTGCGAGCCGGGCTCCCACTTGAGTTTTGAGGAGATTCTACGGGCCGCCGACGACGTAGGGATGCTCGTGGCCTTTTCCCAACCGCACTTCTCTCACTACGACTGGGACGGCCCCGATGCCGACCGCTTGAACGGTTACGCGCGCCACGCGGAGTTCTACGTGCGCGCGGCGCAGAATCATCCGTCGGTCGTGGCGTACGCCACGAGCCACAACGCGACCGGGTACGCCGAGGACATGAATCCGGACATGATCGACGGCATCCACGCGCAGCGCAGCGAGTGGTCCGCGAGAAACGTGAAGCGGGCCCTGCGAGCCGAAGCCATCATCCGCAGCCTCGACCCGGGCCGCATCGTCTACCACCACTCCTCAGGCAACCTGAGTTCGATGCACACGAGCAACTTCTACCCGAACTGGGTTCCGATACAGGAGATGTCCGACTGGTTCGAGCATTGGTCCACGGACGGCGTCAAGCCGGTGTTCCTGTGCGAATACGCAGCGCCGTTTCCCTGGGACTTCTCGATGTACCGCGGATGGTACAGGGGCAGCCGGTCCTTCGGGAGTGCCGTAGTGCCCTGGGAACTCTGCCTCGCGGAGTGGAACTCGCAGTTCTTCGGGGCCAAGGCCTTCCGGATCAGCGAGGTCGAGAAGACGTGCTTGCGCTGGGAGGCCAAGCAGTTCCGGGCCGGCAATCTCTGGCATCGCTGGGACTACCCCTACCAGATGGGCTCACGGGACTTCGACGAGCAGTACCCGGTGATGGGCATGTACACCACCGACAACTGGCGCGCATTCCGCACGTGGGAGTTGTCGGCGAACTCCCCTTGGATCCACGGGTGCTTCTGGAAGCCGCGCGACGGCGTGGACAGGGAGCGCAAAGAGTTCAAGGTGGACTGGGACAACTTGCAGCGGCCGGGCTTCAGCCCTGACTACCTCGGCGACCAATACGAGCGGATGGACCTGGCTTTCAAGCGTTCCGACTGGATCCCCACAGTCGCAGCACAGGCCCTGACTCGCAACAATATGCCGCTCCTGGCCACCATCGCCGGCAAGCCGGGCGCCTTCACGAGCCAGGACCACAATTACTGGTCGGGCGAAACCATCGAGAAGCAACTCATCGTCATCAACAATTCCCGCGAAACGGTGACGGCCGACTGTGAGTGGTCGTTCGGCCTGCCGAAGGCCGTCGCCGGCAGCAGGAAGGTCACCGTGCCGACGGGCCGGCAGGAGCGCATCCCGCTGCGCTTCGAACTGCCGCATGGGCTGCCTGCCGGCAGATATGAACTGCGCGCCGCCGTCAGGTTCAGCACCGGCGAGACGCAGGAGGATTCCTTCTCCGTCGATGTCCTGCCGCGGCCGGCGGCTCGCCGGGTGACCGCGAAGATCGCGCTTTTCGACCCGAAGGGCGAGACGGCTGGCCTGCTGGGCGAAATGGGTGTCCCGTACCGCAGCGTGGGCGCGGAGGCCGACCTCGCGGCCCAGGACACGCTCGTCGTGGGAAAGGGGGCTCTGACGGTCCACGGGCCGGCGCCGGACGTGACGCGCGTGCAGGACGGGTTGAGAGTGCTCCTCTTTGAACAAACGCCCCAGGTCCTGGAGAAGCGGTTCGGGTTCCGCGTGGCGGCGTACGGCCTCCGGCGCGTCTTCAAGCGGGTGCCCGATCATCCCACACTGGCCGGGATTGCCGAGCAGCACCTGCGCAACTGGCGGGGGGAGGCGACGATCCTCCCGCCACGCCTCCAGTACAAGTCCAACGGGGTTCCGACTGTCCGGTGGTGCGGCATCCCGGTGACTCGGCTCTGGCGCTGCGGCAATCGCGGCAGCGTTGCCTCGGTGCTGATTGAGAAGCCTCCGTGCGGCGATTTTCTGCCCATCCTTGACGGGGGCTACAGCCTCCAATACAGCCCGCTCATGGCGTATCGCGAGGGCAAGGGGCTCGTCGTGTTCTGCCAGATGGACGTGACGGGTCGGACCGAGAGCGACCCCGCCGCCAGGGCCCTGGCACGGAACCTCATCGATTACGTCTCCACGTGGAAGCCGACGCCGAGACGCAAGGCCGTTTACGTTGGCGACCCGGCCGGCAAGCGCCATCTCGAGTTCGCGGGCATCGCCCCGGGTTCCTACGACGGCGGCAATCTGTCGCCCGACCAGGTCCTCATCGTGGGATCCGGTGGGGGGAAGAAGATTGCCGGCAGCGCTGCCGCCGTTGCTGACTTCCTGAAGGCGGGCGGCCACGTGCTGGCCCTCGGCCTCGACGAGCAGGACGCGAATGCGTTCCTGCCCTTCAAGGTCCGCATGAAGAAAGAGGAGCACATCGCCGCCTGGTTCGAGCCGTTCGGCCACGGGTCGCTGCTGGCGGGGGTGGCGCCCGCCGACGTGCACAACGCCGCTCCGCGGGAACTGCCCCTCCTGGCCCCAGGCCACGCCGTCGGCAACGGCGTCCTGGGAAGGGTCAAAGGGGCGAACGTCGTCTTCTGTCAACTTCCGCCCTATACGGTCAGCAGGGCTCGGGGGGCCGCGCCGTCGCTGGCCGTCGGCGCGGACGACGCCGCCGATGGCAACGCCAGCGCCCTGGTGACCATGGGCACGCTGGCGTGGGGACAGTTCGGCCAGAAGGTGCACGCCGGCCAGGTCGGCAGGACGTACACCTTCGCCGCGAGCGTCAAGGCGCTCGGCGAGCCGGTCCTGGCCCGTCTCGAGGTGGAACGGGCGGCCAGGCCCTGGGACCGGGCCGTCCGAGGCCAGGACATCCGCTTCGACGCGGACGAGTGGACCGAACTCCACGTAACCTTCAAGGTCACCAAGCCCTACCCGGAGGGTTGGCAGGCGTACATTGCTTGTGCGCAGGAAGGCGCCCGGTTCCGGGCCGACGGGTTCCGGCTCTACGAAGGGGCGTACGTCCCGCGGCGGTCCCCCGCCCGCGGCGCGGCGGCGCCGGCGGTCCCGCGAGGCAAGAACCTCTTTGCGAATCCGGGTTTCGAGGCCGGGACCGAGCCGTGGTTCTTCTCCCAAGGCGCGGAGCAGCGCAACCTTAAGCGGACGTATCGCCGCACGTGTTTCCTCGTCGCGCGACTGCTCGCGGGCATGGGGGTGGTCGGATCACCCCCCGTCCTGAAGCGGTTCTCGACGCCGGTGGGCGGCAGCCCCGGGGCGTCCCTGGTGCGAAACGGCAACTTCAGCAGCGACGCCGACGGCGACGGCACCCCCGACGAGTGGCTGTTCGCGCCGGGCGCCAAAGGGGCCACGTGCCGGCGTGAGAGGATGCAGGAGGGCGCCGAGGCGTGGGCCGCGGTGCTGGCGTGTCCGCCCGTCAAGGGCGACAAGAAGCCGAGCGTCATGCTCGCCCAGCACGACCTCCCCGTCAGGAAGGGCCAGTGGTACCGCATCTCCTTCAAGGCCCGTGCCGAACGCCTGCAGGCCGACAGCGTTACCGTGACCATCACGAACATGGCCAACTGGAAATCCTTCTTCGAGTACCAACGCTTCGTGCCCGGCCGGGAGTGGCAGCCGTTCCGCTTCGACGTCCAGTCGAACGACACGGCCGAGGAGCGGACGCGCTTGCAAATCTGGTATGGCGGCGCCGGAGAACTGTGGCTCTCCGACGTGAGCGTGGAGCCGATCGGCAACCCGACCGAGGGCCGGTGGCTGGAGGGGCTGTACCTGGACGAACCCCAGGAGTGGGATGACCCCTACCGGTTCTTCCGGTGGTAAGCGCCGCCTCGCGCGGCCCGGCCACACGCCCCGATTCTCATCCTGCCCAAGCATTCCAGTGAGCGTCGCATCCTCGAAGGCTTCGACAGGCTCGGGGGAGTCCTTCGCCAACTCGGCTACTTGTCGCCGAAGACCTGGAGCGTGATGTCCTTAAACTGGACCTTCATGGGCCCGCCGGCGTGGAGCTGGAAGGCCAGGATGCCCTCCATGG
>CAYVAM010000270.1:0-4600 GCA_964449275.1 uncultured Anaerolineales bacterium
CGGTGACCTCGACGATGGCGATGAGGCCGTCCTTGACGTACTCCGAGGCCCCGTAGATCATGCGGTCCAGCGACTGCCCCTCCTGCCTGGCCTTCCGCTTGAAATCGTACGGCACGGGAATGCGGTCGAGGTGGTTGCAGAGTCTCTGCTCGGCGTGCAGGACCTTGCGGACGGGGCCCTCGAGCGCCGCCTGGTCGGTGGCCCACGCCGCCCAGACCAGAAAGGGGTAACAGTCGGCGGCGGTGTCGCGGTAGTTCCAGTTGCCGTCCGCACGGTACAGGCCGGTCTCGGTGTCGATCTTCTTGAGCGCGACCTCGTGGAGCCAGCGTTGGACCTTGCTGAGTGAGTATCCGGCGATCCTGGCCGAGGCGGCTGCCTGCGTCAAGGCCGGTGTTTCCCCGGCCGTGGCTGGGCCGGCGACACAAAGCCCAACAGCAAGGACGACGAGAAGCAACCGGGCGGTTCGTCTCATGGTTCCTCCTTTTCGCCGAAGATTTCCGCCTCGAAGCGCGAGACGGTTACGTCGGGCGACTTCCAGGCGTCGGGCGGCATGCCGGCTTTGCCCGCGCAGCAGTGCGACAGGAACTCCTCCTTCGACCATCCCGTCTCGGTGGCGACCTGCGGCAGGAAGCAGCCCGAGCCGTACGGCCCCTGGACGTAGATGCCGTGGCGGCCGAGTTCGATGTCCCGGAGCGGGTCGTCCACCTTCTCGAGCGGCGAGAGGACCGAGATCTCGATGTCGATCCGCGCGAGTTCGCCCGCCGTCACGGGGTCGCCGAGGAACCGCGGATCGCGTGTGGCGGCCGCCGCCATTTCGCGGACCGTTTCGTGAAGCGGCCCGCGGGCAAGAAACGTGCCGATACAGCCGCGAAGACGCCCGCCGTTCTTCATCGTGACGAACGCGCCGCACGGCGCCTCCAGGGCCTCGCTTTCGACCGCGATCTTGGGCGCGGCCATGCCCGTCACGGCCGCCTTGATCGTCTCGCGTGCGATACACAGCAGCGTTTTCCTGTCGCTATCGGAAAGCATAGCCGGCCCCCTAGCCCCTCAGGACCCTCACAAGCACCACGACGCCAAGCACCAACAACATGACCAGCACGGTGACCAGGTTGAAGTACCTGTCGATGAACCGCTTGGCGGCAGGCCCGAAGACGTAAACGATCGCCGCCACCGCGAAGAATCGCATCGAGCGGAAGATGACCGACGCGAGCAGAAACTGCCAGACGGCGATCTCGGCAAACCCCGCCACCCACGAAAACACCATGTACGGAACCGGCGTCAGCGCCGCCACCGCCACCGCCCAGAAACCGTACTCACCGAAAACCCCGAGCGCCTTGGCAGCCTCCTCGCCGAGGCCGACGAACTCCATGGCCCCCGTAACGCGGGCCTGCCCGACGGCCAGGCCCAGCAGCATGGCGGTCGTCCCGCCGAGGATGCTCGCGAGCGTGCAGATCGTCGCCCACCGGAAACTGGACCGCGGCCGCCCCAGGCACAGCGCCCCCAGCAGGAGGTCGGCCGGGACGGGGAAAAAGATGGCCTCCGAGAAGGCAAGCGCCGCCATCGCCTTTCCGGCGTGCCGGGTTTCGGCCCAGCCGAGGACCCACCCGTACAACCGCCGGACGGGCCCGAAGAGCCGCGCCGCAGCGTGGGCGTGTATCTCCTCCTCGATGATCTCGTCGGTGACGCCGGTCGGCGCATTCGGATCCTGATCGTCTGACAAGTGAGTGGATTCCTTTTGTGCAAGGCGGATCGCCCGGGCGCGCCCGCGTGGTACGTGTTTAGCGTGCCGCGTGGTGGCCTTCCCAGGCCACCACGAGAACGTGCTGCTTCGGCGCCGCGGCGGCCTGGGAAGGCCGCCGCGCGGAGTTCGCAACACGGACCGCTCGTGCCCGTCTTGCCGGCGGGCGTCTCCGTTTCTCTGCGGGAATGAGTCTAAGCGGGCGGGCGCGAGGCGGCAAGGTAAAATGCGCTTCGCATTGACTTGGCCGACTCGCCGGGCCTATCATAGACGTGGAAGGGGTGACTGCCGCAGTCGGTATACCGCACCAGCGGGTTTTGGCTTCCGGGAGCGACGAGGGCGGTCGGATGCTCGGCGTCACATCATCGGCTCAGGGCCTGACGGTCGAAGCGCCCGCCAAGGTCAATCTGACGCTTCGCGTGTTCGGCGTGCGGGACGACGGGTACCACGACCTGGAGAGCGTTGTGGCGGCGGTTGCCCTGTTCGACACACTGGTCTTCGAGCCGGCAGACGGTATCCACCTCGTGTGCGGGGGGATCGACGTTCCCGGCGGCGAGGACAACCTGGTCACGACGGCCGCGCGCGCCCTCGCCGACGAGTGCCGCCCGGCGAAGGGGGCCCGGATACGCCTGGAGAAACGCATTCCTCCCGGCCGCGGCTTCGGCGGCGGGTCGAGCGACGCTGCCGCCGCGCTCGTCGGCCTGAATGCGCTGTGGGACTGCGGCCTGGGGCGACAGGAGTTGACTCGCCTGGGCACCGGCGTCGGCAGCGACGTTCCGCTGTTTCTGGCGTCGCCCGTTGCCGTCATGCGCGGCCGGGGCGAGCGTGTGGAGCCTGTCGCGGCCACCTCGTCCTGGTGGCTCGTCCTGGCGTGGCCGGACTACGAGATGCCGACGGCCGAGGTGTACGCGGCCTACGATCGGCTGGGCGCCTCGATGGACGGTCGTTCGGCGGCGACCGACATTTTACCCCGCCTGGCGGGGCCGGCGCGCCGGGCTCGGCGCTTTCTGGTGAATGATTTGGAGCCAGCGGCCGATAGTATTAGGCGCGGCCGGTTCGATGTTCGTGGATGTCTGGAACAGGCCGGAGCGGCCGCCATCGGGATGACGGGAAGCGGATCGGCCTGTTTTGCGGTTGCCGATACGGAGGTTGAGGCACGCCGCCTGGCCGAGGCCGTTCGCGCCGCGGGCGCAAAAAGTCACGTTACAACACTACTGGCAGATGGGAAGCAGCAGCGGGAGAAACCGACATGAAAGTGACTAATGTCAGCGTCAAGGTGTCGCCTCAGAGTGGCGACCGGTTAAAGGCCTTCTGCACGATGACGCTGGACGGTGAGTTCGTCGTGCGCGACCTGAAGATCATCGATGGGACGAACGGCCTGTTCGTCGCGATGCCCTCGAGGAAACTGACGGACCACTGTCCGAAGTGCGGCGGGAAGAACCACCTCCGGGCCAAGTTCTGCAACGATTGCGGCGGCCGACTCCCGGAGAACCGCATGTCCGACGAGGACGTTCAGGGCAAACTGCACGCCGACATCGCGCATCCCATCAACTCCGAGTGCCGCGCCCGACTCCAGGACGTGATCCTCGATGCCTATCGCGACGAGGTGGCCCGGACCGGAACCGGCGAGACAGAGCCCGCCTCCGCCGGCGCTGCCGTGTCCGAGGCGCCCGCGCCCGGGCCGGCGGCCGACGAACCGCCGCCGGACGCCGAGGTGGACACGGTGGAAGCACCGCCTCCCGAACCGCCCGCCGAACCGCCTCCCGAGCCGCCTCCCGAGCCGCCAGCCGAGCCGCCTGTTGAAGAAGGTCCCGACACCGAGGAGAAGCCCGAAGGCAGAGACAAGGACCACATCTTCGGAGAGGGCATCGTGTAAGCGTGTGGCCGCCAATTTCCGCTGGACTTGGCGCGGCTTGTAGTGTATAGTAGCGGTGTTGTTCCTGCCCGGATGTTCCGTTTGACGGGCGGCTGAGATGGACGGCGACCGGCTGCGGAGGCCGGCGCCGGGATGCGGAACCACGCCGGTTTCGCGTCCAATGAGACGGGGCAAGGTCCCGTCTTGTGACGGAACTCAGGCGGTGCGTCTCACCGGCCATCGTCCACGGATAAAGGAGCCGTCCCATGCCCGAGCGCAACGGTGCGCACATCCTTCTGGAAGCCCTGAAGGCCGAAGGCGTTGACACGGTTTTCGGCGTCCCCGGCGGGGCCGTCATTCCCGTTCTCGACGCCTTCTACGACGATGAGGACCTGCGGTTCATCCTCATGCGGCACGAGCAGGGCGCCGGCCATGCGGCCGACGGGTACGCCCGGGCCAGCGGCAAGGTCGGCGTCTGCCTTGCCACCTCCGGCCCCGGGGCCACGAACCTCGTGACGGCCCTGGCCACCGCCAATTTCGATTCGGTGCCGGTGGTGGCCATCACGGGCCAGGTCAAGACGCACCTGATCGGCAACGACGCCTTTCAGGAGGCCGACATCACGGGCATCACCCGACCGTGCACCAAACACACGTATCTCGTGAGGGACGTGACCAAACTGGGCGAGTGTTTGCGTGCGGCGTTCCACATTGCCCGCACCGGCCGGCCGGGGCCGGTCCTTGTGGACATCCCCGTGGACGTGGCCGTTGCGAAGACCGGCCAGCCGCTTCCGGACAGCGTGGACATTCCCGGCTACAAACCCGTCTACAAAGGCAACCGGCGCCAGATCAAACGGGCCGCCCAGGCGATCAACGCGGCCGAGAAGCCGCTCCTCTATGTCGGCGGCGGCGTCATCATCTCGGAGGCGTCGGACCTGCTGCGCGAGGTGGCCGTCAAGGGGAACATCCCCGTCACGACGACGCTGATGGCCCTGGGGGCGTTCCCGGAG
>CAYVAM010000271.1:0-4488 GCA_964449275.1 uncultured Anaerolineales bacterium
TGCTCGTGGCGGTGGGCCCGTAGGTCCAGTAGAAGAAGTGCTTGGCGCCCTGGCACAGGGCCGAAGCGGTCTTGAGGCGCAGGTTCGTCTCGTCGCTCGGCGTGATCCAGGCGATGATGGGAAGCGTCGCGCGGCTGCCGCTCCGGAAGATGGCGGCCTGAAAACCCATCAGTTGGAACCCTTCCCACGTCGAGTTCGGGCCGTACATGAACTGAAGGCCCATCCAGTCCTCGATTCCGGCCAGGTCGACCGCCCGTGTGCGCGCCAGGTCGAACCAGTCGGCGGCCAGCGGGTACCCGCCCCAGCATGCATTGGGCGTCATGCCCATGCCGAGGCCCGACCCGCCGAAGTACGGGTGGTCGGCCACCAGCGTCGAGGCGAGCGGCCCGTCGCCGAACCGGCGGTGAAGGGCCTCGGTGTGCCACTTCAGCCGCTCCGTCATGGCGGCCTGACGGAAGCGCGACGTGTAGTAGAACACGCGGCGGGCAGCGGGCTCGTCCGCTTTCATCCGGGGCCGCAGGTCTTCCGGCGTCTCGATGGGCACGACGTCGGCCAGGCGCGACGCGCCGAGCGTCTGCGGCGTGACCTTCTGCCGCGCGAGCCATGCGGCAAAGTGCGCGAGCGCCTGTTTATCGTCGCCGATGGGCGGACGGCAGACCACTTCGTCGGAGAAACCGAAGGGCACGCCCGTCGCCGGCTTCTCCTTGGCACGCGAGGCGTGCTCCTTCATCAGTTCGTCGATCGCCTCGCGCGTCGCCGCAGGGCCGAATGCCACGCGATGCGTATGGCCCGGGACGCGGAAGTCGAACGCCTGGCGGACCTCCGGCCGCTGGTTGCCGACCACGTTGAAACCGAGCAGCCACAGGACCTCGGCTTCCTTAAGGTTGAGTTGGGGCCGCTGCGGGCTCCAGAAACTCGTCTGGACGATGAGCCGTTTCGGTGCGGTCCGTTTGCCGCCCGTCGCCTCGCGGGCCCATCGGAGGCGGCGCTCGGTCATTTGACTTGCCGTCTCCAGGTGCGCGGCGTCGCGCTTCGGGTCGGGCGAGACGAGGAAACTCGTGAGCGACCCCGCGCAAGACTCCTCGAACCGTTTGACGACGGCCTTCTCGTTCGGAGCGGTGGCGATTTCGATGACCACGCGGCACCGGTCGGCCGCGGGGTCGGTGACGAAATCGGCCGTCACGTTGGGCAACTCCGCGACGCCGCCCGAACGGTTCAACCGGCCGTGCAGCCGGTCGCCGGCGTGGCGCCCCAGGTCGAACCACGGCGTGACCGCGCCGGCGGGCGTGCGCGCGGCGGCGTCCTTGTCGGCCCCGGCGGGCCAGACCGTTTTCGGAAGGTACCACGGCGGCTTGTGGATGTATCCGCCCAGGCGGACGTAGTAGACGCCCTGCTTGGGCTCGATCAACTGGAACCGGACGAAAACGTCGCCCGCCGCCGGAGAAGCCGGAACGAGCGCTGCCGCGAGCGCGGCGACAAGCCAAAGCGCGATCTGTCGCACACCACCAGGCGGTCCTGCGCGAGTCGTGCGCGGCGCGTCTCCGGACCCACCGCGCACGACGGTGCATCCGCGCGGCGGGTACGCAGACTTGCCGCGCCCCAACGATGGAGTGCTTCCGGTGGAGAGCACAGACACGGTCTCGCCTCGCCCAGAGAGAGGTTGCACGGTCAGGCTACCAACTCGCGGTTTGTGCTACAAGCCCTGGTTACAGGCCGTCCGTTACGTCTGGAAGCAGAATCCGCTATACTGTAACGTGTACGGCGCAGCCGGGCTGCCGGCCGTGCCGTTCCGCACCGACGACCGGCCGCCGGGCGCGCAGCAGACGGCCAGGTAGGGAGCCGCAGATCACGCCGTGAAGGCCCCAACGCTGCCGCACGGCCGGTTCGGAATCACCTGATCCATCAGATATAGGAGAGCACCCAGCGGACTCGCTGGCAAGAGGAGGGAAGCATAGTGCGATCTCGTCCACTACGGATGTTGGTGACGGCAGCGTTGCTGCTGGCTCTCGGCCCGACCGCCGGTGTGGCGGAAAGCGGCCAAGCCGCGAAGATCCTCAAGGCCACGGGGGTCAAGGGCGGGCTCATCGTCCATCTCGGCTGCGGCGACGGCCGGCTGACTGCTGCACTTCGCAGCAACGAGCGCTACCTGGTCCACGGCCTGGACACCGACGTGGACAAGGTGCGCGAGGCAAGGCAGCACATTCAATCGCTCGGCGTGTACGGCAAGGTCTCCGTCGATCATTTCGACGGCAAGCAGTTGCCGTACGTTCGCGAAGTCGTGAACCTCGTGGTCGCAAGCGACCTCGGCCAGGTGACGATGGACGAGGTCCGCCGCGTGCTCGCGCCGAACGGTGTGGCGTACGTTCGGCAGGGCGACACGTGGCGAAAAACGGTCAAGCCGAGGTCCGCAGAGATCGACGAGTGGTCCCATTTCCTTCACGACGCCGGCGGCAACGCGGTGGCCAACGACAGGCGCATCGGCCCGCCGAAGCGCTTGCGCTGGGTGGCCGGACCGCGATGGTGCCGCAGCCATGAATTCCCCAGCAGCGTGGCCGCCGTTGTCACTGCCGGCGGGCGCATCTTCACCATCTTCGACGAGGCGCCCACCGGCGTGTACAGGAAACTGCCGCAGCGCTGCAGCCTCATCGCACGCGACGCCGCCAACGGCGTTCTGCTCTGGAAAGTACCGATGCGGCAGTGGCAGCCGGAATTCGGCACGGGCGTCGGGGGCCGATGGAGCATTCATCACACGATACCCCGGCGGCTGGTCGCGGCGGGCGACCGCGTTTACGTCACCCTCCGCTTCCTCGGCTCGCCCGTCTCGGTGTTGGACGCGGCGACCGGCGAGATCTTGAGCGAGGCCCTCGAAGGCACAAAGGGCGCCGACGAGATGATCCTTTCCGACGGCGTCCTCGCCGTGAAGATCACCGAGAAGCGGTCGGTGGGAGCGACCGCCCGTATCGGCAAGGACACGCTTGACGATACGCTCGCCGCCGTCGACGTCAAGACGGGCAAGCAGTTGTGGCGTAAGGAAGGCATCCGCGTGGTGCCGTACGCCTTGTCCGCCCGGGCCGGGCGAGTTGTTTACCACAACCTGGAGGAACTCGTCTGCCTCGACGCCAGGACCGGCGAGGAGATCTGGCGGGCGGACAACCCCATCGGCTCGACACTCGGCGGAACCAGCACACTGGTCATCAGCGACGGCATCGTGCTCTTCCACGGTCACGGGCAGGCGACCGCGCCCGCAGGCGGAAACGAGGCGACGAAGGACGCGGGCAAGAAGAAACAGAGGAAGCCGAAGACACGCGGCGGCTTCTATCTGACGAGCCTCTCACTGGACGACGGCAAGGTCCTCTGGCGGCACGCCGGCGCAAGGGCCTGGGCGGCCGCGTGCACCCAGCCGACGGACCTGTTCGTCACGGGCGGCGGCACCGTCTGGTGCGGCTCTTTGCAAGGACGCGACCTTCGGACCGGCGAGGTCAAAAAGACGCTGTCGGTGGGCAAAACGATCTCCGCCGGCCACCATTACCGCTGCCATCGCAGCAAGGCGACCGTGCGCTACCTGATCCTGCCCAAACGCGGGACCGAGTTCGTGGACACCGAGGGCAACAATCACATGCGTAACGACTGGGTGCGCGGCCCATGTTTCACGGGGCTCACGCCGGCCAACGGGCTGCTCTACGTGCCCCACAACCAGTGCTTCTGCTACCCGGGCGTCAAGGTCTCCGGCTTTCTCGCGTTGTCGGCGGAACCTGCCGACCAACTGAAGCCCGCCACGGAGGCCAACCTCCAGCGCGGCAGTGCTTACGGCAAGGTCTCGGACGAGGCCAAGGCATCGGCCGCCGACTGGCCCATGTACCGGCGCGACGGCCAGCGAAGCGGGTGGGCGAAGACGGCCGTCCCCGCCGAACTGGGCAAGCAATGGCAGGTCGAACTGACCTGCCGGGCTTCGCAGCCGATCGTGGTCGGCAACCACCTTTGGGTGGCGGAGAAGGACGCCCACCGCATCCGCTGCCTGAATGCCTCAACCGGCCGGGACGTCTGGAGTTTCACCGCCGGTGGGCGCATCGACTCCTCGCCCACCGTGCAGCACGGGATGGTGCTCTTCGGCTGCCGCGACGGCTCGGTGTATTGCCTGCGCGCGACCGATGGGGTGTTGGTGTGGCGTTTCCGCGCCGCGCCGGCCCGGCGGCGGCTGGTGTCGTTTGGGCAACTCGAGTCCGTCTGGCCCGTTCAGGGCAGTGTGCTGGTACAGGGCGGGGTGGTGTACTTCGCCGCCGGGCGGTCGTCCTTCCTGGACGGCGGGATCCTCGTCTATGGCCTCGACGCCAAGACCGGCAAGGTGCTCCACCATCACCATCTGGAAGGGCCGTGGCCGGACATCACGAAAGACGTCGGCCGGCCGTTTGCCATGGAGGGCGCGCTGCCGGACCTGATCGTCAGCGACGGCAAGGACCTGTACATGCAGCGGATCAAGTTCGACGCCGA
>CAYVAM010000272.1:0-2167 GCA_964449275.1 uncultured Anaerolineales bacterium
CGGCATGGGCGATGAACTTGTCCACATGGCACCTCACGTCTTCGGTGGCCTTCTCTATCTTCTGCTGAAGGTCGAGAAAGACCTTCTCGCGGACCGTGTCTCCGGGCTGTCGGTCCTGCGCCTGCACACCGGCCAACCGGTCGATCTGCTCGTGCCGCCTGTCGTGTGTACGCCACCAGAGATTGTCCGGAACAAAATAGGGCCCCTCCTTTCCAGCCTCCCTTTGCGAGTCTTTGTACTCATAATACTCTTGGCGGATTGGTTCATAGTCGTACTGCAGGTCCTCGGCCGCGAAGATAGCCTCCCGCGTAAGCAGGTTCCGATGTGTCCGCATGTCCTGCAGGAGTGCTAACAAGGAGTACACACCCCTTTTGCCATTCAGGGGGTATTTGTCGTCCGTCAATCGGCGCACGGCTGCCATGTGGCTGGCGAAAAAGGCCCGGTCCAGGAGCGAGTGCATCAGCCCGTTGAGTTGTACACCTCCGTCAGGGTCCCGCGGCGCAAGGCGTCGCGCCTCGTTGACCACACGGAACGCGGTAGCGTCCCACGTCATCCGTGTGATTTGGGAGATGATGCAGTGCCGATCCTCGCCTGAGAGGACTTCAAGCCACTCTTTTCGCTTCACGGCAAGCGTCGGCATCAGACCATCTCCTCAACGAACTTCTCCGTGTGATCGTCAACCTCGTCTGAAATCCACATGGTTCTGTCCCGGTTCGACCGCATAGCGCAGTTCACGGCCGCGTGTGCGCGTCTTCGCGCGGTGGGTGTCCTCACCCCGCCGCTCAGAACGTAACGTATGCGGCGGCCTCGCGGAGGCGCCTGCCGGGCCGGCTCAGATCCTCGATCCGTCGGACACGGCCGCCGCCTCGGCGCAGGTCGAGGATGCGGCGGACCGTGACCGGGCCGAAACCGGGAACCCGTAGAAGTTCCCAACGATCGGCCTTGTTAAGGTTGATGGGGAAACGTTCTGGATGGTGACGGGCCCACATCTCTTTCGGGTCAGCCGCCAGCGACAGGTTCCCGTCGGCCTCGAAGGGGATCTCGTCTGCCTCGAAGCCATATTTCCGGATCAGCCAGTCGGCCTGGTACAGGCGGTGTTCGCGCGCGGGCAGGTCCTCGGGGCGGCTGCCGCCACGCTGGCCGGGCAGGCAGGCATCGCCGGCGCCGCGCTGGTAGGCGCTGAAATAGACGCGGTTCAACCTCCAGCGTCGGTAGAGACGGAAGGCGGCCTCGACGATCTGGGCGTCGGTTTCCTCGGCTGCGCCCACCACGAACTGGGTGCTCTGCTTGACCCGCGCGTACGGGCCGCCCGAGGCCGTCAGGCGGCTGATCAGACGGACCGGCCGGACGATGTCTTCCTCGTACCGTTTCGTGCTCGAAAGCAGCCGGAACGACGAAGGCGTCGGCGCCTCGACGTTCAGCGAGACGGCGCTCGCCACGGCCAGGGCCGCTTCGATGGCGGCGTCGGACGCGCCGGGTATGATCTTCAGGTGCAGGTAACCGCGGTACGCGTACCGCCGGCGCAGGATATGGGCGGCGCCGAGGAGGCGGTCCATCGTGTAATCCGGACTGCGGAGGACGCCCGAGGAGAGGAACAGTCCGAAGACCTTACCCTGCTCGTAGTAGTTCATGAACAGTCGGGCCACCTCCGACGGATCGAGTGTGCAACGACGCACGTCCTGCCCCGCACGGAGGTGGCAGTATCGGCAATCGTTCGTGCAGGCGCTCGAGAGGAGGGTCTTCAGCAGGACGGACGTTCCGCCTCGCGGCACCGAGGCCGGGTAGAGCCACAAGCCGCCCGGTCCGCGGCGGCGGTGGTCCTCGCGGTTCTCCTTGCTCCCGCAGGCACAGGAGATGTCGTAGCGCGCCTCATCGGCCAGGAGACGAAGTTTCTCGTGGGCGTCCATAGCCGGTGCCTGTCATCAGCGAGCGCGCGGGGCAAGCCCCGCGGCTAACTTCTCGTGGGCGTCCATAACCGGCGCCTGTCATCAGCGAGAGGGCGGTAGAGCCCATTGTCGCGCAGCATCCTGCGCCGCTGCCGGAGCGGTGGCCCGCGTATCATGCCCCGGTGCGTGCAGGGTTGCGGGGCCGGCGCTCTGTTGGCTCAGTACTTTCGCACCACGCCGATGACGAGCCCTTGAATCTGTTAGGGTCGGCGCGTGTGGCT
>CAYVAM010000272.1:2177-4417 GCA_964449275.1 uncultured Anaerolineales bacterium
TTTCTTCGGTTGCGTACCGGAAGGCCAGAAAATAGACACGCTCAGGGGCCGAGTCCGCGAACTCATTTCTAAGGAGGTCTGCCAGATTGTCTTCCATGCCGTAGAAATCTTGGTCTCGACACCAGATCAGCAGTATCTCAGCCTTCGAGTGTCTCTTCTTGCGGCCTAGACGTTCCACCAGCTTCTTAAGTTCGGACGGTGACACCGAAACCCTCTCAAAGCCTACGTTCACAAAAACGCCGTCACCCCCTCTCGCACCTGTCCAGGAGGCGTCGGGAATCGGTGAGATGGTTATGTATGAGAGTTTGTTTCGAAGGGCTTCTGGCACTACAACGCTCAGGTAACGGGATGGCGGCGGGCCTTTGAGGTCAATGTCGATAAACTCCTGGCTCAGGCAGCCCTTGATGATGGCATGTGCCAGCCAGTCAATCTCCCGGCTGCTCAGTTTGAGCAGTTTGTTCAGGTAGTCGTGGTGTGAGTTTATGGTCACAACCACTGGTCTAGCAGGCTTGCCTTGCCGCAGCACCGCGTCCGCTAAGCGGTGCGACATGGTATTTGCCGCGTGCGCAGAGCGAGGTCTGTGCTCAATCTTTAGTTCTGTCAGCTGAAACCCGACGGTTTGTGCCCCACACTGGGCAAGGACATCAGGTTTTCCACTAGCATCGTCACCGCTACTCCGAATATCAGAGAGACCCATCGGGGCAGTTTCGGGCAGGCGAGCAAACTCGCTGACCACGTACTGTTCCAGTTGCTTCTTTTCGCGGGGGAAGGGAGAGGTCACAAGAACTCGGCGTACGTTTCCTATCATGCTGCTAAGCGGTATGCTGATTCTAACTCGCTCGCCCATAACAGTTACCAAGCGTGCCTCTCTGTTGCGCCTTATCTGATAGACGGCCAAGTCCCGTCAGAACCCTTCCTGGCTAGTACTTCCGCAGCACGCCGATAACGATGCCCTGAATCCGGCAGGTCTTTACGTAGATGGGCTTCATCTTCTCGTTGGCCGGCTGGAGGCGGATGCGGCCGCGCTCGCGGTAGAACTTCTTGAGCGTCGCGTCGCCGTCCTCGAGGAGGGCGACGATGGTCTCGCCGTTTCGCGCCTGCGACCGTTTCTCGACGATCACGTAATCGCCGTCGCAAATCTGCTCGTCGATCATCGAGTCTCCGCGGACCTGGAGGACGAACGTTTCGCCCGCGCGGCCCTGAAAGAGTTCCTCCAGGTCGAGGACCTCGGTGTCTTCGATGGCCTCGATGGGGCTGCCGGCGGCGATGAGGCCGACGAGCGGCAGCGCGGTCGCTCGGCCCGACAGTTCCGGCGCCAGTTCGATGCCCCGGCTCCGAAGGGCCTGGCGCGACAGGGCGCCCCTGGCCTCGAGCGCCTCGATGTGCTCGAAGACCGTCGGGCGCGACACGCCCAGGTGGTCGGCCATCTCCTGCATCGTCGGCGCATAATCGTTCCGGGCGACATAGTCGCGGATAAACTCTACAATCTCGTGTTGGCGAGGCGTCAGGTTCATCATATTCCTCCGGAACTGGGCCCGTGAAACGGTGTGGCAGGCTTGGTGCGGGCGGCAGGTACGATGCCGTGGGAGCGTTCCCCGCCGCTCCCGCGGCGGGCTCGAACGGTGGCGGGCTCGAACGGCGGCGGGCTCGAACGGCGGCGGGCTCGAACGGCGGCGCTTGGCTGTCAAGCATGTAGGCCGGGGCAGAGCAACGCGCCGCCCCGGCAACCGAGTCGATGGGCGCCAACTCGCCGGGGCCCGCCCCGGCCTACAGGCTCGAACGGCGGCGCTGTTGCGGCTTTCGCGCAACCTGTTGCCCGGTGCTCCCCAATCCGCAATCGCATGAAGGAGGGGAGGGCCGGAGCACCCCCCAATCGGAGCCCCGGCCCCTCATGGTCCGGCGCCGCCGGTGGGGGCGGCGACGCCAAAGACCGCTGGCTTTTGTCCTGCCGCGAGGCCGGAGCCGAGGTGTGTGGGGGACACCTCCGCCGGGCCGTCGGTGTGCGGCGGGACGTTGGGTGCGCCGACCGGTCGTGGGGATGGCCGCCTGTGGGGCAGGGCAACCATGAAGATGCGTCGGCTGCGTCCGGCGTCCCTGACGCGGAAGGCGGGGGGAGGCGGGCGGGCTGAGGAGGGCACGGGATTGCTCCTCAACCTCGCCCGATCCTCTTCCCATGTGTGTCGATGCGTCAGGGCCGCGCAAGGTCCGCCGACGGACCGGTCGTTGACCGGCGGCAGCCG
>CAYVAM010000273.1:0-4404 GCA_964449275.1 uncultured Anaerolineales bacterium
CGTCGAGGATAGCAGAGCATTGCGCGGTGGGTCTCCCGACCCACCGCGCGACACGAGTGCCCCGCGACCACGTCTGCGCGGCAGGTCGGGAGACCCGCCGCGCAAAACCGTTGGATCGCCGCTGCGAAGATTCCGCGTGGGTGCAGAGCACCCACCCTACAGATTCCGCGTGGGTGCAGAGCACCCACCCTACAGGGCTACGTCGCGGTGAGGCTGGCGAGCGGATGAGAAGAACGCCAAAAGGTCCCGGACACCTTATCGCCCTCACGCCTCCGACTCAACAACCGGCGATGGGTGCGTGACGCCAAGGAGGCCGTCGATAGCGAGGTCCTCGTCCACGTCCGGCCAGTGCAGCCCGTAGCCGCCGGGCGAGATTTCGACGTGTTCCCGCTGCTCCTGTGAGGCTTTGGCGAGCCGGTCGGACTGCTTCGACAGGTCGAACTCGTAGTCCTTGCCGTCGATTTTCAGGCGCACGACCGGCCCCGCGAAGGAGAGGATCTTTACGTTATGTGCCTTACCCATCTTTCTTCTCCTGGAATGCCTTCCACTCATTCACGATGTAATCGAAGTGCTCAAAGATAATCCGTCTGACGGTTCGCTTGTCCGCCGGCTTCATATTATACGCGTAAGCCTCCGCCGCCTCAAAGGTTTGGACATCAAGCCAGTACTTTGCCTCGGCCCCACCCTTGCGACAGTGAACGTGAATCGGTTCGTTCCGCTCGTTCGAGTAGAAGAAGAACCGCCAGCCCCGAATCATCAGAATTGTCGGCATCGACTTCAGCCTCCAGAGACAAGTACTGCCATGCTAAAAGCCCCCCGACTACTCGGCGCACTTATACTATACGGAAATGCCTCAGCGGGCAAGCCGGCATTGGTGCCCCTCATGCGCCCTATCCGGTTGCTCCCCCGGCGGGAGCCGGTTGCATTTGGCCCCCTGCCCCGCCTATGCTTATGATGGATTGCCGGATGGAAAAGCCATGGACCGCGACACGATCATCGAACAGATCAAGTCCTTCCCCCAGGCGCCCGGCGTGTACCTGATGAAGGATGCGCGCGGACGCGTTATCTACATCGGCAAGGCCGTGAGTCTGCGCAGCCGCGTCGGCCAGTATTTCCAGCCGTCGGCCGACCTGGGGCCGAAGAAGGAACAGATGATCGCCGAGGTGGCCGACATCGAGTTCCTGCCCGTCGAGAGCGAAGTGGATGCACTGCTCACGGAGGCGCGCCTCATCAAGGACACGCACCCGCGGTACAACGTGCGGCTGACCGACGACAAGACGTTCCCGTACCTTGAGATCACAACGCGCGATGCGTTCCCCGGCGTGTATTTCACCCGGACGCCCGCCTCGAAGGGGACGAAACTCTACGGTCCGTTTTCGAGCGCGGCAGGCCTGCGGACGGCGATCGGCGAACTCCAGAAGATCTTCCGGTTCCGCACCTGCTCGCTCCAGATCCGCGAGGACGATCCGAACCGGCGTTACTTCCGTCCGTGCATCCTGTACTCGATCAAGCGATGCACCGCGCCGTGCGCCGGGCGCATCGACCGGGAGACCTATCGCAAGAGCATCGCGCGGCTGCGGCGGTTCCTCGAGGGCAAGCGCGTGCGGGTCGTGCAGGACCTGACGCGAGAGATGAAACACCTGGCGAAAAGCCTGCACTTCGAGGAGGCGGCCCGCGTCCGCGACCAACTGCGGGCCATCGACGCCCTGTCGCGCCGCGGCAACATCAACGAGAACCTTCAGCCGGAGGTCTTCACACCCACGTTCGACCCGGCCGAAGGCATGAAGGCACTCACGGAGATGCTCGAGGCGGCGGCGACCATCCGCAGCATCGAGGGCGTCGACATCGCCAACCTCGGACCGACCGAGGCCGTCGGCGCCATCGTCTCGTTCCTGGACGGGCGGCCGTTCAAGCCGGGGTACCGGCGGTTCCGGATCAAGACCGTCCGTGGCCCGGACGATCTCGGGATGATGAGGGAGGTGGTCTTCCGCCGGTTCCGCCGCCTGACGGAGGAACTCTCGGTCCTGCCGGACCTCGTGCTGGTGGACGGCGGTCCGGGCCAACTGCACGCCGCCGCCGAGGCCATCGCAGCGGCCGATGCCGAGCGGCCGCACCTCGTCTCGCTCGCAAAACGCGAAGAGGAAATCTACATCCTCGGCAAGGCCGAGTCCCGGCCCCTGCGCCTGCCGCGCACACACCCGGGCCTGAAGATCCTCCAGGCCGTCCGCGACGAGGCCCACCGTTTCGCCCAGCACTATCACCATCTGCTGCGACGAAAGGCCCTGTTCGGCGAAAAGGGCGCAAGGGATCTCGCGCGGCCCAACACGGCAAACCGAAAGACGCGCCGGACACGCAAAGGGCGCACCCGCAAAGATCAGGCTGCAAACGACTCGGGTTCCGGTGGAGATGTCTGACCCACGCGCACCAACCACCACAACAGACCCATCGCGACGGCCCCAAGGACGTTCGCCAGGATATCGAGCGTCTCGAACGACCGGCCTGTCGTCAGCAGCGCCTGACCGAATTCCTCCAGGATCCCCAGCGCCGCCGTCCCCAGCACCGCCAGCAAGACACGCGTCTTCAGGTAATGCGTGGTCGGCTGCGGTCCGAGCGCATAACACAGCAGCAGACTGATGATGGCGAACGTTCCGAAGTGGAGAAACTTGTCGCTGAGTTCCGCCACGGGGGCCGTTGCAGACAGCATCTCGTTCTCCGCCAACCCGACGGCCGCCAGCAGCCCGACCGCGCCGACGACAAGCGGCCATCGCGCCTCACCGAGTTCGCGTGCCCGCCGCGGTCGCCACTCGGCGCCGTGACCCGCCCAAGCCGTGACGAGGGCCAACACGCACGCCAGCGCCAGAAGGTTCGGCGCCAGCAGCGCCACGGCGTCGAGCCGGAAATACAACAGATTGGCCGCCAGCACCCCAAGACCGGCCATGATGGCGGTTCTCGACCATGGTCCCCGCTCGCGCCGCCAGGACGCGACCAGCCGAACGCCCAGCGCAACGACGGTAGCCAGCACCAGGAGCAGCCCAGCCCATCCCAGTTCCGCTCGAAGCACCAGAAAACCGTCCGTGTCGGCATCGTCGCCCTCCGTCGCGGGCCATCCGGCCTTGCCAAAGATGGCACGCGACGAAACGCTCCCCGCACCCAGACCCAACACGGCACGGTCGGCCGGAAGGGCGCCCATAAGCAGGTCGAGCCGGTCGTCGGCATGCGTGGCGCCGAGGCGCTTGTTTCCGACGGCGGAGCCTACCCCCACCATGAGCACGACCCACAGCGCCAGCGCCAGGGCGATTCGCAGAGGCCGACGCTCGCGAGAGCGGCCGGGACCCGCCAAGACGTACCCGACCAATACGAATCCGATCGACAGGACCACACAAACTACCAGGACGTGCCTCGGGACGTTGCTCAGTCCGAGGGCGGCGGCCACAAGCCCCGTCAACAGGAGGCCGATCCCCGCCCAGACGGTGGGCGCCCGGTCGAGCCAGCCCCATCGGGACTCGCGTCGCAGGTGGTGCCATCGCGGCATCCAACCCAGCAGGCGTAGGACCACCAACAGACAGAGCGGCAGGGCGGCCAACAGCGCCGGCACCAGGCTGTCGCCTCCAAGGATCAGCGCCGGCCCCACCCGCCGCGCCGCGCCCTCGGCGCACACCGGCGAACTGATGCCCGACATCGCCATCCAGACGGCCAGCAGACCGAGGCCGATCACCATCGCCCACGTCGTCGATCGCAGGCCCTTACGACCCACCGCCGCCGACGCCACGAGCCAGTACAGCCCCGCCACCGCAGTCGCAAGCATCAGCACGCCGACCGCGGCGGCAGGGCGCCGGGCATAGCGGGTCATCGGCAGCACCGCGCTGCCGACACCCGCCGGCTGGAATCGCGGTTCGATCAGAATGCTGGCCGACGCCCCCAGCGGAGGGTCCACGTCGTCAATCACACCCTCAACGAACACGGGCGCGGCCTGCATCAGCAGAAGCCCGAGGATGGCCCACACGAACAGGTTGGCCCACGAACGAAAATGCCAGAGCGGCGCTCCGAGCAGCCCGGCCACCACCCAGAACGCACAGAGCAGACACACGACGAAAAGCAGATCCAAGTCACCGAAGCGATGAAGGTTGGCAAACACGGTAGGCAGCAGAACCACAGCCGCTCGCAACGAGATCTGAAACGTGCCAACCACGCCATGGATGAGCGGCACCGGCATGGTGGTCGTCGATGGCAGAGACTCGCGCATCGGCACTCAGCGGGGTCGGGAACGCCGCAGCGACCCGCCGTAACGGGCCGCCGCCGGCGCGACGGTGTCCGGTCGGCAGGTCACGTGCAGCCGCCTAGTACTACAGCGCTACTTTGCCTTTTTGTCCGCCTGGTGGCCTTCCCAGGCCACCAGGAACAGGC
>CAYVAM010000274.1:0-4351 GCA_964449275.1 uncultured Anaerolineales bacterium
ACGTTCGGCAGACCGCTGACCCGCGCGACGCCCGCCCCGACGCTCGTGACGATGCCGACCTCGCGGACCCGCGGCACGGGCCGGTACTCGGCCAGGGCGTGGTCGAAGGCGGCGGCCGTTTCGGAGGCGAGGGCCTTCAGGTTGGGCAATTCATCGCTCATGTGTCTCTTCGCAGTGACGCGCCGCGCAAGCGCGGCGGCTAACTCGTGCCAGCCTCCGCTCGGCCGCCTTTGTCGCGGCGGGTCGGGAGACCCGCCGCGCCAGCGCGGCGGCTAACTCGTGCCGGCCTCGTCGGGCTTCGGCCTATCGGATTCGGCCTTTGGCGCTTCGTCGGGCGGCGGCTCATCGGCCTCGACCGGCTGCGGCGGGGCCTTGAGTTTCGCGTCGATGCCGGAGGCCAGGGCGTCGTGGATGCCCTGGACGTAACCGGCGATGGTCCAGGAGATCTCGCGCCCTGCGGCCCGCAGTTCCACGCCGCACATCAACTCCGGCGAGGTCTGGAACTCGACCGCCACGTCGGCCGCCAGAAGGTCGTGGACGGCCGCGGCCGCCTTCTGTTGGTGCTTCTCATCGAGCGGCATGGCCGTGGCGACGATCACCGGCCCGCCGGAGCCCTGGACGGCCTCGGCGAACTCGCGGCACTCCTCCTCCGGGAGGTCCTGGAGGCGGCGGATCAGCACGTCAACCATCCGCGCTTCGAGCGAAGAGTCGGCCAGGTCCTCGAGAGCCCGCCGCGCGGCAGCACAGACCTGGTCGCCCGCGCGGGTGCGCATCTCGCCCAAGAACGCCTCCTTCTCGCGCGCCAGGTCCTGGCGCCAGCGCTGGGCGTGGTCTTCGACCTGGCGGCGGGCCTGTTCGGTGAGTTCCTTGCGGCGTGCGTCGGCGTCGTCCACGGCCGTCTTGAGCAGCGCCTCGCGTTTGGCGTCGAGTTCCTGCTTGTCGCGCTGTGCGTCGGCGGCGGCGGCTTGTGCGGCCTGCTCCTTCTCCTCGGCCGCCTCGAAGTGGGCGGCGATCTTCTTCTCGCGCTGGTCCATCGCCTTGATGACACGCTTGTAGAGGACGAACCAGAGGAACAGAACGAGCAGGAGGAAGTTGGCGACCTGAACGCCGAACGTCCAGAGAAAGTCGGCCCACGACGAGGCGCCCCCGGCAGCGGGCCCGGCCTGCTCCGCAAGCATGAGTGTGAGGTCGGCAAGCATGGCTTAGTTCCCCGCGCCGGCGGCCGAGGCCGTCACGAAATCCCAAAACGGATTCGTGAAGATCAGGATGATGGCGATGACGAAGCAGTAGATGGCGGTCGATTCGACCATCGCCATGCCGACGAACAGTGTCCGCGTGATGGTGCCGGCCTCGTCGGGTTGGCGGGCGATGGCGCCGAGCGCTTCGGCCAGCGCCCGCGCTTCGCCCAGCGCCGGGCCGATCGAGCCGATGGCAATCGTCAGCCCTCCCATGATGATCGAGACCATTCCGATCAGGGCCGTGTCAGTCATTGGTCCTTCCTTTCTCGCCAGTTTCGTCGCGCTCGTGCGTTTCGCCGCGCGGTTGGGCGCCCCGCAGCTCACGCTGCGGGCTAGTGGGTTGGCTCGGGTGCGGTGCTTCATGTCCGCGCGCCGCCCCCTCGGCGCGCTGCCGGGCCTTCTGCATCTGCGTCTCGCGGGCCTGGATGCCGGACGAGATGTACACCATCGCCAGAACGCTGAAGATGTAGGCCTGGATCATCCCGAAGATCAGGCCCATGAACTGCATGACGGCCGGCGCGATGAACGGCACGATCGACAACAGGATACCCACCACCATCGCACCGCTCATGACGTTGCCGAACAGACGGACCGCCAACGCCAGAGTCCGCGAGGCCTCGCCGATGATGTTGAACGGCAGCATGAAGACCGACGGCCGGATGTAGTTCTTCAGGTACCCCGCGACGCCGCCGCGGGCGACGCCGTAGATCGGCACCGCGAAGAACACGCACACCGCCAGCGCCGCCGTCGTCGCAATCGACCCCGCCGGCGACGAAAAGTACGGCACGAGATCCACCAGCGCCGACGCCGCAATGAACAGGAACAGCGTCCCGACGAACGGCAGGTACGGGTCGGGATTCTGGCGGCTGACCTGCCGGATCTCGCGCCGAAGGAACCCGACCACGATCTCCAGCAGGTTCTGCCACCGGTCCATGCGCGGACCGGAAGAGAGGCGCCACGTGATGATGAGCGACCCCACGACCAGGACCGCCATGACGATCCACGTGAAGAGGATCGTCTTGTTCACGAGGACGAACGAGTCGCCCCATCGCCACAGGATGTCGGTATCGAGCGCGTGCATCTAGACCTCGCTGCCTTCCTGTGCGGGCGTTTCGGCCTCGGCGCCGTCCTTCGGTTTCGCGCCCCCGAGACCCCATACGCGGACCGTCACGATGCGCGTCGCGATGAATCCCACCATGCACGCCGCAAGCAACTGCCAGTCGAGCCACGCCAGCAGGACGATGACCGCCACGGTCACGACCGTGCGTGCGGCAAACGAGCCGACCATCAGGAGGTGCGGCCGCTTCGCCGTCGGCAGCCGCTGCACCGTCATCCACAGGCCGCCGAAATAAAACACACTGACGGCTGCGCCCGCCGACACGGCCAGTGCGAGTTTCCAGATCGCAACCTGCACCTCGAGGCTCCTCGGCCATGCACCCCCGTGTGTTCACGGGGGGCTAATTACAACGCACGCCACGCACCAGTTAGCCCCCGGTGAATACACCGGGGGCAGGCGCCCGTCAATCTTCGCGGCGGCTTTCGCGCCGCACCCATAGCCACGCGTTCACGCAGCCGAGCGCCAGGCCGATCAGCATCAGCGTCAGCGTCCACGAGACGGGGCCGGGCCACCGCCGGTCGACCATCCATCCCAGGAGGATGCCCAGCACGGTCGGCACGGCCACCGACCAGCCGACGATGCCGAACATGCCGGCGTAGAACAAGGGGCTCCGGCGCCGCTGGCGTCGGCCCTTGATCTTACGTTTCTCCTTCGTGCCGACATCGCGGGCGAACTGCGCCCGCTCGTCGCGTCCGCGTTGGGCGGCTTTATCCGTGCGTGCCATGTTCCAGTTCGAGAAAACGGTGTACGAACGTGGCTTCGATCTTCGCAAGCGCCATCCGCGCTTCGTCTTCCTGCTCGTCCCGCTCTCGGAACTCGTCCTGAATCTTCCGCCGCAGCGCACCAAGTTCGGTCCCGCGCGTGCCGCGCCGCGTGGACACCAGGACCTGGCCGCCACACTTGACGAGGACCCCCTCGGCCACGGCCGCGAACTCCTCGTGTCCGCCGGCCGTCTCGAACACGAGGACGCCCGGCACGAGGGTCGTGGTCATATCGACGTGGCGCGGCAGGAGGGTCAGTTCCCCGTCGCAGGCCTCGACGTTGACCTTGCGGACCTGCTCGTCCAACAGTACGCCCGTGGGCATCAGAACTTTCAGATTCATCCCTTTTTCGCCTCGTCAACCGTGCCGATCATGTAGAACGCGCTCTCGGGGTACTCGGCGAACTCGTCGGCCAGGATGCGCCGGCAGCCGTCGACGGCGTCGTCGCGGCCGACCATCTTGCCCTCGTGTCCGGTGAACTGTTCCGTCACGAAGAACGGCTGCGTCAGGAACCGTTCGAGCCGCCGCGCCCGGTTCACCGTGGCCTGGTCCGCGCGCGAGAGTTCCTCCAGGCCCAGCATGGCGATGATGTCCTTGAGTTCGCCGTATTCCTGGAGCGTGCGGCAGACTTCGCGGGCCACGTCGTAATGCTTGCGGCCGACCACGGCCGGCACGAGCATCTTCGATTCCGAGCGCAGCGGGTCGATGGCCGGATACAGCCCCTGGCTCGCCCGGTCGCGCGACAGGACGATCGAGGCCGAGAGGTGCCCGAACGTGTGGACGACCGCCGGGTCGGTGAAATCGTCGGCCGGAACGTACACCGCCTGGATCGACGAGATGGCACCCGTGTCGGTGTTCGAGATCCGCTCCTCCAGCGCCGCCAGTTCCGATCCGAGCGTCGGCTGGTACCCCAGGCGGCTGGGCAGTTGCCCCATCAGGCCCGAGACCTCCGACCCCGACTGGATGAACCGGAAGATGTTGTCAATCAGCAGCAGCACGTCCTGCCGCGCATCGTCGCGGAAGTACTCCGCCATCGTCAGCGCCGCGTGGCCGACGCGAAAACGTGCACCCGGCTGCTCGTTCATCTGGCCGAACACCATGACGGTGTTTTCCAGGACGTTGGCCTGCTCGATTTCGCGTCGCAGGTCCTCGGCCTCGCGTGTGCGTTCGCCGATGCCGCAGAACAGGCTGACGCCCTCGTGCCGGCCCACCATGTTGTGGATCATCTCCATGAT
>CAYVAM010000275.1:0-4341 GCA_964449275.1 uncultured Anaerolineales bacterium
GCGAGATTCCTCGACTCCCGCGGCTGCGCCGCGGTCGCTCGGAATGACACCACGCCAAACAGGTACGGAGAGGCTGCCGCTATGACGCAAGAGTCGCATGACCAGCGGGTGACGGAACTTCTGGCCCTGGTTGCCGAGGGCCGGTTCGACGACCTCGAAGCGGCCTGGATGGTCGCCGTCGAGGACCAGGCCTTCGGCGCCGACGCCGCCTTGGCGGTCCTTGCCGCCGTGGCCGAACTGGAAGTGCCCAAACCGCTCGAATCGCTCACCTGGTTGCTTGTCTCCACGTGGATGGAAGGAGACCGGGCCGCCGAGGCGCGCGCGGTGATTCGGCGTGCGGCCGATCTGCTCCCCGCGAGCGACGTCCTCCGCGAAGAGATCTCGGGTTTGTACCGGCAGGCCTGCGGTGAAGTGGAGGACATCGCCACGCTCGTCGAGATGACGCTCGGCCGCGACGACCTTCCGTTTTCGGCGGCCGTGGCGCGCCTGGAGAAACTGCTGGCCCTCCCGCCCGGCGCCTTCATCGTCGATCCACGCCGCCGCCATCCCGGATGCGTCCTCGGCGTGGACCCCGATCGCAAGGTTCTGAAGGTCTCGTTCGGCCAGAGCGAGCGCGGCTACGACGCCGTTTCCATCGAGAACATCCGGGCGGGCGACCCCGAGGACTACCGCGCCCTTCTTGCCTTTGCGCCCGAACGTCTCGCCGGACTCGCCGAGAACGATCCGGCGGAACTGGCCCGCCTCGTCCTCAAAAAGCACGGGCCACAGATGAAGTTCCGCGACTTCAAGGCCGCACTCGAACCGGTCATCCCCACGAAGGCCTGGGCCAGGTGGTGGTCGAAGGCACGCGACACCGTCCGCCGGTCGCCGCACATCGAGGCCTCGGGCCGCACGCAGCCGACGTTTACGTTGCGGGCGCGGCCGCGGTCGTTCGAGGACCGGGCCCGCGAGACGTTCGACGAGGCGCCGACACCCACGGCCCGGCTTGCCTTCGTCCACGCATACCTGAGCGAGACGGGCCGCGAGTCGGAGGCCGAGGCCCAGGTGCTGACGTACTTCGCCGAGGCGCTCGCGCGGCGGCTGGAGGGCGGAAAGCGGGCCGGGCCGGCGGAGATCCTCGGCACGCTGGCGGTCCTGGCCGAAATGCACCGCCGTCATCCGGAATTCGTCGGGCAGGCCGAGGCGGGCTTCAAGACGCTCGCGCCCGAGGCCGACCTTGCGGCGGTGATCGCTTCCTTCGCCGACACCGGTCTGGCCCGGTGCGTCCTGGCCCACGTCCGGGAGACGCTGCCCGATGCGTGGCAGCACATCCTTGCGGAGGCGTTGCCCGCCTGCCTGCCCGACGTGTGCGATCTCGTGGCGGCGGCCCTCTCGGAGGCCGGTCACGCGGACCTGCTGGCACAGGCGGCAGGTGAGATCATGCGCCGCCCCGACGAGTGCCGCGCCGCCATCTTCTGGCTGTGGACCGCCACCACCGCCGGCCGCTTCGGCCGAGCCTTCGACAATCTGGACCGCGTGTCGCTGACGATCCGCTTCCTCCTGGCCGCCGACAAGATCGGCCAGGACGCACGCGAAGACCGGCGCCTCCGGCCGCTGGTCGCCGAGATCCGGAGCGCCGTCGGCACGCGCGGCGGCGGACCGCTTCGGGCCGTCCTCGAGGCCGCCGACGATGCCCAGGCCAAGGACATCCGCGCCGCCGTCGAACGGAACCGGGCCCTGACCGACGCCATCCGCTCGCGCGTCCTCGACCTGGTGCGAAAGATTCACCCGTCGCACTTCGCCATCCCGGTCGTCGAACCGTGGGACGACGACCAGGTCGTCTACACCACGGCGGCGGCCCTGCGCCGGCAGGAGGAGGCCTACGGCGAACTGGTGACCGTCCAGGTCCCGGCCAACGCCAAGGCTATCGGCGATGCCGCCGCACTCGGCGACGTGAGCGACAACGCCGAGTTCACGGCGGCCCTCGAAGAACGCGACCGCCTGGCCGAACGGGCCGCACGCATGCAGGCCGACATCGGGAAGGCCACGATCCTCATGTCCAGCATGGCCGCCGGCGACACCGTGACCGTCGGAAGCGCCGTCCGCGTACGCCGCCTGCCCGACGGCGCCGAGCAGACTCTTACCTTCCTCGGACCGTGGGACGCCGACATCCAGAAACACATCTACTTCTACCGCGCCCCCCTCGCCCTGGCGTTCATGGGCAAGAAGGCCGCCGACGTCGTCACCTACGGCAAGGAACCCAACGAGCGGCGGTGGGAGATCCTGGAGGTCGGGCCGGGGCTGTGAGGACCGCAGGCCGCCGGGTGCCACTGGCGGCTTGCCCGCCAGTGTGCTCGACGAGCCGCGTAACCGCGCGGGGCAAGCCCCGCGGCTAAATGCCGGGTGCCACTGGCGGCTTGCCCGCCAGTGTGTAGCGAGCCGCCCGCCTCACTGCCCTACGCTTCGAGGGGTGCTTCGAAAGCGTAGTCCCGCATCGCCAGCAGGTTCGCCTCCGGCGTGTCGCGGACGACTTCGCAGCCGGCGCCGACGATGTAGTTTTTGCCCGCTTCCTGGTGGCACTGCGCGAGTGCGTCGCGGATGCTTTCCGGCGTTCCTTCGCGAAGGCAGTGGACCGGGTCGATGTTGCCGAGGATAACCTGGTCGGGGCCCATCTTCTGGCGGCCCTCGGCGACGGGAACCATGAAGTCGAGGTCCACGATCTCGCATCCCAGTTGGCCCATGCCTTCCAGGATTTGGCGCGTGTCGCCGCAGATGTGCAGGCGCACGCGGGAGCCCATCTCGTGGATGCCGTCGAAGAGCCGCTTCTCTTCGGGCCAGACGAACTCCTGATAGATCTGCGGCCCGACGAGCGAGGCGGCGGCATCGCCCACGCCGATGAGGTCGCACCCCGCCTCGATCTGGGCCCGCGCGAAGGCGAGTTCCATCTCTACCGCGAAGGCGAAGAGGTCCCGCACGAAGCCCGGGTCGTCGAAGAAATCGAGCATCAGCGTGTTCAGGCCCCTGAGGTCCGCCCCCTCGGCACACGGTCCTTCGACCCAACCCTCGATGAGCCGGTCACCGCCCACGCGCTCCTTGAAGCGCGCTGCCGCCCGGATTCGATCGAGCATCCGCCCGCCGGAGGTCGGGTCGGGCGCCTGAAGACCCGCAAGGCGCGTCTTGTCGGCCAGCAGCGTGTTGTCTTCCCGGATGGCCGGCGGCAGGTCGTCGAAGAACCGGACGGGGGCGCCCAGGTCGCACGCCTCGCGCGTCGGGTCCGAGATGCACGAGACGTAATCGAGGTCGAACGCCTCGGCCGTGGCGATCTGACCCTCCACCAGCACGCGGCAGTCCGTGACGTAGTCGCGGTACGGCCTGCCGATGCGGTCGGCGGCAAACATCATCGTAATCGGCATCAGCGGCAAGCGGTCCACCGGCTCGCCGGCCATCATCGCCAACACCCGCTCGCGCGAGGTCATGAACGGTCTCCTTGATTGCAGGTCCACGTCACCTTAGCATGCGCGGCCGCTGCCGACAAGCGCGGCCGTTTCCTGCGCCTTGCGCGGTCAGCCGATGAGGTACCTGATAGCGAAGTGGTACGCCACCACGAGCGCCAGGACCGTAGCGGCGGGTAGCAGCAGGCCGCGCATGCTGTGGAGCAGTTGCGTCCGGAAGTGCTGGTTCGTCACGATCAGGCACACGTGGACCGGCGAGAGCATCATCCCCATGTAGCCGAAGCCGAAGGCGAGCGTCGTGGCCGCCATCAGGTGCGCCTGCGATGGTTCCGGGCCCAGGAGCCCCACGACGACCGGGAAACTTGCCCCGACGAACCCGATGCACACCCCCGTCGTGATGCCCGCGATGAACGGCAGGAGCATGATCACGACGAGGTCCACCCATTCGGACTCGCGGCCGAAGAGGTGGACGGCCCACCCGTCGATCTCCCCCTGCATCTGTTTGACGAGCGACGCGCCGCCGCCCAGATTCGACTCGATAAGGCCCCCGTAAATCCGGATGACGGCGATGATGACGACCATCGTCACCGTCCGGTGCGACGAGAGGATCGGCCTCCACTTCCGCCACGCCAGCCGCCGCTGCCACTGGAGCGTCGCCATGGCGAGGACCAGGCCGACCATCATCGGCACGTACTTGTTCAACGCCGGGACGCCGGGCCACGTCTCCCGCACGCGCCACATGCCGAGCCGGACGGCTGCATAGGTGCCGATGACCACCAGGATCGGAAGGATGAGGGCGAGGAAGTGCGGCCGCACGCCGGCTTCTGGATCGACATACGGCGAGTCGTCCGCCACGCGGATTCGCCTGAGCAAAAACACGCAGCCTGCCGCCACCGCAAAAACGGTCAGC
>CAYVAM010000276.1:0-4247 GCA_964449275.1 uncultured Anaerolineales bacterium
GAGATTCCTCGACTCGCTTCGCTCGCTCGGAATGACACGCTAAACACGTACGAGATGCGGCCCTCGGCGAGCGAGGGCCGGCGTTCCTCGTTCCGGCCGGATCAGCGCACAGAGCGAACGGCGGGGACATCCGCGAAGCGAGGCGAAGCCTGAGGCAGATCCATCTCGGCGAGGGGCAAAGGGAACCGATGGCTACAGGTCGTCGTCATCGTCGTCCCAGTCGTCCTCGTCCTCGTCCTCGTCGTCATCGTCCTCGTCGTCGTCCTCGTCCTCCTCGTCATCGTCCCAGTCGTCATCGTCGTCGAGCGAGTCGAGTTCGTCGATATCCTCTTCGTCGATGTCTTCGAGGTCGCCCTCGCGCTGGTCGGGGATCTCCTCGCCTTCCAAGTCGTTGCCCTCCCCTAAGGGCCGTATGGCCGGTTTGGCGGACTCGAGTTCGGCGATCAGTTCGGCCGCCTCATCCGCAAGTTCTTCGGGTACCAGTACGGGCACGCCCGCTCCGACGTCGGGGATGCCGGCGACGCCGGCCCCCTCGCCTTCGAGGACGGCGGGAATGCCGTGGGCCTGGAGTGCGGCCTTCAAGAGTTCGGCCTCGGGCAGGTTGTTCGCGTGGATGAGGAGCACGAGTTCGGTGTACTCGAGTGTTTCCTCGCCATCGACCTCGCCCCGCCGAGGCTCGTCTTCGGTCTGCTGCCGACGGTTGGGTTTCCGGGCCATCCAGTGTTCCCTTTTCTACCCTCCGGCCGTCCCGCGCGGAGTGTAACGGGCGCCGAGAACCTGTCAAGAGCAAAAACCGCGTGCAAATTTTCTTCGCTCGGCCCCTCGGCCGCCGGTCCCGTACGCCCCGTCGCAAACCTCCCGCGCCGCCGCGACACCCTCCAGATTACGCCGCACGGACCGGTCCGTGCAAGGGGGTTTTACGGGTTCGAGGGCGCGCCGAACCGTGTCCACCCGTCCGTGGTTGGCCGGTTGATTCGGCGCCGTGCGCGGTTACACTTACAGGTGGGTCGCCAAGAGGGTTCCGTTAAGGAGACATGCCGTGAGACCGCTCATCCTTTTCGCTGCCGCGCTCGTTCTGGCGTGGGGAACGACGCTGGAGGCGTCGGCCCCGACTGAAAACGGGCAGGCGGTTGTGGACGATTTCGCCTACGCCGACGATGCCGCCGCCCGGGCGGCTTGGCGGCCGATGCGGGGGTCGGCGGACGTAACGCCGGCGACCGTCGATGGCCGCATGTGCCTGAAGATGCCGTGCAACTTCAAGGGCACACGCATCGACCGGGCGTCGTGGGACCGGTCGGTCCACCTCGACCTGACGGCGTGTCGCGGCATCCGGTTCGACCTGTACGTGCGCGACCCGTCGCCGGTGGGTCACTTCAGCCTGTTCTTTCAGAGCGGCGAGGGCTGGTACGTCACGTCGTTCGCCCCGCGGCAGAAGGGCCGCTGGCACAGGATCACGATCGACAAGCAGGATACGAAGATCGAGGGCCGCCCCGCCGGATGGGGCAAGGTCGGGACGATCCGCATCTCGGCGTGGCGCGGCCGTGATGAGGACACGGAGTTCCACATTGCGAACTTGGCCCTCGTCGGCGGACCGGCCGACATCCTTGTGGTGCGCGGCGAATCGGTCGTCCGCCGGGCTCCGGGCGAGGCCAAGTCGGTCAGCCAGTACACGCAGGGGATGGTCCGGGCGGTGGCGGACCTGGGCCTCGGCTGCGCGGTCGTCAGCGACCTGGACCTGACGCCGGAGCGCCTGAAGGACAAGCGCCTGGTCATCCTGCCGCACAACCCCGGCATTCCCGACGAGACGGCCAAGACCCTGGCGGCATACCTGGACGGCGGCGGCAAGTTGCTCGCGTTCTACTGTCTGCCCGGCAACCTTGCGTCGGTCGCCGGCGTCCAGGGGCAGGGCCACGTCGGCCAGAAGTACCGCGGGTACTTCGCGTCGATCCGTTTCGGCGAGGGCGCTCTGACGGGGGCGCCGCCGGTCGTCGGTCAGACGTCCTGGAACATCCGGAACGTCAAGCCGGCCGGCGACCGCGCCCGGGTGGCGGCACGGTGGTACGACGACAAGGGCAACGACACGGGCTACCCGGCGGTCGTCGTCTCCGACCGGTGCATCTTTATGACGCACGTTCTGCTCGGCGACGACGCGGCGAACAAGCGGCGGATGCTCCTGGCGATGATCGGGCACCTGGTGCCGGAGGTCTGGCGCCGCGCGGCCGAAGGGACGCTCGAACGTCTCGGCCGCATGGGGCCGTACGAGAACTTCGACCAGGCCTGCGCCGACATTCGAAAGACCGCCGACGAAAACCGCGAGGCGCTCGAGGCGCTGGCACGCGCTGCGGCGAAGCGAGACGAGGCAACGGCGCTCCTGAAGAACGAGAAGTTCCCCGAGGCGATGGACGCCGCCGCCGACGTCAAGCGGCTGCTTGTCGAAGCCCGGTGCCGCGCCCAGAAGCCGCTGCCCAACGAGCACCGGGCGTTCTGGTGTCACAGCGCGTTCGGCCCGGCCGGGATGGAGTGGAAGGAATCCATCAAGATCCTCGCCGAAAACGGCTTTACGGCCATCCTGCCGAACATGCTCTGGGGCGGCGCGGCGTTCTACGAGAGCAACGTCCTGCCGGTCGCCCCCGACGTGAAGGAAAAAGGCGACCAGATCGCCAAGTGCCTGGCGGCGTGCAAGGCCTGCGGCGTGGAGTGCCACGTCTGGAAGGTCAACTGGAACATGGGCTGGCGGACGCCGAAGGAGTTCGCCGAGCGCATGAAACGGGAGGGCCGCACGCAGGTCAGTTTCCGCGGCGAGCCCCACGACCGGTGGCTGTGCCCGTCGCATCCCGAGAACCAGCGCCTCGAGATCGAGTCGATGGTCGAGGTGGCGACGAAGTACGACGTGCACGGCGTCCATTTCGACTACATCCGCTACCCCGGGCGGGAGTACTGTTTCTGCGCCGGCTGCCGCGAGCGGTTCGAGAAGGTCATCGGGCGCAAGGTCGAAAACTGGCCGCGCGACGTGCGGGAGGATGCGGACCTTAACCGGAAGTGGCTCGCCTTTCGCCGCGCGCAGATTACGGGCGTGGTCGAGGCGGTCAGCCGCCGCCTCCGCAAGGAACGGCCGAAGTGCAAGATCTCCGCCGCCGTCTTCCGCAACTGGCCGGCCGACCGCGACACCATCGGCCAGGACTGGAAGGTCTGGTGCGACCGCGGGTACCTCGATTTCGTCTGCCCGATGGACTATACGCCGCACGACCTGGAGTTTGAGAACAAGGTGGAGGCCCAGTTGAAGTGGGCCGGCAAGGTGCCGTGCTACCCCGGCATCGGCCTCTCCGTCTGGCCCGTCAAGTGCAACATCAACCGCCTCATCGACCAGATTACCATCACCCGCAAGCACAAGACCGGCGGCTTCACCATCTTCCAGTTCGGCCCACCCGAACTCCGCCAAGTCGTGCCGCTGTGCGGGTTGGGGATAACCAGGAAGCGATGAAGCCCGCAGTCTCTCCGAGGGCGGTTTTTGAGGCCTGCAAAAGCGGTCTGATAACGCGTGTGCCACGGCCGGCTTGCCCAGCCGTGTGTACTGAAGGGTCTGCCGACGACCGGTCCAGATGCGTGTCGTCCCAGCAAGGAGGTGCCCGATGGCCAACTATCTCGTTGCCCAGTTGGATGAAATCGCCCCGTCCGCGTGTCCGTGCGGCGCGTCGCGGCGGGCGTTTGTGATGCCGGAGAACGAGACGGCGTCGGTCCATCTCGTTGAGATCGCCGCCACCTCGCCCGTCCATTGGCACAAGAAGATGACCGAGACGTACGTGGTCCTGGAGGGCGAAGGTCACGTTGAACTCGACGGCGAAAAGATTCCCGTGCGGCCGATGACGGCCGTCATGATCCGGCCCGGCTGCCGCCACCGCGCCGTGGGTCGCCTCACGATCCTCAACGTCGTCATGCCGCCGTTCGACCCGGAGGATGAGTACGTCGATGAGTAGGAGAGCGGCACGGTGGGTGGGAGTGCCCCGCCGCTCCCGCGGCGGGCTCGAACGGCGCGCTCGAAACGACGGACTATAGCCCCAGTGCCGTCAGGTCAATCTCGTCCATCCGGTAGCCGAGGCCGGGGCCGGTCAGCGAGTGGGTGTAGGCGTAGCCGTCGCGAATTTCGCAGAGGCGCGGGTGCACCTTTCCGACGGCCTCGTTGGCGGCGGGGAAGAACTGCCGCGAGTTCGCCTCCACGCCCTTGATGGTGTGCGTCCTGGCCGCCAGGC
>CAYVAM010000277.1:0-4163 GCA_964449275.1 uncultured Anaerolineales bacterium
AGACCGACGTGAGCAGCCGACGCGAGTACCGAATCGACCACGAGGACTGGGAAGCGACGCAGGTCCAGCGCAGCGTCGTCGTCAGCGACCGGACGACCGGCGAGGTCCTCAAAGTCCTCCGCCCGCCGGCCCGCTGGGGCGAGGAGTGGGGCTGGAACTTCATCGATGGCGGCATCGTCCTGGAGCGGACGTGCGGCCGCGAGTTCGTCAGCGCCGAGGACGCCTGCCCCGGTTGCGGTGAGCGCGACATGGACCGGCTCGTGTGGCTTGACGACGCCCTGGTTCGCTGCGCGACCTGCGGCAAGACATACTCGCCGCCTCGGTAGAGGTGCCCGGCGACGGGCCCCGCCTGGGGCCCTCAGCCCGGCAATTCCGCCGGCAGGAGATGAGCCATGAAGAAGGCAGAGGTCAAGGTAGGCGGCACGTACGCCGCGAAGGTGAGCGGGAAGGTCGTGCCCGTCCGCATCGACGCGGAGAACCCGCGCGGCGGATGGGACGCGACGAACACCGCCACGGGCAAGAAGGTCCGCATCAAGAGCGCCCAGCGCCTGCGGGGCGCGGTCCACAAGTCGAAGCCGATGGCCCTGGCCATCCCGTCGCAGGCTGGCCAGGGCGAGGCCAAGGCCGCCCAAGGCGCCCCGGACGCGACACGGGCCAAGGGGGGCCGCGAGGGGGCGCCGGAGACCGGTACCAAGGCGGCGAAGAAGGGCAAGGCCCCGCGCGAGAAGAAGCCGAGTCTCCTCGACTTGGCGGCCGAGGTCCTCGCGAAGGCCAAGGAGCCGACGGACTGCAAGACCATCGTCGAGAAGGTCCTGGCGAGCGGGCGGTGGCAGACGAAGGGCAAGACACCCGCCGCAACGCTCTACTCGGCCATCCTGCGGGAAATCCAGAAGAAGGGCAAGGACGCCCGGTTCCGCAAGGTCGAGCGTGGTAAGTTCACGGTCGTCCTCGCACGGCACGGATAAGAAGAACCCACGTAAGGAGAACCCACGATGACCACGACCACACGCAAGCGCAATCGACCGCCGCGGCTGCCGAATAGCACCCGCGTCCACGTCCGAAGCGACCACTTCGTCGAGGAGTGCGACGCCGTTATCCGCAAGGCCGAGCCGGACACCGGCCAGGGCGACATCGGTTGGTGGCTTTACCGCGTGAAGGTGACCGCCGGCCAGACACCCAAGGATGCCCAGCACAAGGACGGCACCGTGTGGGTGTGGGACTTTGAGGTCACGCCTATGGAGTAGCCGCGACGCCATCACGCATCCTCCTGCACGCTCGCCAGCGCGGGCGTGCTCTTCGGGCGGACCGAACGGCCGCCAACCCTCTCCCCCCACGCCTCCGCCGGCTCCCCACACACCACCTCGTTTGCCTGTAACGGTCGCCACCACAACGAGAGAGAACCGGCTGGTAGAGTATTGCCATTTCCAAGATGCTTGGTACAATGGTGTGTGGTGCTTTCCCATGGAGGTACCAGACCATGCTGGAAGAGATACTGGTCGAAGTCGTAAACCAGGCGATTCAGCAGGCTGCCATGGATGCCGGGAAGGAGCTTGGTCGCGAACTGAAGAACTTCTTGAGGGTAACAAGGGGCGAAGCCGAATGGGATGAACTGACTCACGTCCAGCAGACCATGTTTCTCGGTGGTGATCGCTCCGAATATGAACGAATCCGGCAGCGTATTCGTGGGGCGATTTCGTCGTCAAGTGCGGCGCGCAGAACCACGAACGCAGGCCAACGCGATAGAGAGGGATCAATCCCACGCGGTCCGTTCTTCGATTACGGGAACTTCTGAAGGTGAGAATGATCTGGGGGAAAACCATGAGCATCGAGTCAATGATATCGCGAGTTGAGCACATTGCAGACGCCGCGGCCTCGGCCAGTAGCTTCTCAGAACTCCGTTCGCTTGGCAGCCAAGCAATGGGCACGATGATGGCGATAAAGGAAGAGTTCGCTCGTCGTGGCATTTCCATAGAGAGCTCTCGAATGCTCGACCTTACTAGTCAGTACGATGACGGCGATGACGTGGAGACCCTTCGAGAGAATCTCCAGATCGTCATCCACCAGGCGGCGGGGTATTTTCGCGGCCTCTTGTGCTAATGTGACGAGGCGTCCTCCTGCTGGGCGGGGCTACCCAGTTCCGCCTTTCCGCCCGTGAACTGTTCGAAGCGCTGGACGATGACGTCGCAGTACAGCGGGGTCATCTCCATCAGGTAGGCCTTCCGGCCCGTCTGCTCGCAGCCGCTGTAGCCGCATCACACGTCTCCCTGCGCCCCGGCCAACACTGGGGCGCCTCTCCGGGCCGAGAAAATGACCGCCGGCCGCGTCCACCTTCGCACCAGCCGCCGCCACGCGGTTGGAATCCGACGTCTGCGGTCCGCTGGCGGCCGGAAGTACATCGCGAAGGGTGTCCCGCCCGTCTCAAAGACCCACTCGAGCCGGGCCTCGGCAGCCGAGTGCGTATCGCCGTCGTAGCCGACGAGCACGTAGCAACCCACCTGCCGCTGGGTAAGGCCCACCTCCCGCAGCATCGCGACCGTCCGCTCCACGTGCGGCCGCTGCGATGGCTGGTCATAGGCCGTATAGAGGATTTGCACGCGCATCTTGCCGAGACGCTTGGCGAACCACGGCTCGCACAGCCGGGCGTCGATGCCGCCTGTGAACCGGGCGGCCTTGGGCTGCACCTCGAGCATGTCCAGGACGGCCTCGACGTGCGGTCGCGGGCACGCCAGGAGGTTGTTGTCGAGGATGTCCCAGCCGGGCCGGATGGGAAGAAGCCGCAGGCGACCCTCGCGCTTCGGCACGAAGCAGAACGGGCACCGCCGGATGCACCCGCGGCTGGTGATCGTCATGCCCCGCTTGACGTACAGGCCCGGCTCGAAGTCGCCGGCGGGCGAATCGAAGGCCGGACCGCCGAGCCGCACCCGGTAGCCCTGCGCGGTCCACGCCCGGGCCAGCCGCTGGGCCTCATTTCGGTCCCACGTGAACACGCAGGACACGTGGACCTCATCGGCCTCCGGCAGAAACAGCGGTGGGTCGCCCACGAAGGCGAGGTCGTCGTCGGGCGTGGCGCTCGTGCGACGCGGGAAGACGCGGGCGATTCTCATGCCGTCGCCTCCACCAAGACTGACTGCTCGGCCGGAACCCGCTCGGCCTTCTTGCCCGTGAACTGCTCGTAGCGCTGGACGATGACGTCGCAGTACAGCGCGTCCATCTCCATCAAGTAGGCCTTCCGCCCCGTCTGCTCGCACCCGATGAGCGTCGAGCCGCTGCCGGCGAAGAGGTCCAGGACATTCTCGCCGGGCTTCGAGGAGTACTGGATGGCCCGCACGGCCAACTCCACCGGCTTTTCCGTCAGGTGGACCATCGCGGCCGGGTTCACCTTCTTCACGTGCCAGAGGTCGGTGGCGTTGTTGGGCCCGAAGAAGTGGTGGCCGGCGCCTTCCCGCCATCCATAGAACGCCAGCTCAAAGGCGCCCATGAAGTCTTTGCGCGTCAGGACCGGGTGCTGCTTGACCCAGATGATGGCTTGGGAGAAGTAGAGTTCGCATGCCTTGAGCACCGGCGGATAGTTGCCGATATTTGCATATCCACCCCAGATGAAAAAGCCGCGGCCGGGCAGGAGCACCCGAGCGATGTTCCCGAACCACGCCCGAAGCAGCCGGTCGAACTCCTCGTCCGAGACAAAGTCGTTGACGAGCGGTCGGTCTTTGGGCCGCATCTTCTTGCGGGCCTTCTTCGGGTCGGTGACGCCGCGGGCCACGTCGAAGCCCTGGTGGTGCATCTTGCGCGACAGGTCCGGATACGAACTCTGACCGGCGGCGATGGCGGTACTCGACCGCGGCTCGACCTTCACGTTGTACGGCGGGTCGGTGTTCACGAGGTGAATACCGGCGCCGTCGAGCAGCCGGTCCACGTCCTCGGCGTTGCCGGCGTCACCGCAGAGCAGCCGATGGTCGCCCAGAATCCACAGGTCGCCCGGCTGGGTGACCGCCTCGTCCGGCGGCTCGGGCACGGCGTCCGGGTCGGTCAGGCCGTCCCTCACACCGGGATCGAGGAGGCTGGCCAGCTCGTCCTTCGAGAACCCAAGCAGGTCCAGATCAAAGTCCGTGGCCTGAAGGTCCCGAAGTTCAATCGGCAACAACTCGTAATCCCACTCGGCCAGG
>CAYVAM010000278.1:0-4076 GCA_964449275.1 uncultured Anaerolineales bacterium
GCTGTACCTCTCGCACTACGCCGTCCACACGCCGATCCAGGCGAAGAAGGACCTCGTGGAAGAGTACAAGGCCAAGGCCGCGGGCCTTCCACCGCCGAAAGGGCCGCGCTACGTCGCCGAGGGCAAGACGCAGGCACGGCAGGTGCAGGACCATGCCGTCTATGCCGCCATGGTCCGGAGCATGGACGAAAGCGTCGGCCGCGTCATGGCCAAACTCACTCGCCTCGGCATCGCCGGCCGGACCGCCGTCTTCTTCATGTCCGACAACGGTGGCTACTCCACGACGCGCGGCGGGCCGACCTCCAACGTGCCGCTGCGGGCCGGCAAAGGGTGGCTCTACGAGGGCGGCATCCGCGAACCGATGATCGTCAAGTGGCCAGGCGTCGCCAGGCCCGGCGCTACCTGTAGCGTGCCCGTGACCAGCACGGACTTCTACCCGACGATGCTCGAGATGGCCGGCTTGGCGCTTCGGCCCGAGCAGCACCGCGACGGCGTCAGCCTGGCGCCGCTCTTGGAGGGCAGGGGGGTGCTGCCGCGCAAGGCCATCTACTGGCACTATCCGCACTACTCGCCGCAGGGCGGCAGCCCCAGCGGGGCCGTCCGCGAGGGCGATTACAAACTCATCGAGTCCTTCGAGGACGATCGCGTCGAACTCTACAACCTCGCGAAGGACATCGGCGAAACGCACGACCTGGCCGCCCAGATGCCCGACCGGGCGGCACGCCTCCGCACGATGCTCCACGATTGGCGACGCGCCGTCGATGCCCGCATGCCGCGCCCGAATCCGGACTTCAACCAGCGCAAGAAAGGCACCAAATGACCCGTGAGACGACCAATCGACGCACGTTCCTCAAGGCGGCCGGCCTGGCCGCAGCATCGCTCGCGCTGCCGGGCTGCGCCGCCCATGCGCAAAAGCAGCCCACAGGCGCGAGCGGCCCCGCCCGGCCGCCCAACATCCTGTTCATCATGGTCGATGACCTCGGCAAGGAATGGATAAGTTGCTGCGGGGCCGAGGACATCAAGACGCCCCACCTCGACGCACTCGCCGCAGGCGGCATGCGAATGACGGGCGCCTACTCCATGCCCCAGTGCACCCCCACCCGCGTCACCCTCCTGACGGGCCAGTATCCCTGGCGCACCGGGTGGACCAACCACTGGGACGTGCCGCGATGGGGCGTCGGCTACTTCGACTGGAAGCGCCACACGACCATCGCAACGCTGCTCAAGACGGCCGGCTATGCCACTGCCGCCGCCGGCAAGTGGCAGATCAACGACTTCCGCCTCACGCCGGATGCCATGGCCAGGCACGGCTTCGATGAGTGGTGCATGTGGACCGGCTACGAGACCGGCAACCCGCCAAGCGGCAAGCGATACTGGGACGCCTACATCAACACCCGCGCCGGCAGCAAGACCTACGAGGGCAAGTTCGGACCCGACGTCTACACCGACTTCCTCATCGATTTTCTCAAGCGCCATAAAGACGAGCCGATGATGCTGTACTTCCCCATGGCCCTGACCCACGGACCCCTCGTCAACACGCCCGACGAGCCCGACGCCGCCGGCAAGGTAGCCATGCACAAGGCCATGGTCCGCTACGTCGACAAACTCGTCGGAAGGCTCGTCCGGGCCATCGACGAACTCGGCATCCGCGGCGACACCATCATCATCTTCTCCACCGACAACGGATCGGGCGGCGGCATGACCGGCACACGAAACGGCCGCAAAGTGAAGGGCGGCAAGGGAAAGACCTCCGAGGCCGGCGTCTGCGCGCCGTTCATCGTCAACGGTCCAGGCCGCGTCCCCGCCGCCGCGGTCTCCGACGCCCTGACCGACTTCACCGATCTTCTGCCGACCTTCGCCGAACTCGCCGGCGCGACCGTGCCGGAGGGCCTCAAGACCGACGGCGTCTCCATCGCGCCGGTCCTCCTCGGCAAGGCGGTGGACTCGCCGCGCCAGTGGATCATGGCCCTCGGCCACGGTGCGGGCACGTGCGACGAGAAGGGGGTGCGCGGCAAGAACGCGTTCGCCGACCGCGTTATCCGCGACAAGCGGTACAAGGTCTGGATCGACCCTAGCCGCAAGATCACACGGCTCCACGACCTGGTGGCCGACCCGCAGGAGGAGACGAACCTCCTCGCGAGCACCGACGCCGCCCACGTGGCCGCCCTCAAGAAGTTCCAGGCCGTCCTCGATAGCCTCCCCGCCGCCGACGCTCGACCCAAATACGAACCCCGCGCCGCCAATCCCTGGGACCGCAAACCCGCCGCCGGCAAAACCAGGCCGAAGAAGCGCAGGGGGCCGACGAAGGGCGTGGCATAGCCATGCCCCGCGCCGGCACCCGTTAGCCGGCGGCCTTGGCCGCCGCGTTCTGTTCGTGACGTGCGAAAGGGATAACACATGAACCGTCGCAACTTCCTGAAAACGGTTGGCCTCTCGGCCGCCGCACTCGCTCTGCCGCGCACGATGGCGTCGGGGGCGCCGCGAAAGGACAAGCCGAACGTCGTCCTCATCCTCATCGACGACATGGGCTGGACCGATGCCGCCTGTTACGGCAGCCGGTATTACGAGACGCCGAACATCGACCGCCTGGCCGGGGCGGGCATGAAGTTTACGAACGGGTATGCGGCCTGTGCCGTGTGCTCGCCCACGCGGGCGGCCGTGATGACCGGCCGGTACCCCGCGCGCCTGGGGGTCACCGACTGGATCCGTGCACGGTTCCAGGGCGGCAAGATTCCGGCCGACAAGAAGAACCCGAGCGGGTACACGGGCGGCAAGAACCGGCCGATCCTCTGCCCCAAGAACGCCCTCTGGATGGAACTCGAAGAGATTACCATCGCCGAGGCCCTCAAACCCGCCGGCTACACCTCCTGCCACATCGGCAAGTGGCACCTCGGCCCCGACGACTGGTACCCCGACCGCCAGGGCTTCGACTATAACATCGGCGGGTGCGATTACGGACAGCCGCCCTCCTACTTCGACCCGTACAAGAATTCGCGCCTCGCCGACATCCCCACGCTCAAACCGCGCCGCCAGGGCGAGTACCTGACCGACCGCGAGGCCGACGAGGCCGCCGCATTCATCAAGAAGCACCGCGACCGCCCGTTCTTCCTTTACATGGCCCACTACGCCGTCCACACGCCCATCCAGGCCAAGAAGGACCTCGTTGCCAAGTACAAGGCCAAGACGCCGACGAATCAGAAGAACCCCACCTATGCCGCCATGGTCCACAGCGTGGACGACGCCGTCGGCCGCATCGTGGCCGCGATCGAGGAGTGCGGCGTGGCCGAGAACACGCTCGTCATCTTCACGTCCGACAACGGCGGCCTCATGGGCCCCACGAACAACGCGCCGCTGCGGGCCGGCAAGGGCCATCCCTACGAGGGCGGCATCCGCGAACCGCTCATCGTCCGATGGCCGCGCGTCGTCAAGCCGGGCACCACCTGCGACGTGCCCGTCACCAGCGTCGATTACTTCCCGACCGTCTGCGAGGCCGTAGGCATAGGGCTCCCGAACGACCGCCCCATCGACGGTGAGAGCATCATGCCGCTGCTCAAGGGCGCCGGGACGCTCCGGCGCGACGCCATCTTCTGGCACTTCCCGCACTATCGCGGCGGCATCGTGCCGTACAGCATCGTCCGGGCCGGCGACTGGAAACTCATCAAACGCTACGACGGAAAGACCTGGGAACTGTTTAACCTCAAAGACGACCTCTCCGAGAAGACCGACCTCGCCGACAAACAGCCCGACGTGGTAAAGCGCCTCGACGCCAAACTCGTCGCGTGGCTCAAGACGGCGAATGCCAAGATGCCCAAGGCGAATCCAGACTACACTCCCGCCGGACCGAAGAAGAAGAGGGGGAAGTAGCCGAATGACCCGAACCATCTCCGGGCCCGGGGCCTGCCGATTCCGACGCCGGCTCGCTGTGACTCTCGTGTTGGCCCTGGTTGCCGCACCCGCGATGGCCGCCGAATACTACGTCGCGACCGACGGCAGCGACGACGCGCCCGGCACGCGCGCCCGACCGTTTCGCACGGTCCAGAAAGCGCTCGACGGCGTTCGAGCCGGCGATACCGTCA
>CAYVAM010000279.1:0-3983 GCA_964449275.1 uncultured Anaerolineales bacterium
CGACTTCGCGCGTGGTCTCGCGGCCGCCGGCGTCGCGGATGCGGTGGACCTCAAGAGCAACCTTGCGGCCGGTGTAAACCTTCTCGCGGTTCAGGATTTCGGGCATGTGAGCCATACGGTTCCCCGGGCATCGCTTGCGCGGCGATTATAGGGCGGCCGCGGCTACGTTTCAACCTTCGCCCCATGCGCGAGGGGATTAGCGTGTGCAGGCTTGAAATCCCGCTGCCGCTCCTCTAAGGTGCAACCGCGACGCCGCAAGTCGAAGGAGGCCCGCCATGGTGAACGTTGCTTCGATGCGCCGACTCGGTGTCGTGTTCGGCGTGATCGTACTCGCTTTGACCCGACCCCTGACCGCGGGACAACCGTCCGGCGACTGGCCGCAATTCCACGGACCGCGGCGCGACAACATCTCGACCGAGACGGGCCTGCTGAAGGCGTGGCCTGAAGGCGGGCCGAAACTGCTGTGGACCGTCCGGGGCCTCGGTCATGGCTTCTCTACCGTCGCCATCGCGGGCTCTCTTCTCTACACCACCGGCAACGTCGGTGAGGATACCATCATCGCGGCCATCGACCTCGACGGCAAAGTGAAGTGGCGAGTCAGGAACGGACCGTCCTACGATCGGTCGCATCCCGGCACGCGCTCAACGCCCACCATCGACGGCGGCCGCCTGTATCACGAAAACGCCGACGGCGACATCGTCTGCCTCGACGCGGCAACCGGCTCTTCCGTCTGGCACGTCAACATCCTCAAGCGATTCAAAGGCCGCAACATCTCCTGGGCGCTCGCCGAGTCGCTGCTCGTCGACGGCGATAACGTCATCTGCACGCCCGGCGGGGCGGACATCGGGCTCGCGGCACTCAACAAGAACACCGGGGCAACCGCCTGGACCACCACGGGCATCGGCGACAAGCCCGGCTACTGTTCGCCCATCCTGGTCGAGTACGCCGGTCTGCGGCAGATCGTCACGCTGATGGCCAGGTCGGTGGTCGGCGTGGCCGCCAAGGACGGACGCCTGCTTTGGCAGGTCGCGCACGTCACCCCGTTCGATGAGAATATCCAGGCCCCGACATTTCACGATGGTTGTGTGTTCTTCTCAACGCGAAGCACCGGCAGCAAACTGCTCCGGTTGACGGTGGACGGCCGCAAGTGTTCCGCCGAGACGGTCTGGGCCAACAGGGACATGGACAACCAGCACGGCGGCGTCATCCTGCGCGGGCGCCACCTCTACGGCTCCAATTACTCCGCCAGACCCGGACCGTGGGTGTGCCTGGAGTTCGCAACCGGCAAACGAACCTGCGCCGAAGCCAGCCTGGGCCGGGCCTCGTTCACCTGGGCCGACGGCATGCTCTACGCCCTGAACCACAAGCGCAAGGTGGCCCTGGTGCGGGCCACGCCGCAGGCCTTCCAGATCGTCAGCCAGTTCAGCATCCCCGAGGGCGGACGCGGCCCGAGTTGGGCCCATCCGGTGGTGTGCGGCGGCCGCCTCTACATCCGCCACTCCGACTTCCTTTTCTGCTACGACGTGAAGGCGAAGTGAGGCCCGTCCGAATCGTTTGACGCCCGTCTGCCGCCGGTGTAGACTGCGCCATAGCGTCAGGTGCGGCGGCAACGTCTTGGACCTTGACAGAAAGGAAACGCGACCATGCGGAGCAGCGATCTGAGTCGGCGGCAGTTTTTGCAGCAGAGTGCGGCGATGGCGGCCGGAGCGGCGGCGCCCGGACTGCTGGCCCGCGCAGCGGCGGGAAAAGAGAAACCCGGCTGGACGATGCGCCTGTCGGCCTCGTCCATCGGGTACTCGAAACTGCCCATCGAAGAGGCGTGCAAACGCATTGCCGCACTCGGATTCGAGGCCATCGACATCTGGTCGGCCCACGCCGGGTGCCCGCATCTGGACGACGTGCTCGGGCGCCTCGGCCCCGACGGCCTGCGGAAGGTGCTCCGGGAGAACCACCTCAAACTCTACGCCTTCTCGGTCTATAGCGGCGGGTACCGCAAGTACGCCGAACTGCTGGGCAAGGCGGGCGGCGGCGTGGCGGTGCGCGGAAGCGCCGGCGCCGTCAAGCCCGCCGAACTCGCCACACGCATGAAGGCGTTCATCGAAAGCCTCAAACCCGACCTCGAACTGGCAGAGAAACACAACTCGTACCTGGCGATCGAGAACCACGGCGGCGCGCTGCTCGGCTCCGTCGATTCCTTCAAGGCCTTCGTCCAGATCAACACCAACCCACGCCTCGGCATCGCCATGGCGCCGTACCACCTCCAGGGCCGCGGGGCAAAGGTCGAGGACGTTATCGCCATCGCCGGCAAGCAACTCTTCTTCTTCTACGCGTGGCAGCGGGCCAAGGGCGTCGGCCAACTGCCCGGACACGGGCCGACCGACTTCACCCCCTGGATCGCCGCACTCGCCAAGGCCGGGTACGCCTGGTACGTCAACCCGTTCATGCACCACGAGCCGGAGCCCGATGTGATGTCCGCAGCGCTGGAAAAGTCCCGCGATTACCTCAAGACCTGCTACGCCAAAATCTGACCGGCAAGAGACGGGTGGCATGGCCACGCAACCGGGCAGTACGCTTGCCACGCGGTGGGTCGGAAAGCCTGCCGCGCCACGGACACCCGTTACGTTGAACGCCGCTTCTTGAGCATGTCCAGCAGGACCGCCCCGAGGATAACCGCCCCGAGGACGACTTTCTGGGTGTAACTCTCCACACCCGTCAGGTTCATGCCGTTCTGGATGACGGCGATGATGAAGGCGCCGATCAGCGTCCCCAGGATACGTCCCTGCCCGCCGGCCAGGCTCGTTCCACCGACGACGACGGCGGCAATGACGTACAGTTCGTACATGAGGCCGTAGGTCGGCGCCCCGCTCTGGAGTTGCGAGGCCTGCACCACGCCGCCCACACCCGCCAGCAGACCGCACACCGCGTACACGAACAGGATCACCCGCCGCACCGGCACGCCCGACAGCCGCGCCGCCTCCACGTTGCCGCCCACGGCGTAGATATACCGCCCGAGAACGGTCCGCGTCATCAGAACGTGCGCGCCGGCGTACAGGACGGCCATCAGCGTAACCGTGTTGGGGATGCCGCCCAGGCTCGTGCCGCGACCCAGCCAGTCAATCGACGCCGGCACCTGGTAGATCGACTGCCCGCCCGCCAGGATGAACGCCAGGCCGCTCGCGATGAGCATCATGGCCAGCGTCCCGATGAACGGTGGAATCGAGAAGGCGGTCACCATCACGCCCGAAAAGGCGCCCATCAACCCGCACCCCAGCACGGCCGCCAGGCAGCACACCACCATGCCGAACGCCGTGGCGTCCTTCGCGCCGGCAAACTCGCGGACCAGCAGCGTCGAGACCACCGCCGACAGGGCGATGAGGCTGCCCACCGACAGGTCGATGCCACCGGTGATGATCACCATCGTCATGCCGATGGCGATGACCGCGATGACCACGATGCGGTCGGCAATGGCCAGCAGGTTCGAGCGTTTCAGGAAGTCCGGCCACGGGTAACTCCGGGGAGAGAAGACCCGCACATTCGCCAGCGAGGGGAAGCGTTCGGGCAGGACATGCATGAGCCGCCACTCGGCCGCTTCGCGCGTCGCGACCACCGCCGCCGGCTTGTCGGGACTCGCGGCCCGCCGCTCGAGTTCCGTCCGCAGGACATGCGGGTCGCCCAGGACCACGCCGACGACGTTCATCCCGCGGTCGCGCAGCGCGGCCGCCGCGATGTCGGCAAACTCCCTGGCCCGGGCGCCTTCCTGGGCCACCACCAGAACCCGCGTCCCGGGGCCGAGTTCGTCGCCGACGGCCTCGCTCACCTGGGCGGCGGCTTCGGCGCCGCCGGGGTACTGCTCCTTCCACGTGGCCCACGAGTAGTAGGCGGCCAACAGGACCAGGATGAGGACCATCCCGTAATCGGCCAAAAAGCGTCTGATGACCGGTCTGGCGTTCGCTATCGGCAACGGCATGCTCCGTGTGCGGGCG
>CAYVAM010000280.1:0-3897 GCA_964449275.1 uncultured Anaerolineales bacterium
CGGCGGCTCCGCGCCGGGGATAAACCCCGGCGCTACGGCTGTTCGGAAAAACTTTCTCGCTCCTGCGTAGGCGACTATCGGGGCCTCCGATGGAGTCGTCCGGGACGATCGACTTGTCGATGGAGCGGCTGATGCCGGTCATGGGGTTCGGCGTCGTGGCGCTCGTCGCGATCTTCGCCATCCTGGCGTTGGTGCGGATCTGGGGCCTGAAGATGCAGAGGAAATCCGGGGCGTGCGGCGGGATCGGCCTGGAGGACCTTCGGCGCCGGCGCGACGCCGGCGAGATATCCCAGGCCGAGTACGAGGCCGTCTTGGCGGGCCTGACGGGGGGCGCGGCCGGTTCAGAAGGCGGGCGGAAAACGCCGATAAACCAGAAGATCGCCGAGGAAGGCGGCTCGGAAAGGAGTCCGGTGGATGGCGAAGCGTAGCGGTGGCACGGGTGGCCCGCGGCGGCGCGTCGCGTGCAGTTTCTGCGGGAAGACCGACCGCGAGACGGGCCCGCTGGTCGAGGGCCGCAACGGCGCGTACATCTGCGCCGACTGCGTCCAGTTGTGTAGTTCCGTCGTGCAGGCCGAACGCCGCCGCATGGGGCCGCGCCCCCTTGACATCGGCCGCATCCCGACGCCGCACGAAATCAAGGACTTCCTCGACCTCTACGTTATCGGCCAGGAACTGGCGAAGAAATCGATCTCGGTGGCGGTTCATAACCACTACAAGCGCCTCAGTTTCGGCGACACCGGTGACGACGACGTCGAGATCGAGAAGTCGAACCTCCTCTTGATCGGACCAACGGGGTGCGGCAAGACGCTCATGGCGCGGAGCCTCGCGCACATCCTGAACGTGCCCTTCGCCATCGGCGACGCCACCACGCTGACCGAGGCCGGATACGTCGGCGAGGATGTCGAAAACCTGTTGCTGAAACTGATCCACGCGGCCGACTTCGACCTGGATGCGGCCCAGCGCGGCATCATCTACATCGACGAGATCGACAAGATCGGCCGCACCACACAGAACGTCTCGATCACCCGCGACGTCTCGGGTGAAGGCGTCCAGCAGGCGCTGCTGAAGATGCTCGAAGGAACGGTTGCCAATGTCCCGCCCCAAGGGGGCCGGAAGCATCCCGAGCAGCAGTACATCCAGATCGACACGACGCACGTTCTGTTTATCTGCGGGGGGACGTTCGACCGGCTGGAGGACATCGTCGCACGCCGCATCGGCGCCAGCGCCATCGGCTTCACCGAAGGGCAGCACACCACGGGGAACCTTCTCGAGCGCACCCGCGAGATTCTTCCGCAGGTTACGCCCGACGACCTGACGGCCTACGGTCTGATCCCGGAACTGGTGGGCCGGCTTCCGGTCATCACGCCGCTCATGCCGCTCGACGAAGAGGCCCTCTGCCGCATCCTGACCGAACCCAAGAACGCCCTCGTCAAGCAGTACCAGAAGTTCTTTGAGATGGAGGAGGGGGAGTTGGTGTTCACGGAGGGCGGCCTGCGAGAGATTGCCCACAAGGCGATGGAGCGCCACACGGGGGCCCGGGCGCTTCGGGCTACCATCGAGAGCATGATGCTCGACGTGATGTTCGAGTTGCCGAACCGGCCGAAGGGCTACCGGTACACCGTGACGGTCGAGGTGGTGGGCGGGGAGGCCGACCTGTTCGCCGAAGCGGTCCCCATCAAGGAAAGCGCGTAGGCCGCAGGCAGAACCATCTTCACACCTTGGCCTTCTTTGCCGGTTTCACGTCAATCTGGACGGCCAGTTCATCGCAGTCGGGGAACTTCGGGCATCGGACGCAGTCGGCCCAGACTTTGTGCGGCAGCGATTCGCGGGGAACGCGCTCGAAGCCGAGCCTCTCGAAGAAGGCGGGCGTCATCGTCAGCGCAAAGACCCGGTCGATGCCCAGCCGTCGGGCCTCCGCCAGGCACGCCCGGACCAGCCGCCGCCCGATCCCCCGCCCCTGGCAGGAGTCGACGACCGCCAGGCTCTTGATCTCCGCCAGATTGTCCCACTGGATCGCAAGGGCCGCGCAGCCGACGGCCTTACCCTTCTGTTCGGCGACGAGAAAATCGCGGAGCGACTCGTACAGGTCGGCGCGGCTGCGAGGGAGCATGACCTGCCGGTGGCTATACTCGGTGACGAGGGCGTAAATGGGCTCGACGTCGGTCATCCGGGCGTTGCGGACCGTTGCCCTCGGCAGCGAGCGGCGTGTGGCGCGTTTCTTCATGGCCAGGTGAGTGTATCGGCGCCGGTGGATGAAATCAAGCCGCCGGCGGTCCGTGTCAACGCAAAGTAGACATGTCCGGTTCCGTGGCAGGCCGAACCGTCCGCTTCAACGGCTTTCGCCGGGGGCGGTCCGGCGAGGGTTTGCGGCCGGAGAAAACAGGAGACACCATGAAAAGCGAGAGGCGAGGGCACATGCGGCCCTCGCCTCGGTTATGTTCGTCTGCCCTGCCGCTGGCGGATCGGGCTCTATGCCCGCCGTCGCTTGACCAACGCCGCCAACAGGCCCAGACCCATCAGGCCGACCGTCGCGGGCTCGGGGGTCTGGATGTACCCGGACGTGGCCGCGTAGCCCGGTTGGGCCGGCGGGCTCGTGAGGTACATGTGCAGGCCCAGGCCGCTGTATGCGAAGCCCCATTCCAGGGCCGTCTGGCCGGCGAAGTCTGCGAAGGCGGTGCTGGTGCCGGCGTCAACCGTCAGGTTCTCCAGGGTGCCGTCCATGCCGCCGAACATCCCGTTCTGTCTGACGTAGAGTTTACCCAGCGTCACGGTGCCCGTCAGGCGGGTCGTGGGGCCGTCGAGAATCGTGAGCGTGCCTCCGCCGGCCGCCGCCGTCAGGTCGTAGGCGGAAAAGCCGCCGTTCACGACCTCCGTCGTCCGATCAAGGGTGAACGGACCGAAGACGACGTCCCAACCAACGCTCGGATCGCCCGGCGCGTGCACGCCGGCGACAATGGCCGCGTCGATCGGGTGCTTGACGAACGTCAGGGTGAATACATTCGGGTTGCCCGACTGCGTGACCTCGAGCCCGACGGACCCGGCCACCTCGGAAAACAGGACCTTGGTTATTGGGGCCCCTTCGACCTGGGTGCCACATGCCAGAATGGCTGCCAGCGCACCAACCACAAGAATCGAGCGACGCATTTCACAACCCCCTTCTTTTCGCCGGCTGGTCCGACTCGCCTTGCCGCGTGGCCGGTCAGCCATGCAGACCCATGGTTACTGGGAATATGTTTCTGATCCCCCGGGTGCTTCCCGTCTGGGCAACATACCAACATGTCCGAGAGGCCAATCGGGCCGGGGCGGGACATCCACCGCCGGCGCCACTGCGCCGAAGAGGATATGCTTCAGCACGTTAAGACCCTCTGACATGCACAATCCGCCAAGACGATCTGTGCATGACCCCGGGTGCGACACGTTGGCCGGATTCCTGGTTCCGGCTCCGTTGCCCTGCCCGCACGCCGTACGCGGGATTCCAGAGCAACCGTCTCTCCTACAGATACGTCCGGTCTATCGGTTAAAAGGGTGATGCTTCAGGAGGGCTATCCCCGCAGACAGCCTCCCATACTTCACAGTCATTGCAAGTATATCCCAAATTGCCCAAAAGTCAAATCCGGCAGGAGATTTCTAGTGGGATTCTTCGGCACGACCGGTCACGTCTTCCCAGAGTCAACCGTACAACACGCCCCCAGATTCGCAGGCTTCCCTATATTAACGCTCCGGCAGCCCTCACGCCACACCCGACGGGCAGGGGCCTGCTCCCGCTATGGCGGCCACTATGTGTTTAGAGCGGTTAACGCTTGCCTGTAGCACTTTGCGCGGCGGGCAATCCTGCCCGCCGCGCGACGGAGGTGCCGCGCTACGCGGTGGGCAAGATTGCCCGCCGCGCGGAAATCC
>CAYVAM010000281.1:0-3874 GCA_964449275.1 uncultured Anaerolineales bacterium
GCGTTACCTATCTTAACAAAAAACGGCCCAATCGCCCCTGACGGCCCAAAAACGCAGATTCGGACGCCAAAAAGCGCGTTTTCGGGGGTTCCGGCGAACGGCAATTTGACGTAAGTGTTATGGAGCAGGACGAATCCAAGCGAACCCGACTTCGCCAAAATGATCCGCGTGCGTGCGAAGCACGCACCCTACGACTCCGGTGACAGATGGCAGGCGGCATGTGACACGACAGCGCCACTTAGCCCTCTCGCGCGGTGGGCAGGAATGCCAGCCGCGCGGGATCGCGGAAAGTGGCGCTGTAGGGCTATTTCTGCCCTAAAACGGCTTTGGCCTCTTGGACCGCGCGCTCGCGGGCCCATCGCTCGGCCTCGTCGCGCTGCTCGTTCCGCCACTTGCCGTACTCGGCGTATTCGGGCGAGCCGCGCTCGGCAACGGGCGAGTCCTTCCACTCCCAATCGTCGGTGCGGAACGGCGCGGCGGGAATGCCGCAACTGCCTGCCGCAACCAGCGTTCCGAACGGATGGGTGGCCCAGGCGTAACGGACGGCAACGGGGTTCGGCACGAAGTCGCTCCACACCTTGACGGAATTGGCGGAGGCCAAGAACGCCTTGGCGGGATAGAAATGGCGGTCCTGGCCGGCGACGGCAAACCCCTCGATCTCCGCCCGGCCGCCGTAACGCGGATGGATGTTCACGTCGAACGTGACGAGGACCTGGTTGTCCTCCTTCTTCATCGACCGGTAGATGGGCGTCCGGTAATCCACCTTCATCTCGTACGCGGTTGCCAGCGCCCAGCGTGCGATGCGCTCGCCAAGCAGGACCTTGAAGGGCGAGTGCATCTGGATATGGCCCAGGTCGTAGGCCGCCACGAAGCCCGTCTCGGGGTAGGCCAGATGCGCCTTGAGTTGTGCCTCGCGGATGTAGGGCGCGGCCGAGACCATGGCCTTCTCCGTATTCTCGATCTTCGGGGGAAATCCCCAGGCAACCATCTGGCAGATGCCGAAAGGGAGGGCCTCGTCGCCAAAGGCGCGCCGCCACGCGGGAATCAGCGCCGTGAACGTCTTGGTGTACAGCGCGGGCCTGGCCCCGCCGACGGCGTTGTTGATGCCCTGGTAGAACAGGGCGCCCTTGACGGCAAACCCGGCAAACGGGGCGATGATGGCGTTGTAGGACGCACCGGGGTTGTTGCGATTGACGGCGGGGCTGGGTTTCGGCTCCGTGGGTTTGGGCGGGACCGCCTTGCCCTGCTCCTTGAACTTCTTCGCCCGCGCCTCCCACCGCTTGATCTCGTCCGCCAGCGATTGCTTCGGATCGTAGGCGGCGATGCGGTCGTCCCAGGACTTAAGGAGCGCTGCGGCCTCGGGGATGCCCTTGAGCGTGTCGCGTGAGATCCAGGCCTCGACCGTCGTGCCGCCCCAGGAGGTGTCGATGAGGCCGACGGGGATTTTCGTGGCCAGGTGAATCCGCCGCCCGAAGACGTACCCCACGGCCGAGAAGAGTTTCACCGTTTCGGGCGAACAGACGAGCCAGTCGCCCTTGCGCTCCGTGACCTTGCTCCAGGCGTTGTACTCGTCGAGGCGTGGAAAATCGTCGAGCGGTTCGGGGCCGGCGCGAAGCGGGACCGTCATCAGGCGGATGGCCGGCAGGTCGGCCGACAGCACCTCCAGGTCGCCGTTCCGGATGTTGCGTATGGCGGCCTCCATGTTGCTCTGGCCGCCCAGGACCCACACGTCGCCCACGAGGACGTTCTTGCAGGTGACGGTGTTGGCTTTGCCCTTGACGGTGAACGGGCGTGGTTGGGCGGCGGCTTCCATCGGCTCAAGCGTGAGTTGCCATTTGCCGTCGTTGCCGGCGGTCGCGGTGCCGGTCTGTCCGCCGAAGGTGACGGTCACCCTCTCGCCGCGCTCGGCCCATCCCCACACCTTGACGGGCTTGCCGCGCGCGAGGACCATGTTGTCGCCGAAGATGTGGGGCAGGCGCACGGCGGCCCGGACCCGCCCGGCGCACAGAAGCACGCCGGCCATCACGAGTACCAGCGCGAGGCGGCCAAGCCGCCACCCGCCCAGACAACACGGAACTTTGCGCGTCATTCGAGATCTCCTGTCCGATGTCCGTTCGCGACCTTCGCGGGGCCAGTGTTCTGTCCCACGTGAAACGGTGGGTGCCACTGGCGGCTTGTCCGCCAGTGCCTTCCTGCTGCTCGCCACACACTGGCTGACAAGCAGCCAGTGGCACCCCGCAAATCAGCAGCGACAGATCACTACTTCCAGCGCGGCCGCTCAGGCACGTTCAATGGGCAAGTCCAGCATCATGGCCCGCACGTACCGTGTCGGGGGCGAACCGAACGAGAGCACGGTGTCGTGGTACCGTTTGAGGTCGAACTCCCCGGCCCAGGCGTTCTCCATTTCGCGGCGCAGGCTCGCGTGTTCCAGGGCGCCGACGAAGTACGTGGAAAGTTGCGTGGAGGTCAGTTGGGCGCGGACCCACTTTGCGGCGGCCTCGCGCTCTTCCTGGAACGCCTCTTCCATCATCAGCGCCATGGCCTCGTCTTCGGTCATGCCCTCGACGTGGATAGCCTGGTCGATAATCGCGTTGACGATGCCGCGCAGGTACCACTTCAGGACGATAAGCCGCGCCAGCGGGTCCGCCCCGGCCGCACTCCCCGGTACGGGTCCGTAGGGAGCGGACGGGTCGCCGTCGTAGAACCCCTCTTCGACCATCATCTGCTCGGTGTAGACGGCCCACCCTTCGATGAAGACGCCGGACGAGAGCATCGCCCGCAGGGTGGACGGGTAGCGGTTGGAGCGGGTCAACTGGAGGAAGTGGCCGGGCATGGCCTCGTGAACGGTCAGGTTGGCAAGCGACCGCAGGTTGTACTCCCGCAGAAGGGAGCGGACCTGCTGGTCGGTCCAGTCCGCAGGGGCGGGCGAAATGGCGTAAAACGTCGGCTGGCCCACGTCCAGCGGACCGGGCGAGTCGCAGTACGCCAGCGACGTGCCACGCCGAAACTCCGGCATGACAATAACCTGGATCGCCTCCGGCGGCACGGTCACGAGGTCGGCCTGCCGGACGAAGGCGGTCGCGCGGGCGAGGGCGTCGGTGGCCTCTTCCACGACCCGTTTGGGGTCGGGCGTTTCCTGATACGCCATCTCCAGAGCGGTCCGGATGACGGCCTGCTCCTGCCGGTCGCATACTCCTTCGGAGCAGAGGTCGGCAGCGATCGCGGCCATCTCGGCCCTGACGCGGCGGAGTTCGCTCTCGGCCCGCTCGCGGATCTCCGTCCGCGTCAGCGGCGTCTGGAGAGTGAAAGCGAGTTTCGCGTCGTAGAGGTCCTGCCCCAGCCGGAAATCCCCTGCCGCATGAGGCAGAAGTTCCTCCTCGAGCCAATCCTGGTGGTCCTCGACGGCCGCACGCGCCGCGTTCATGGCCTCGGTCAGGCGGTCGCGGTCGCCGGACGGAAGCGCTGCCGCCTGCGGTTCGACCATCTGGTCGAGCATCCGGATGATGCCGGGGTTCTGCTTCACGGCCGTCTCGGCATGGACTTTGGGGACGCGCTCCGGTTCGAGGGTCTGCCGGACCTGCTGCATGAGGCGGGGGAACTCGGCCAGGCGGCTCGTCACGTGCTCCAGACGTTCCTGGACGGGGGCGAAGTCGCGGGCCACGAGAGAGTAGACGGCGTTGCCGGCCAGGCCCGTGTAGGCCATGGGGTTCCACGCCCATTCCCGGAGGTGCTCCAGGTGCCATAGTTGGGCCCGGAGACGGTGCCGGAGCATGGCGGCGTCGATCTGGTTGGCACGCGATAGTTGGTCGGGCGGGATCGCCTCGAGGCGGTCGAGGAACGTGCGGCAGAAGGCGGCCTTGCGCTGCCGAGAGCC
>CAYVAM010000282.1:0-3866 GCA_964449275.1 uncultured Anaerolineales bacterium
TGCACTGCTGGGCGACGAGAAACTCAGCGGCTACGCGCGGTTCGGGCTGGAGCCGATCGCTGACCCCAGCGTGGATGATGTTCTGCGTTCGGCTTTGGGCAGGCTCCGGGGCAGGTTGCTGGCTGGGGCGATCAGTTCCGTCGGTGCCCGACGCGACCGGAAGGCGGTGCCCGCGCTGGCGAAGATGGCGCTCTCCGGCGGTGAAAACTCTGCGGAAGCCTTGGCGGCCCTGGGCCGCATCGCCACGGACGAAGCGGTGGAGACCCTGCGCCAGGCCCTCGCCGGCGGCCCGGCCGCGAAGCGTTTGTCCGCGGCCCACGCCTGCCTGGCTGCGGCCGAGCGTCTCGTGGCACAGAGCAAGCGCAGGGAGGCCTCGGCGCTCTACGATGCGGTCCGCAAGGCGGACGTGCCGCCCCATCTGGACCTGGCGGCCGCCTATCAAGCGATCCTCGTCCGTGGCGCCGCCGGGGCGCCCTTGCTCATCGAGTTGCTGAGGGACAAGGAGGCTGCGCGGGTTGGCGTGGCGCTCCGAGCGGCCCGTGAACTGCCCGGACCCGAAGTGACGCGAGCCCTGGCGGCCGAACTCGGGACCCTGCCACCGGGTGTTCAGGTGCCGCTCATCAAGGTGCTGGCAAGCCGCAAGGACCCGAACGTGTCCAAGGAGTTGGAGGCTCTGGCGGCCGGCAAGGAGCCCGATGTCCGCGTGGAAGCGCTGGCGGCATTGGGCGAGGTCGGTGAGGCGTCTGCCGTGGCCGTTCTGCTGAACGCCGCGGGCGCCGGCGGCAAGGAGGCGGCTACCGCGCTCGGCAGCCTTAGGGCTATCAAGGGCGACGCTGTGGACGCTGCGCTCATCCACGCGATGAGGAGCGCCAAGGCTGATCTGCGTTCGGAGTTGATCTCCGTGCTGGCCGACCGCGGCTGCGCTGCCGCCACGGCCACACTGCTGGGCGAGGCGGCTCGTGGCGATCAGAATGTCGCGAGAGCCGCCTTCAAGGCTCTTGGCGTCCTCGCAAGCCCGAAAGACCTCCCGGCCATGGTCAGGCTCCTCGTTGCGGCGACGAGCGCCCAGGCCCAGGCCGAGACGGCCATCGTCCTGGTCGCAGGGCGGATGGCCGACCCCTCGAAGCGAGCCGACGCCGTCCTCGCTGCCGTGGCATTGGCAAAGGAAGCGGCCCCTCGTGCCGCACTATTGCGGGTCCTGGGCAGGATCGGCGGCGAGAAAGCGTACGCGGCCGTCGCGGGAGCCACAGGCGACAACGACCCCGCGGTCAGAGACGCCGCCATCCGAGCCCTGGCGGCATGGCCCGACGCCAGGGCCGCCGACGCGCTCCTTGGCCTGGTCAAGGATGCCGACAGCGAGGTTCACCGCGTCCTCGCGCTCCGCGGCTACGTCCGGCTGCTCGGTCTCGCCAAGAACGCCGACCCGCGCGAGACGGTCCGCAAGTACGCCGAAGTTTTGGCCACCACGAAGCGGGCCGACGCCAGGAAACTGGTCCTCGGCGGCCTCGCCGAGGTGGCCCACGCCGGCGCATTGACGCTGGCGACCAAGCATCTCGACGACCCGGCCGTGCGGACCGAGGCCGCGTCGGCCACTGCGCAGATCGCCCGCGCCATCATGGGCACCGACCGCAAGGCGGCCCGAGGGGCCATGGAGAAGGTCCTGGCCGTGTCGAAGAGCGGCCCGGTTGCGGCCGAGGCGCGGAAGATCATCGCGGCGATCGACAAGTTCGCCGACAGCATCACCGCCTGGCGGATCGCGGGGCCGTACGTGAAGAAGGGCATGAACTACAGCCAGTTGTTCGACATCGCCTTCGAGCCGGAGAAGCCCGACGCCAAGGGCGTCGAATGGCGCCCGCTCCCGGCGGGCACCGACCCGAAGCGCCCGTGGATCCTGGATCTGCGCAAGGCCATCGGCGGCGATCAACGCGCAGCGTACGCGCTGACGTGGGTGCATTCGGCGACGGCCCAGCCCGCGCGGCTGGAGTTGGGCAGCGACGACGGGGTCAAGGCGTGGCTCAACGGGACGCTCGTCCACGCCAACAACGTTGCCCGCGCCGCGGTCCCGTACACCGACAAGGCCAACATCACACTGAAGGCCGGCTGGAACCCGCTGATGCTCAAGATCACGCAGAACAACGTGCCATGGGAGTTCTGCGCCCGTATCTGCGGCCGCAACGGGAAGCCACTGGGCACCATCCGCTTCGACCCCGCGCACGAGGGTGAGTGGAGGCTTCCCAAGAAGGCCGCGACGCCTGCCAAGCCCACGACGCTCGTCCCCGCCGGGAAGGTCCAATCTGCTGAGCCACCGCCGGCTCCAGGCAAAGCAACAGAAACAAACGCTGCCACGAATGCAGATGGCGCCGGCGCCCTGTTGACGAAGGTGAACGAACGCAAAGAGAGAATGCTCAAAATATGTGTGAACGCACAGTACAAGTTCACTCCGAAAGTTCGTGAGGCGTTTCTTGCCTACGCCAAGGCGCAAGCGAAGTCTGATCTGCAATCGCAAGGTAAGTCATTGCCGGATCAATTCTTTGCGTGGATCGATGCCAATCCGGAAATGGAAGCCGGCGTCTATGGCGCCCACCACAAAGCGTCGGATGTGCTGTTACTGCTGTACTCGCTGCGACTGGACCTGGGGAAGGCCGCGTTTGAGAAGTATCGCCAACTGGCGCTGGCGGCGGCCATCGTGAGTGCCAAACAGGAATTGGAAGCCGACATCACGCCGCGCCCGCCCCTGAAACTGGTCATCAACGGCGATCCGCGCAAGCCGGTCGACACGAAGGAGCCCGGTCGCACACTCGACATGAACGACCACATCATCAATTTCCTCAACGAGCACACGATTGAAGAGGATGTCGTGGTTGGACACAAGGAAGTGCTGCCTGAACTCAAGTACGACGAGCGTGGCGTTGCCGTCCCCGCGCCCAAACGGAAGCCCAAGAAGGTTGCGATCACCGAGAAGCGTACTCGCACACTTTACGCCGCCGACGTGTTGGCCGGCAAAGCCCTGCAGGAAAAGTTCAACGCCTATATGAAGGCCAAGGGACAGACGGTCCAGATTGATTGCGGTGAGCGCATAGTCCACTGGAACAGTCATGATATGGTTCGTGGTCAGCAATACAAGGATATTAACAAGGCCTACCTTCTGTTTCGTACGGCCTACGAGGCCAAGGGGTTGTTGCCGGCGAAGCGCGATCCATTCCCCTCGCCGGCTGAGCAATGTGCTTATCTTATCCGGAACAATGAATACAAATTCCCTCCGGAGACTCAGGCTCAGCGCAAGTGGCCGCGCTTTCCTCTAACCGCACCCTGGCCGATCCTGACCATGCTCGCGGCGAATAACCAACCTTTGCGCGAACGCGAGGAGCGGTGGGTGGCCTTCCGCGACAAAGGGGAGTTTAAAACGTACGGCGAGTACATCGGCGGTGTAGCGCAGCAACATGCCATGCAGTCCGCGCGACGCCTGAAGCCGTACCCCTTCACCTACAGCACCATCCAGATGATGCTGAAGGACGGAGGCGTGTGCGGGACGATGGCCGCTGTCTCATCGCGTTCCCACAACATTCTGGGCATTCCGGCCTCCCAGGCCGTCCAGCCGGGCCATTGCGCCATGGTTGCATTCAGGTATGATCCGAAAACCAAAACCTATAGTTGCAAAGGCGGGCAATACGCGACGGGCGGTGACGACAAAACAACTCCGTTCACGCCCTGGTTCTTCGGCGAAGACCTGGTTAAGCGGACCGGCAGGAAGAATGGCTATGAGATCTCGTTTCATCAACGCAAGCCCATGGTGTACCACCAGAGCATCACCTGGGCGGTGAACTATGGCGTGCAGTCTTACCTCGATTCCACGATGGCCTACGCCG
>CAYVAM010000283.1:0-3865 GCA_964449275.1 uncultured Anaerolineales bacterium
CGGCGAGACCCGTTCGACTCGTCCCGAGGCATCGGGACTCGCTCAGGGTGACGGCCGGCAGTTGTAGGGTGGGTGCTCCGCACCCACGCGGCCTTTTCTCTCGCCGAACCGTGAGGTGCCGAATCGATGATCCGCGTGCGTGCGAAGCACGCACCCTACGGCTCTCCGGTGACAGATGGCCGGCGGCATGTAAGCGAACGGCGAGACCCGTTCGGCTGCGCTCAGGGTGACAGTAGGCGGCATGTTCCGGCAATGCGGCGCACGCCGGGCCCTCCAAAAGGCGAGGCGCGACGGGCCGAGGCCGCAAGACCGCAAAGAAAAACGCAAATCACAGTGCGATACTTGGCTTTGCCCTTGTCGGGCCGCCGTGCTAGACTGTAACCGTCTCGGCAGAGAGAAGGTACCTTGTCCCCGGTGTGGAGGATCACGCAATGGCGGCATTGGCGAAATCGCATGCAGACACGAAGGCGCCGGCAATGGGGCGTCGCGCCGCGGGGTACGGTGCCCTGGCGGTTGTCCTCGCGCTGGGCGTGGCGGCGGCGCAGGCCGTTGCGGCCTCGGGAGACGAGGAGGCCCTGGCACGGAAGATCCTCTCGGCCACGGGCGTCAAGGGCGGCATCGTCGTCCACCTCGGCTGCGGCGAGGGTCAACTGACGGCCGCGCTGCACGCCAGCGACAGTTTCACGGTTCACGGCCTCGATTCGGACGCGGCCAAGGTGGAAAAGGCGCGGCAGCACATCCACGGACGCGGGCTCTACGGGCCGGTGTCGGTCGAGCCATGGCAGGGAGCGTCTCTGCCGTATGCGGACAACCTGATCAACCTCGTGGTGGCCGAGTTCCCCGGCCGCGTTCCGATGGACGAGATTCTGCGTGTGCTCGCGCCCCACGGCGTGGCCTACGTCAAAGAAGCGAGCGGGTGGAAGAAAGTCGTCAAGCCGCGCCCGGACACCATTGACGAGTGGTCGCATTTTCTTCACGACGCGGGCAACAACGCCGTCGCCCGCGACACGGTGGCCGGTCCGCCGCGCACGTTGCAGTGGATTGCGTCACCGCTGTGGCTGCGGAGCCACGAGACGGCGTCGGGGATTCAGGCGCAGGTGTGCGCGGGCGGGCGGCTGTTCTACATCTTCGACGAAGGGCTCATCGGCATCACCGACGAGCGTCTGCCCGGCCGATGGTCCATCGTCTGCCGCGACGCCTTCAACGGTAAACTGCTCTGGAAGCGTCCGATCAAACCCTGGGGCTGGCGCGAGTGGGCCAGAGCGAAGTGGGAGGGAGCGGACTGGACGACCGTGAGGGCCGGCCGCGTGGCGTTTCCCAATGAGAACCAACGCCGCCTCGTGGCGGAGGGCGACCGTCTTTACGCGACCCTCGGGTTTCGCGCGCCGCTCTCGATTCTCGACGCGGCGACCGGTAAGGTCATCACCACGGTGGCAGGCACCGAAGGCGCAAACGAGATCCTTGCGAGCGGCGGCGTCGTCGTGGCCTACATCCCGGACGCGGCGTCGGGCGCGGCCAAGCGAAGGTCCGAGGCAACCAAGGCATCGGCCGCACTCGTCGCGGTGAACGGCGAAACGGGAAAGACGCTCTGGCAGAAGGAGACCGGCGGAATCCGGCCCCTGCTCCTGGCCGTTGACGGGGGACGGGTCATCTACCAGACCGGCAAGGACCTGGTCTGCCGCAGCCTGAAAGACGGCAAGGAGGCGTGGCGGGTCGAACCGAAAGAGCGAAACGCAGCGACGCTCGTGGCAAACAACGGGGTCGTGTTGATCAAGGGTGGACCGTCGCTGGCAGCCTATGACGCCGCAAACGGCAAATTGCTGTGGCGCGAAAAAGTGAATCGAGATAGCGGTGCCGCCGGCGTGGACCTCTTTGTGGCCAACGGGTTGGTGTGGACCGGCATGTGGGCGGTGGATGCGGACCTCAAGCCCACCCGCAAGTCCGGCCGGGCCATGGCGATCGGCCTCGACCCGCGCACCGGCAAGGAAAAGAAGCGGATCGTCGTGCCGAACCTTCGCAGTCCTGAGCATCACCACCGCTGCTTCCGCAACAAGGCCACGGACCGTTACCTGATCAGCGCCATGGAAGGCATCGAACTCATGGACCTGCGTTCGGACAACCACTCGCAGAACAACTGGCTCCGCGGCGCGTGCAAACTGGGGGTGATGCCGTGCAACGGGATGCTTTACGTCCCGGCCGACCAGTGTTTTTGCCATCCGGGCTCGAAACTGCTTGGCTACAGCGCGGTTGGGCCGGAACCGGCTTCGCGGCGGAAGGACGTCGCGGACACAAAGCGTCTGGCGAAAGGCCCCGCTTTCGGGGCGATCTCGAAATCGCAATCCAAGTCCACAACCGGCGGCGCGGCAGGCTGGCCGACGTATCGGCACGATGCCGCGCGAAGCGGGTCCACGAGTTCCGCCGTGTCGGCGTCGGTGGCTTGCGCCTGGGAACGGACATTGGGCGGAAGACTGACGGCCCCCGTGGCGGCGAACGGCAAGGTCCTTGTGGCCGCAGCCGACGCCCACACCGTTTACGCCCTCGACGCGAAGACCGGCGAGCGGTTGTGGCGATACACGGCGGGCGGGCGCATCGACTCTCCTCCGACGCTGCATGGCGGGCTGGTGCTCTTCGGCTCGGCGGACGGGCGAGTCACCTGTCTGCGCGAATCGGACGGAGCGCTCGTGTGGCGGTTCCTGGCCGCGCCGACCGACCGCAGGGTCGCCTACTTCGGCCAGGTGGAATCGGCGTGGCCCGTGCACGGAAGCGTGCTGGTGAGCGACGGCGTGGCCTACGTCACCGCCGGCCGCTCGACCTACCTCGACGGAGGCATCCGCCTCTACGGTCTGGACCCCGCCACCGGCAAGATCGTGCACAAGGGCCTTCTGGAAGGGCCGCACCCCGACGTCAAGAGCGGACGCGACTACTCGTTCTACACGCTGGGCGCGAACTCGGACGTCCTGGTGGCGGAAGGCGGCCACATCTACATGCGGCAGAAGAAAATGACTCCCGCGCTGGGGGAGGTGACATCCAAAGTCCTCTCGACCAAGGGGGAGACGGACGTGGGGCTTCACGTATTCTCGACCGCGGGGCTTCTGGACGGGTCCTGGTACAACCGCACGTTCTGGATGTACTCGAAACGCTGGCCCGGTTTCCAACTCGCCAACCAGGCGCCCAAGAGCGGCCAGTTGCTCGTGGTGGGCGAGGAGGCCACCTATGCCGTGAAGGTGTTCTACCGCAGGAACGTACACACGACGATGTTTTTCCCGGGCAAGGAAGGATACCTGCTCTTTGCCGACAAGAACACGAACGAACCGCAGATCGTCGGCGAACAGGGCGCCCGCAAGCCGGTCGCATGGCTCCCACAGTCCGACTACAGTCGCGGCGGGGGCAGGGGGATCCGGAAACTGGACAGCCCCGCTTTCGGCCTGGACAAGATGATCGGCTACACGCGCGCGGAACCGCCCCTGTGGACACAATGGCTGCCGGTTCGCATCCGGGCGATGGTCAAGGCCGCCGACGTCCTCTTTGTGGCCGGCCCGCCGGATGTCTACGATACGCGGGACCCCCTTGCCGCCTTCGAAGGCCGCCGGAGCGCACGCCTCGTCGCCGTTTCCACCAAGGACGGCAAGAAACTGACCGAGGCCAAACTCGATTCCCCTCCGGTTTTCGACGGCATGATCGCCGCCGACGGATGCCTCTACCTCGCCGCGCAGGACGGAACGGTCCGCTGCTTCCGTTAGTACTACAACGCTACGTTCCGCGCGGCGGCCTTTCCAGGCCGCCGCGAACGCAGTTTATGCCTGTTCCTAATGCTCTGTCGCTGCTGATTTGCGGGGTGCCACTGGCTGCTTGTCAGCCAGTGTGT
>CAYVAM010000284.1:0-3807 GCA_964449275.1 uncultured Anaerolineales bacterium
CGCGCGACGAGGCCACCGTACCGAGCCGGCCGCGGGAGCGGCCGGGGGCGCTATTCGGCCGTGGCACGTTCCATCGCGCGACGAGGCCACCGTACCGAGCCGGCCGCGGGAGCGGCCGGGGGCGCTATTCGGCCGTGGCACGTTCCATCGCGTGACGAGGCCACCGGGAGCTTCCACTCCCGGCTCGAACGGCGCGGCGCTCCCGGCTCGAACGGCGCGGCGCTCCCGGCTCGAACCCGTCACACGCGCGGGAATGGCTGGCGGCTGTTGACGTAATGGATGGCCTGCTGAAGGTGGCGCTCGTCGAAGATCACATCGACTTTCCCACCCTCCGTCCACCACTTCTGCCGTCCGGGCGCCGCCGCTTTCAGTTGCCGAGTGGCGCGGTCTTTGAGTCTGGCCCTGGCCTGCTTGCCGGTACGGCCCGGCGCCTTCACCACCAAGTGGACGTGATCCGGCTGCACGTTGACGGCGTGCAGGTGCCATCCGCGGAATTCGCAGGCTTCACGCATGGCCGCCTCGGCGACCTTGCGCTGCTCGTCGGTCAGCCAACAGGGCGGCTCGCGCATTCGCACGGCGTCCGCGTTGAAGAAATCCGTGTGGTTCCACGGGTAGGGCGTGCCCGGCGTTCGGTGCCGCCGATCTACGTAACCACGCCGGTCGCCCCGCAGCCACTGGCCGTAGCAGGTCCAGGTAATCAGGTAGGCCAGGGGCTCGCGCATGGTTTCTTCTCCCTCCGAGCCGGCCGCGGGAGCGGCCGGGGGCGTTGTTCGGCCGTGGCACGTTCCGACGCGTGACGAGGCCACCGGGAGCTTCCGCTCCCGGCTCGAACGGCACGGCGCTCCCGGCTCGAACGGCGCGGCGCTCCCGGCTCGAACGGCGCGGCGCTCCCGGCTCGAACGGCGTTATGCGTTCAACTCGCACTTCCGCGGGGCCGGGCGATGTGGATGAACGCTTCGACGGCCAGGGCGAGCGACAGAAGCAGCGTGGCGGCGTTCAGGATGATGAGAGCGTACTTCTGGTAGGCGGGAAACGTCTCGCCGACGGGCTTGGTGAAGAACTCGATTTCCTTCGACACCATGGCCCACACGGTCAGCACCAGCATGAACAGGCACGGCAGCAGCGTCAGCAGATACCCCCACCCGCCGCGACGCCTCAGATAAATCGTGATCAGGAGCAGGGCCAGCGCCGCGAGCAGTTGGTTCACGGCCCCGAACATCGGCCAGAGCGTCAGGGCGCCCTTGCCGGAGGCGCCCGTCCCGAAGGCCAAAGCGCCCGCGCCGACAACGGCGATAGCCGTCGCGACCCACCGGTTCGCCAGGGCCCCCAGTTTGAAACTGGTCGCGAGTTCCGAGATGACGTACCGCTGGATTCGCGTGGCCGTGTCGAGTGTCGTCCCCGCGAACGACGCGATAAAGACCCCCATGATGATGACGCCGACGGCTTTCGGAATGCCGATCGAGCCGAGCATGTTGGCAGCGCCGCGGACCACGGCCTCCACCTTCGAATCCAGCCCGCCGGCAGCATCCCACGACGCGTAGTGCTCGTTCCATGCGGCCACGCCGCTCAAGACCTCCCCGCTCTTGGTCTCGTAAGCCATCCCGATGCCGGCCGCCACCGTCACCAGGACGAGTACCGCCAGGGCGCTCTCCATCAGCATCGACCCGTAGCCGACGAACTGGGCGTCGCTCTCGCAGCGGACCTGCTTGGCGGTCGTACCGGAGGAGACCAGGCAGTGGAACCCGGAGATCGCGCCGCAGGCGATCGTCACCCCGAGGAACGGCCACAAGGGCGGCGCACCGGCCGGCGCCAGGTTGACAGCCGGCGCCACGATCTGGAGCGCCCCCGTAAACGCCGACGCCGCCACACCAAGCACCAGGAGCCCCATCGCGATGAACAACTGCCACGCATTGATGTAGTCACGCGGCTGAAGCAGCACCGTCACCGGCAGCGTCGAGGCGATGTACGCGTAGATGAGCAGAGCCACCACCCACACGCCTGTCGCCGGCAGCACCTCGGAGCCGCCCACCTGAAGCGCCGGCATCGTCAGCGACAGCCCCTCCACGACGTGAGTCAGAACCACCGTGCCGTACATCGCCAGCACGGCCACGGCCGTTGCCAGCATCACGTTCGCCTTCCACCGGTAGACGGCCGCACCGAGCCCGATCGCGATGGGTATCTGGAACCAGATCGGGAACACCGACCGGGGGAACCTGGCGAAGATTCCCGCGATGACCACCCCGAAGATCGCAATGACGATCAAGAGTTCCAGGAACACCACCAGGAAGAAGATCATCCGGGCCCGCCGGCTGATGTACCGGTCGGCCACCTCCGAGAGGCTCTTGCCGTCGTTTCGCATCGAGACGACCAGCGACCCGAAGTCGTGGACCGCCCCCATCACGATGGCCCCGACGAAGACCCAGATGACGGCCGGCACCCAGCCCCAGATGATGCCGATGGCCGGCCCGACGATGGGCCCCGTCCCCGCGATTGATGTATAATGGTGCCCGAAGATGATGCCCTTCTTCGTCGGCACGTAATCGACGCCGTCCTCCATCCGCACCGACGGCGCCTGTGCCGAGTCGTCCAACCGGAAGATCTTGCGAGCCAGGAACCGGCCGTACGTGTGGTACGCGATCAGATACCCCACAAACGTCACCACGACCAGGATGAGTGCGTCCACGCGACGTTCCCCTTACACAGTCCCCGCAAACGGGTGAGTTGGCAGCGCAACACGGCGCCCGCGAGACGGCGCTACTATCGCGCGCACGACGGCGTTTCGCAAGGTTTTGACGGCGGCGTGCGCCGCGGGTATAATCGGCGCGCCTTGGCGCGTGGAGGCCGGCCGTACCGAGCCGACCGCGGGAGCGGCCGGGGGCGCTATTCGGCCTCGACACGTTCCATCGCGTGACGAGGCCACCGGGAGCTTCCGCTCCCGGCTCGAACAGCGACGGCGCTCCGTCTGAACAGGGTTTTCTGCGAAAGGGCTCCCGTGACGAAGAAGCAGGCGCTGTGGTTTCTCGGCATCGGCGTCGTGGTGGCCGCCCTCCTCATCGCGGCCCACGTGGCCTTGCCGATCCGCCGGTCCTGGACGGTCAACCGTATCCTCCACTACGTCTGGGAAGGCGTGACGGGCGTGGCGACCGTCGGGGGTATCGTGTGGCTCATGTGGCCGAGGCCCAAGGCCCGCCGTCGCGATCACCAGCGCGAGCAGGTCCGGCGCCGGTTCATCGCCCTGACAGGCGCCGTCCTGGCAGCGGTGATTCTCGTTATTTTTGCCGAGATACACCGCGACATGGCCAGCCGCCGGCGCCTGGACGGGCCGGCCGTCGAGGACCTCCAGGCAATCGGTCAGGCGCTTGATGATTATGCGTCCGACCACGACGGGAAGCGGCCCGAATCGCCGGCCGCTCTCGTCCCGAAATACCTTCCGGCCCGGCGGCTGTATTACGCCTACCGATGCGGCCCTGACGCGGCGGACCCGCCTGCGGAGACAGCCGGCGACGGCGCCGAGGAACCGTCGTACGCCCTCGTCAAGCAGCAACCGCCACGCCCCGGCGCTGAGAAAACACGTCGCCCTGAACCCCGCCTGCGTGCCTATCTCCGTCCCGGCCACGCCTGGGCGCCGCTTACGGTAGTCCTGGAGGCAGACGGCCGCGCACACGTCGCCGGTGAGGACGAGGTCCGGGTCTTCGAAAAGAAGGACGAACCGGGCGGGTAGGACGCCTCTTCGCCGGGCTCCCTCCGGCCCGAGCCCGCCGCATCGAACCCGCCGCGGGAGCGGCGGGGGGCGTCGTTCGGCCATGG
>CAYVAM010000285.1:0-3757 GCA_964449275.1 uncultured Anaerolineales bacterium
CGGTCGCCCTCCTGCACGTGCTCCACCGGTTCGCGTCCGAGAAGACACTCGCCGTCGCGCCGGTCGTCGCGCACCTGCATCACGGTCTACGAGAAGGTACCGCCGACACCGACCAGGTATTCGTCGAAAACCTGGCCGAGAGGTTGGGCCTTCCGTGCGAAGTCGGGCGGGCGAACGTTGCGGCGGAAGCCGAGGCGCGCGGCGTCGGCATCGAGGAAGCGGCGAGGAACACACGCCGGGCATTTCTGGCCGACGTCGCGCAGCGGCGGGACGCCAAGAAGGTCGCCCTGGCCCATCACGCAAGCGACCGTGTCGAGACCGTCCTGTTCCACATCCTGCGAGGCACGGGCATCGAGGGCCTGGCCGCCCTCGGACCGCGCGCAACCCTCGGGCAAGCCGGGGGCGTCGAGATCGTCCGGCCGCTGATCGACGTGTCACGGACGGATGTGCTCGCGTTCCTCGACGCGACGGGCCAGAACTGGCGCGAGGACGAAACGAACACCAGCGACGCACACACCCGCAACCGGCTGCGGCACGACCTGCTGCCGGCGCTGCGCGAGGGATTCAACCCGAAAGTGGACGAGGCCCTGCTGCGCCTGGCCGACCAGGCCGAGGCGGCAAGCGAGGTATTGGGCGACGTGATCGATGAGGTGTGGGGCCAGATCGTGCGCGAGGTGCCGGCGACCGGGTCCGCGCGGCGGGTCTCCCGACCCGCCGCGTCCGATACCCTCCATCCGCGCGGTGGGTCAGGAGACCCACCGCGCTCCATCCTCATCGACGCCGACGACTTCGAGCCGCTTCGCCCGTGGCTTCAAGGCGCCGTCATCCGCCGTGCCGTCGAGCGCCTCGGCGGCGGCCTCAAACACATGTCGGCCGACAGAACGCGGGAGGTCGTGGCCGCGCTGCTCTCAAAAACGGTTGCCGGGCCGGTAGACCTGCCCGGCGGCCTGGTAGCCGAGCGGCGGCGGCGGGCGATTCGCATCGGCCGGCTCGCCGATCAGCCCCGAAGGGGCAAATGCGAGTAGCCACGGACGCGAGCCCGTGGGGACGGGAGGCCGCGCCCCCAATCCGGAGCCCCGGAGGGGCGATTGACGCCGTGCCGCAGGGCGAAGCGCGCCGTCAATCCCAAATCCGCTCCGGGTCGTACTCCACGCCGTGCCGCTCCAGAAGCGCGACGAACTCCTCCTGGAACGTCAACCGTCTGTGATGCTCCTCCTGTGCCTTGATGTATCGGATGACCGTCTCGGCGTTCGACGGACTGACGCTGAACGCCCCGTAGCCTTCCTGCCACGCGAACGCCGCAGCGTCCGGGAACGTCTCGTGGACCCAGCGGCTGGAGAGGCTCTTCCATTTGCGCATCGCTTCGGCAACGGACACGGCGGTGTTGAACGAGAGCAGACCATGGATGTGGTCGGCCGTCCCGCCGACGACGAGGCTGCGGCCAAACTCGTTGCGTGCGATGCCGCCAAGGTAGTCGTACAGGCGCTGCCGGAACGTGTCGTGAATTGTCGGCCGACGCTCCTTCGTGCTGAAGACGGTGTGGACGAGAAGGCGGGAGTAGGTGTGGCCCATGGTTCCCCCCTTGGTTTGAGGGCGACTCAGTCGCCCCTGACGGGGCTCTATTCATTTGAATGCGTCGCTACCGGAACCACGGGCTCGCGCGCGTGGCTACTCGCAGGCGTCCCTTTGGGACGCATGACGTCGGCATAAACGCATAGCCCCGCAGGGGCGGATGCCAGTAGCCACGGGTGTAAACCCGTGGTTCCGGAGGGCACCACAAACCCGCAGGAGCCTCGTCAGGGGCGATTGACCTCTCCGCGCGAGCGCGGCAGATTGCGGTTGCGGATCGCTTGCGCATTACCCGATCAACTTCGCGAGTGCCCTGGCAAACGGTTCGCGGACGCCCCGCAGCCACTTCTCGGCGGCGGCGGCGCGCTTCGTCAGTTGCGGGAGGCCGAGTTTGCCCGGCCCGCCCACCAGTTTCTTCGACTTGAGGTTCCTGACGGGATCGCGGTCGGAGAGTTCTTCAAGGTGCGTACCGACGTGGCGGTAGGCGTCGCGGAACGGTACACCGTCGGCCACGAGTTCGAGGGCGCGGTCGGTGGCGTAGATCTCCGGCGGAAAACCTTTGCGCAGGTTCGCTTCGACGACCTCCAGTTTCTCGAACGTGAGGCGCATGACGGAGAGCGACCCGGCGGTCGCCTCAACGCCCCGCATGAACGGGCCCTTGGTCTCCTGGACGTCGCGGTTGTAGCCCGACGGCAGCGCCCGCAGGACGCCGGCGATCTGCCCCTCGGCGCCGAGGACTGCGGCGGCCTTCGCGCGGACGAGTTCCAGGCCGCACGGGTTGCGCTTTTGCGGCATCATCGACGAGCCGGTGCACAACTCCTTCGGGATGCGGAAGTAGCCGAACTCGGGCGTCGAGCCGATCGCCAGGTCCGTCGCCAGGCGCGACAGGTCCACCATGACCTGGGCGCACGCTTGAAGGGTCGCCAGTTCCGCCTTGCCGCGCGAGTTCGCGCAGTACAGGACGTTGTTCTGGACCTTCGCGAAGCCCAGCAGGTCGGCCACCATCTTGCGGTCGAGCGGCAGGGCCGACCCGTAGGCGGCGCCGGAACCGAGCGGCGACTGGTCCGAGAGCGTGTGGGCGGCCTTGACGAGCGTGAGGTCGTCGAGCAGCGATTCGGCCCACGCCCCGGCCCACAGGCCCAGGCTCGACGGCATGGCGATCTGCATGTGCGTGCGGCCGGGCATCGGGACGAACTCGTGCGCTTTGGCGAACGCCGCGAGCGCCCGCACCAGCGCGATGACGCGCTCGGCCACCAGGTGCAGCCGCTCCTTGCCCCAGAGGCGGAGGTCCAGGAGGACCTGGTCGTTGCGGCTGCGGCCGGTGTGGAGTTTCTTGCCGAGGGCGCCGAGTTTCTTCGTGAGGTACTCCTCGACCGCCGTGTGGACGTCTTCCTGCTCGGGGCGGATGGCGAACTTGCCGGCGGCAAAGTCCTTGAGGATCGCCTTGAGGCCCTTGATGAGCCGGTCGCGCTCGGTCGCCTTCAGGATGCCAACCTTGGCGAGCATCGTCGCATGGGCGGCCGAGCCCAGACAGTCGGCGCGGACCAGGGCGCGGTCCAACAGATGGTCCTCGCCGACGGTGAACCGCTCGATCTCCGGCTCGATGGAGTAGCCCTTATGCCAGAGTTTGCCCATGATGGCGATCTCCTCGGCGCGCCGGGCAAGCCCGGCGGCTAACATGGCGCCCCGCGAAAAGAACGTGTGCAGGGCCGAAACCGACCCCGCACACGATACCCTCAAACCGGCGGCGCTGCAACCGTCAGCGCCGGGGCTATTCGATGCCGCCGCGACGGGCGAGGATCTGGAACGGCAGACCGCGGATCGTGGCGGCGTCCTTGGCCATCTGCTGCGAGAAACCGCTCGACTTGATGGAGCGGATCTCGGGCGAGAACAGGCTCGACGGGCTCTCACGCTTGGTTATCTCGATGTTGCCCTTGTACAGGCCGACCTTGTACGTGCCGTTGGCGAACCGCGACGCCGCCAGGCAAAACGCGTCGAGTTCGCGTTTCAGGGGATGGAACCACATGCCGTGGTACACCAGGTACGCCCACTTGCGGTCCACGATGGCCTTGAACTCGAGTTCGTCCTTCGTCAGGCAGAACTGTTCGAGATCGCGGTGCAGCCGCAGGATGACGTGGGCGGCGGGGGCCTCGTAGATCTCGCGGCTCTTGAGGTCCATGATGCCGTC
>CAYVAM010000286.1:0-3595 GCA_964449275.1 uncultured Anaerolineales bacterium
CCTGCGGAGCATGGCGGGCGGCGTCTCGGTCACGGTTTCCGAAGACCCGATCCTGGTGTTCTACCGTGGTAGGGAGACGGCGCTTGCCAAGGCTCTTGGCGCCCCCGCGGCGTCGCTGGCCGCCGCTCCAGCCGCGATCGGCCCCGGCGGCACCTCGTCTCTCTCACTCATGGGCAAAGCCCTGGCTGCCCTATCGGTCCAGACCCGCTGTCCGCCACTGTGGCAGGCATCGCCCAAGCAGGCCGGCGAGGACCGTGTGGACGTGACGGTCCAGGCACCGCCTTCGACGCCTGCGCGGGAAGCCCGGGTCTACGTGCAGATTCTCTCGGACGGGGCGGTGGTCGGCGAACTGGCCGTGCCGGTCCGTGTGGCGAGGGATGACTGATCGCTGTTCGGCACGGGCGGCGGGCCTGGCATCGTGGCTCGACGGATCCTCGGCGGGCGCCGTGGGCCTCAGACGAACGGATCGGGATGGGGTTCATCGGCCTCGGCGGGTGAGGCAGCGGCACGCTGAAGCACTTCCTCCAGCCGGGCGTCAGTGAACCCGTCGCCATTACCGACCACCACACGCCGGGCAGCAAGATCCACCACTCCGAGGACGAGTTCACGCCGTACCTGGCGGAGACCGAGAAGGAGCGCGCCGGCCAGGACGACCTGCGCGTCATCAAGGGAGCCGAGGCGACCGCGCTCGACCCGCCGGGGCGCATCACGATCGACGCGCGCCGGGCGGCGCGGCTCGAGTGGGTCCTGTGCGACCTGGGCGGCCAGAGCGAGGGCACGCTCCGTGCCACGCCCCTCGGCCGTGCCGGCGTGCCGCCCGAGCAGGTCGTGGACCCGGCGAAGATCCGGCGCGTGGCGGGCTGAGGCCGGGCTCGTGACCGAACGACGACGGCGAAAGGCCGCCCCATCCGACCATCACTTCGCGTCGCGGTACACGTCGAGTTCCAGGACCGGCTCGAGGTCGTTCGGCACGTCGATCCGCACGGTCCAGCCGTCGTCCACGCCGCGATCGGGGACCGTCCGGACGGCGAAGCCGTGGCACGTCAGTTCGCCTGCGGCCACCTTCTTGATGGCCCGGGTCACGTCGAGCCGCACGCCCTTCGCGGGCTCGAAGTCCTTCCCCTCGGGCGACGCGGGGACAACCGCCGTGCCGAGCATCTCGCCGAGGTTCCTGAAGTCGTAGGGCTTGCCGGCCTCGAACGGTGCCGCCAACACGACGGCCGCCACCTTGGTGGGGGCTTTCTCGTGACCGCGTGCCACCGCCAGCACCAGTTGTGCCGCGGCGATGTCGCCCGGCGCGGGAAGGTCTTTGAGGTCGCCTCCCACCAGGAGCACCCAGGCGTCGCTGGAGTCCTTGAGCCACTTGAGGAAGTGGCTCCGGAAGGCCTCTCCCTTCATCGAGACGACGTGGCCGAGCCGCAGGGGAATCCTGCGCCGCGTCGTTTGCCGCACGACCTTCCTGGGCGGCAGGGCAAAGCCCGTGTGGAACGGGTTCGGCAGGACTTTGAGTTCGTCGTCGGGCCCCGTGGTGGGCTCAACCGCTTCCGCGGGCAGCGGCAGCGGCTTGGCGCCGGCCGGCAGCACCTCGCGCCGAAGCAGCAGCATCTGCGGGTAAACCGGTTGCTTACCCTTCGGCGTCGGCACGTCGATCGTGAACGTGGCCGGCAGGTCCTTCGCCGTGAAGACCTTCTGCACGGCGACGGGCGTCTCGGACCACTGGGCATAGTGGGCCCGCGCGATCTCGGCGCCGCGGTCGCAGATCGTCTCGTACGAGACCGCGCGGCTGCCCGGGCGGTACGCGCAGGTCACGACCAGCCGCCGGTCCCCCAACGCCTTCGGGTCGGCCACCGACACGGCGATCGTGTTTCTCCCGGGCGCCAGGTAGGGCAGCGCGCAGCGGTTGTGCTGAACGACCGCCTCCAGGTGCAAGGCCGAGAGCGGCCGCGAAAACGTCATCCGCACGAGGGCGTGGTAGCGGCCGCCGACGGTCTCCGAGAAGTCCCCGAGGTCAATCGCGTTCCACGTCTTGCCGCCGTCAACGGAGACCTCGGCCTTGTCGGCCCCTTCGGCGGCGCCCGAGGCCCGCGACATGACGTAGGGCGAGGCCAGCAGGACGGTCACCGACGCCGGTTTGCCGGCCCGGGCGGGCAGGAGCCGGCCGCCCTGGGCCCTCACGTTCTCGCGCGCCGCCAGCGCCTCGAGGCACCCCGGATCGGCGAAGTCCGGCGCGAAGCGGAGCGTGCCGCTGGCAAACGAGCGGACCGCCCCGCCGCTCTTGGCGTAGGGTTCAAGGATCGGCCCGATCTCCGGCGAGTTGCGGTAGTCCTTGTCGCCGCAGGTGTGCCGCGGCACCGTCTTGCGGCCGCTGAACCAGTGGGCCCCTTCGACGGCCGTCCAGGCGAGGGTGAGGCTGTAGCCGGGGCCGAGATTGACGTCGGTCGAGTAGGTCGGGTCGTCGAACTTGATGCCGCCCCAGCCGGTCGGGCTGCCCGCGACGTTCTTGTGGTTGACGCCCTGGATGACGCCCGGCGGGTCGTCGCCGCAAACCAGAAAGGCCGGCGCGGTCCAGTTCGCCTTGCCAGCGATGACCTCGAAGGCGTTGCCCTTGTGGTACCAGACCCTGCGGGACTCGTCGTAAACGAGGCCGTCGGTGACCAGCGCGGGGTTGGCCTTGATGTCGTCCTCGCCGGCGATGGTGCGCCCGTTCGGGGCGTTGGGGTCGCGCTTCCAGAGGTAGAGTTTCAGGAACGTGTCGAGATAATGCCACTGGCCGTCGTACTGGACCTCGACGGTGGTATGACCGGGGCTGGACCAGCCGACGTAGCGCCAGGGCCACCCGGCCTCGCGCCACAGGGCGGCCTCGACCGTGTGCAGGCCCCCGCACAGGCTCCAGCCGTAAACGTTAATCAGTTTCAGGGCACTGATGCCGCCGGGCTCGTTCGGGTAGGCACGGTGGTAGCAGGCCAGTCGCATGAAGTTGTAGATCGCGATGGCCTTCTCGTCGTTGGTCTTGCAGCCCCGCGTAACCATCTCGACGATGGTCTTGAGGGTCGAGCAGTCCGGCGCCCCGTCGGCCGTGACCTTGACCTGCCGGACAAACGCCGTGGGCGGGTCGGGCGCCGCGCCGGGCCGGGCGGCGGTCGTGAGGCCCGGGGCCGCGGCGAGGATTCCCGTTGCCACCAGCGCGAGCACACCGATTCCGGGCGAGGACATGCGCGGCCTCCTTCGGCAGGCGAGCCGACCCGGCCGTCGCGCGGACGCGACGCCAACCGAGGGCTCCTGGAATGCTGAACCCCGTCTCGGGCTGCCGGTTCCGCGTTCGGCGTGCGGCTTTCCGGTCGCCCCGGTGAGGGCCTGTGCCGGTCACGGCTTGATGGGGATGCCGGCCGTGATGGGGCGCTTGCCGCGCAGCATCCTGGCGCCTTCGCCACCCAGCCGCACCCATTCAAGATCCTCCCAGAGTCCAACCAGGCCGGGGGCAGGAAGCCCACCGGGCAAGGTACTCTCTCCGGCCCTGGGCGTCAACGGTGGCTGCGACACGCCTGCGTTTTTGCGTTGCCATCGCGGGCCTTCGGCGGTACGTTCCTGAACGTGT
>CAYVAM010000287.1:0-3523 GCA_964449275.1 uncultured Anaerolineales bacterium
GAGACCCGTTCGACTCGTCCCGAGGCATCGGGACTCGCTCAGGGTGACAGATGGCCGGCGGCATGTTTGGGCAAGACTTGCCCACGCGAAGCCGCCAAAAGTGAGACGCGGCGCGGCGAGGCCGCAACGCGGCACGGTGAAACCGAAGCCAGGGAGTCCGTTCGTGGCCGCTCCTCCCCGACCGTGTGGGGCGAAATCGGCCAGGCACTGGCGGACAAGCCGCCAGTGGCACCCACCGTTTCACGTGGGACAGAGCCCTGGCGTCCGGCGCGGGACTTTCGAGGGCAGAACCCATGGAATGCGTGTCCGTGCCGGGGCTCACGGCCGCACGAGGAACACGCGGCAAGGGGTCCCTTCGGCCCCGACGGCCCGCAGCGGGCCGCAGAACAGGCCGTATTCGCCCGTTTCCAGGCCCTCCAGGGCCAACCACTCGATGGCACACTTGATGGTGCCGCTGCCCAGGATTGCCATGTGGGCGGGGTGCCCCGGCGTCCCGCGCGGGTCCAGCGACGGGGCGTCGATGCCGATGAGGATCGGCCCCAACTGGGCCAGATACGCCGCCGCATCGGCCGAAAACGCGACAAATCCCTCGTCGAACCGCTCGGTGATCCAGGCCGAGTTCCTGGTCCGAAAGAGGATCCGGTCGCGGCCGGCCAGGTCGAGGTTCTCCAAAACGCGGCGGGTAATCAGGTCCACGTCGCCCACGTCCTCCAGCACGCACGGCCCCACGAGGGCGTCCGGCGGGATTTCGTCCACGGTGGCCCCGCCGTCGATGAAATGCAGCGGTGCGTCGATGTGCGTCCCCGTGTGGCTGCTGAAGGCCATCCGCGAGTTGTTCGTCACGCCGCTTTCGGCGAGGGTGCGGACGAACTCCAACTCGAACGGCGGGTCGCCGGGCCAGAGCGGCATCTCGGCATGCATCGGCACGGTTACGTCGAAAACCGGCATGATGTGCCTCCCACGGTTCCCTCCGGCCGAGTATACGCCGTCGCGGGGGTTTTTTCTGGAACTTTTCGTTGCGGCGGCGGTCTGATAGGATAATCGTACGGCAGTTACACCCAGGGTCCAGGCCAACCTAACGGAATGCACGTGAGTCGGAACGCTTTTCTGCTCGTATTGCTCGCCCTGTGCGCGGCGGCGCCGGCCGCCGTGGCCGGTCTGCGCAGCGACCTGGCGAGCGAGATCCTCCGCCGCGTCCCTGAGTGGCCCGGTACGGAGGTCGAGATCCCCATTTCTCTGTACGAGCAGTACGTCCGCGAACTGGCTGAGGGCCCGACACCGCCGCAGCCGCCCGTCGTCGCGTGGGTCGAGCGGGCGGCCTATGGCCTTGGCATCGGCGAGAAGGAAGCCGAAGTCACCGCTGCCTTCAACGTGGTCCGCCTGCCGGGCAAGGGCCGCACGTCGGTGCGGCTTCTACCGGCCGACCTCGCGTGGCGCGACGTGACGGTTGACGGGCGCAAGACCGAACTCCGCCGCGCCGACGACGGCTGGTTCCATTTCGACGCTCCGGAACCCGGCCGTTACCGCATCGTGGCGACCACAACGGTGAAACCGAAAAGGGCGGCCGACGTTCGCCGAATCGAGTTCGGCACGCCGCCTGCCGGCTGGACGAGCGGCGCCGTCGATTCCGATGCCGCCTGGGACGTAAGGTTCTCGCGGGCGCCGTTGTCGGTCAAGGGAACCGACGCCGGCACGCACGGGACGGTGGGCCTCGGCGCGGGAGATCGCCTGGAGGTGCGATGGCAGCCGCCCCGGCCGCCCGTGCATCGGGCGGCTCAGATCGCCACCGAAGCGCACGTCGGCTGGACGGTGGCCGACGGCGTCCACCAGGTTCGGGCGATCCTGAACCTGCGTCTGTGGGGCGGCGAAACGTCGGAACTGACGGTCAACCTGCCGCCCGGCGCCGACCGCGTCCGCATCAGCGGTCCCGATGTCCGCGAGGTCCGGACGGCCGGCGTATCGGCCCGCGTGTTTCTGCGTGGCGCCATAAGGCAGCGGTCGCGCCTGAGTATCGAGTTCGAGTCGCCGCGCCCCGCGACGGGGCGCATGGCGCTGCCGGCGTTCGGCGTCGCGGGTTCGAGTCACCGCGGGGGAACGCTGGCCATCGCGGGCGGCGCCGGGGCGGTCCTGCTGGAGATGGACTCGCCCGGGCTTGCGGCGATGGCGCTTCACGATCTGCCGGACCAGACGCGCGGCCTCCTGGCGGCGGCGCCCGTGTACGCCTACCACCTGACGGGGCCGTGGGAGGCGCGGGTCGACCTGGTGAGCATGTCGGAGTTCACCGTCCGCGAGACGCTTATCGACAGCGCCCTCTACACCGTGCTCTACCGTCCGGACGGCCGGGTGATGGTGAAGGTGATTTACGAGGTCCGCAACCGGGCCCAACAGTACATGGTGGTGGCCCTGCCGCCGGAAGCGGAACTGGTGGTCGCCCGCGTGTCGGAGGTGCAGAAAAGTGTCGCCCGCGGGCCCGGCCGCACGGTGTACGTGCCCCTCGAAAAGAGCGTCCTGACGACGGCGGGGCTGGTGAGTTTTCCGGTCGAACTGGTCTACGTGATGCGGGCCGAGGGGCTGTCGCGCAAGGGCAGGTTCCTCCTGCCGCTGCCTCGGGCCGATCTGCCGGTGGCCTATGCGCGGTGCGCGCTGATGCTGCCGGACGGGATGAAGGTGGGCGAGTGGCACGGCGTGCTCCGGCGGACCGATGCCTGGTCCAGCGAGACGGCGGAACTCGAGTTCGAGTACGGTCGCGGACATCTTGCGAAGGCGCCCGATGAAGCCGAGGCGCCGCCCCGGCCGGGGAAGCCCGGCCGGGTCCGGACCCTTGGCAGCCTGTTTGCCATGAAGGATGAGGCCAAGTACAACGCCGTTCGCCTTATGAGCCGCGACGAGGACCTCCGCCTCCAGCGCGGACAGCAGACGCTGCAGGGCAAGAACCTCTTTCGCGCGGGCGTCGATTCCTACCGCGGAAAGAACTACGCCAAGGCCGCCGAACTGTTCAAAGGCGTTATCGACGTCGCACCGAAGTCCCTGGAGGCCAACAAGGCCAGGCAGTATCTCGGCAACGTCGCCATCGCGCTCGGCAAGGAGAGGAAGGGCGAGAAGGAGCAGCGCGGTCTGCGCGCCACAGCCAAGGCCGTCCAGAAGGCCCAACAGTGGGGCAACATCGCTATCCGCGAGCGGCAGAAACGCCTGCTCACGCAGGCCGACTTGGCCGTGCGGCGGGGAGACGAGGACAAGGCCGAAGCGGCCTACCAGGTCGCCGTCAATCTGGCCGGGCAACTCGAGGCGCGCGGCGAGGAGGCCCAGGAGCAGAAGGCCGTGGTGCGAAAGGCCCAGAAGTATCTGGCCTCGCGAGGCCGGCTCCGCCAGGAAGAGGGCAAGAAGGTTGCTGCACTCCAGCAGCAGGTGGATGCCCTCCACCGCGACATCGCGCAGACGGGCGGCAAGGAGATGGAGGAGATTGTGGGGGCAGAATGCCCCCGAAGGCCGACATGATGAGATGCTGATCGAGGCGGGGATGCAC
>CAYVAM010000288.1:0-3504 GCA_964449275.1 uncultured Anaerolineales bacterium
TGACGCGGCAGGCGGTGGGGCTGATGTCGATGCCGATCCACTGGCGGCCGAGGTTCTCGGCGGCGACGAGTGCCGTGCCGCAGCCGCAGAACGCGTCGAGGACGATGTCGTTGGGCTTGCTGCTGGCGTTGATGATGCGTTCGAGCAGCGTCAGGGGCTTCTGCGTCGGGTACCCGAGGCGTTCTTGCGAGAGATTGTGGATTGGCCGGATGTCGGTCCAGACTGTCTGAAGCGGCACCCCTGGCATCTGGTCCGCGTACTGCTTGAGTCGCGGCACCCCTTCGGACTTCTCTGGCCAGTGAATAGCGCCCAGCTTATCAAGCTCGTCGAGGCGAGCAAGCGTGCCTTCGGACTTGAGCTTGTATAGCTCCACGGCAGCGCGCGGTATCGCCCAGTGACGGCCCTTTGAGGTGACATCGATCCCCCGCCATGTCTCGCCGCTTTCTCCGTTACGCACGCCGTCGCCGGTCAAGTCCATTCGCTTCCACCGGCGACCGTCGGCGTCTGTCATCTCGAAGAAGTTGTCAAGGTATTCCGCGTCGTAAGGCTGATAGCTCCGGTTCCACGTGTACTTGTTCGAGCCGCTGTAAAAGAAGATCGTGTCATGCACCGGCCCATAGCGCACGGCGCTACTGTGTGCGCTCGTACGCTTCCACACTATCTCGTTCTGAAAGAAGTTCTCACCGAAGAGCTGATCGAGCATCACACGGACGTAAGCGTTGGCGTGCCAGTCGCAATGGTAGTAGAAGCTACCGGTCTTCTTGAGCACGCGAGCCAGCTCGACGCAGCGCGGCCGCATGTACTCGATGTATGCCTGCGTGGAGGCGTGGCGGTCCTCGAACGCTCGCGTCTCCTTCGTCTCGCCCCAGAAGACCTCGTAGTTGCGGTTGCTGTTGAACGGCGGGTCGATGTAGATCAGGTCCACGCAGCCGTCCGGCAGCTTGCGAAGCTGGTCGAGACAGTCGCCGCAGTACACGACCCGCGTATCCACCAGCGCCGACGCCCGCCCACGCCGCGGTGCGGGAGCGGCCTCAGCTTCGCCCCGAACGGCCTTCGCCGCCGCAGCTTTGCCAGCGGTCGCCTTCCGTGCAGGACGTTTGCTCGACGTGCGTTTGCGTGCCATGGCGTCAGTCTATCCGAGGCGTTCTAAGCGTGCCAGATGCGTCGCGGCCGCCCGAGTCCCGGCGTGACATCCGAATGGCGCGTCAAGGGACGCACCCTACGTGGCCCAGACGGCGGTGCGTTGCGTCGAGTACATAGCGACGGTCTGGCAACGGTTTGTCACCGTTTCGCATTGTGCGCCTCTACGAGCATCACGATGTTGGTCGCGGCGAGGTGCAGGGCGTACGCCACGAAGTAACCCGGCACGTCAATGGGTGTGCCCCCTTGTCCGTGGCCGGCGAGCTTGTTTCGAACCGTCGGCAGTCCCGACTCCAGAACCGTGGCGAACGCGGCGAGGTGCGCTTGCAAGAACGGCGGAATCAGGTCGTTCTTGAGCAGCACGTCGATCAGCGGTTTGGCTGTGTCTGTCGGCTTGTAACGCCAGCCTCGCGCGTCGCAGATCGCCTTCATCGTGCTCTCGAAGGCCTTGAGGGCTTCCTGAACGGCTTCCTTGTGCCGGCCATGTCGGTAGTGCTCGTGCCCCCGCAGGAACTCGTCCGACGGGCCGCGGAATTTCGCCCCGGAGAGCAGGGCGAGCGCCGGCCGCACCGCTTCTGCGTGGAGGAACTGCGAGTCCTTGCGGATGAGCTGGCCGTCGACGAAGGCGTATCCGATCTGGTGCTCCAGGAATCGTTGGTTCAGCTCCTCGATCGCGTCGTCCGGCGTTTGAGTGGGCGAATCGTCCTGTCGGTACGGGCGTTGATCGCCGAAGCGGCGGATCGGGCCGTTGACCACGCGGAACGCGAACTCGATTAGATCGAGCACCGCAAGCGTCTCAGCTTCTTGGATGAAGTACTGGCACTCGTCGGAGGGATTCACTCCGTGTTCTGAGAGTCTGAACACCCCAAACTCGCGTGTCATCTGCGAATGGATATGATCCCACCACCGGTTGGGTACGGGTGCCGAGTCCCCTCGTTGCGGGCGGCGCCAGTATCCGATCGCGTCGACCAGGATATGAACGACCTGTACGCGGAACTCCGTCGGCAAGTCATCGTACTGAAAGACGTCGGCCTTGCCGGCACGCTGCCGCTTCTTGAGCCGCTTCGAGAACGTATCGAACACGCCCATCACTACGCCCCAATCGTCGCACTCGCCGTGTCGCCGCGCAGCCCAGCATTCCCGCAGGTGCTCTGCTATCGTACCATCCGACGAACGTCCTTTCCACCGTCCAAGCTGGTGAAGCTCGCCGCGGCCCAGCATGAATCGCCGCGCGCCTACGCCGGCGCCAGGACCGTGTCGTACGTGAACTGCGTCGGCTCCGGCTGGGTCGGGCGCGGCCGGCGGCGGATGGTGAGGCGCTGCGGGCCGGTTAATGCGGCGGGGACCACGGCCAGGACCTTCTTGGGGAACACCTCCAGGTAGTTGTCGGCCCGCACTTCGGCGCCGCCGGCCTCGGGAGTGAAAAAGACGCCCTCGTCGCTTTGGGCGGCGTCGAACTTCAGCCGCGCGCCGCGCAGCTCCAGCAGGCCGCCGGGTGTGTAGGCGTCGGCGGCGCCGGTCATCAGGTCGGTGACCTGCACGACGTTCGGTCCGCGGTTCGGCCGGGGGCGGCGTTCGAGCCCGGCCTTCTTGGCCCGCTGATCGTCCCGGGCCTGCCACCGCCGGGCGACCTGCCAGCCGATGGTCAGCCGCCACTCGTCGGGCCGGATCGACTCCTCGCCCGGCTCGAACACGCCGGCCATGCCGAGGCGGGTCTGGCCCAGCGGGCCGAAATCGACCTCCCGGCCCTCGGCGGCCCGCTGCTCGATCCACCCCACCATCATCTCCACCACCGCCAGGGCGTCGGCCCGCCCGACGGTCGAGGCCGTCTCGCAGTGGTCCAGGAAGGCCTCAAACGCGATCTTGCGGCCGCGAAGCAGGATCGCGCGGTGCGATCCCGCCTTGAGCGGATTGCCCTGAAGGAAGTACTGGGTGCTCATAAGCCCTGCCTCGCGATGATCTGATCCTATCTCTTCGTCAAACAGATCCTATGTGCTTGCCGATCTGATCCTATCTGTTTGCCAATCTGATCCTATCAGCTCACTCCACTACCTATTACGCACGAGGGGCCCATCTCTTAATCAGAATCCGCAGAAAACCTGGATCGGCCGGCGAGCTTGAGCAGACGTCGGCCCCACCTCCGGACGCGCCCCAGGGCGACGGTCAGCCATGCCCGTGCAGCCGCGGCGGCGGCGAAGTGGCGTCATTTGCAGGGGGTTGGTGCCATACCGTCCGGCACTCTGCAAGTCTTTTGAGGAACAGCGATTAAGATTCCTGCTCGTCGTGCGTACTGGTCTACAGGGGAGGTCCATATCAGGACGTAGGCGTGGCAATAGTCGAGCGAGTGGGACGACCGGCGCCGGG
>CAYVAM010000289.1:0-3449 GCA_964449275.1 uncultured Anaerolineales bacterium
ACACACTGGCGGACAAGCCGCCAGTGGCACCCCGCAAATCAGCAGCGACAGAGTATTAGAACCTCCTCAACATCTCGATGGCCCGCGCCACGGCAAGCCGGCGGCGTTCGATGGCGGCGGGATCCCTGGTGAACGTGGTCATGTCGGTGGTGATGTCCTCCGGAACGTCAAGCAGCGCGGCGACCTCGGCACGCTTCTTCGCATCGAGGCGACCGCCCTTCTCCTTCAACAGGCGCCGCAGGATGGCAAGGTACTCGTAGTCCTCAACCCCGTCGCGGAGCATCTCCCAGCGGATGCTGTCCACCGGCCCGTCGAGGACGGGCTTCGCGGGATGCGCGTCGGCGGCTGCCTCGGGCGGGTAGATGAAGCGGCCGTCGCCGTTGCCCCACGGACGCTTCACACCCTTCGGCGTCGAGTAGCCGGAGGTCCATCCCATGGGGTCCTCGTACGGGTTCTGCGGACGATTGGCGTCGGGGTAGGCGGCGGTACTGGTCCAGTAGTTGGTCTGCCAGACGAGGATGCCGTTGATCTTCCTCTGCCACGTCTGCCAGAGCCAGACGCGGAGTTCGGTCGCGGGATGGTCGATGAAGAGCGTGCAGTACGGCGCCTTGGGACCGCAGCAGACGTACCACCAGAACCGCTCGCCGCGAGCGCGCCGCTCCTCGGCCCGCTCGTGGTTGTAGTTCGGCGAGACGGGGCACCAGAGGTTCGGCCCGCCGGCAAGCGCCGGTTCCGGCTGCTCCGTCAGCATCCGCGTGATGGCCGGGCAGGCCGCTTTCAGTTTCCGAAAGCCGTTCGTGACGAACTCGTAATCGCGCGGGGCCGGTTCGTCGAACCAGTAGATGAAAGCCTCATCGAGCCAGCCTTTCTCCTTGAGGTGCGCCTCAAGCGCGCGGCAGTAGTTGGTGAAGGCCGTCTTGTACTCGGGGCTCTCCTCGGTGAAGCCGAGCAGGCTGGGTTCGCGGCGGGCGTGGAACGTGCCGCCACCCATCCCGGGGATGCTCAGGCGGAAGGAGTTGAAGCCGTACCGGTCGATGGCGCGGGTCATGGCAGCATCCCAGGCGGTCCAGTCGAACTGGGGGACGAGCGTGTGCTTGCCGTTCGTGCCTTTCGGCCACGTGACTTTGATGCGGTCGAGCGGCGCGGGATCGTACGGCGAGATGTGATGGGCGGCGAAGTTGGCCCAGTATTTTTCGAGGACCGCGCGGCGGTCGTCGGGCTTCGTGACCTTCTGGTACCGCCAGACGTTGCCGAGCGAGAAGCCGAAGGCCGTCCGGCAGGTCATCCGGTCGGGCAGCGCAAAGTCGAAGACCTCGACCTCAAGCGGCACGTCGGCAGCGTAGTTCTCGCCCGCAAGATGAATCGTGCCCTTGTACGTCCCCGCCTTTGCGTCCTTCGGCACCGTCACGCGAACCCAGAACGGCTGGTTCTTGCCCGCTTCGAGGTCAATCGGCCCTTTCAGCGGCGGCAGGGGATCGGGCCACGGCGCCACGCAGCCGGTCGAGTCGGTCGGGCGCGTGACCATCACGTAGCGGACCTTGAGGATGTCGATGGCGTCGGCGGGAATGACTGCGCCGGCGGGGCCTTTCAGCGCTCCGGCCTTCGCCGTAAGCCCTTTGATCGCCCGTCTCGGCCGGACGACAACCTGCACCGCCTCGGCCTCGTTGCCGGCCGCACGGATGGCGACAGCCTTGCCTTCAATCTTCGGCGCCGGCCGCGTGCGGCTGATCTTCCATCCGGAAGACGCCCACCACAGGCCGACTTCGTCCGTCGAGCCCGGCAGCCGCCGGCCGGAGGAGGTCTCGTGCAGATCGGCCACGTGCAGCGTCACCTCGCCGAGAAAGCCTTTGCCCGACGACTCCGGCGCGAAGCAACTGATTGTCAGCGTATGCGTGCCGGGACCGGGAACCACGTAGCGAGCGTCGATGCGGTTCTCGCCGGGCTGAAGCGATACGAACTGGGAGGCGGGCGGCGGCTTGCGGTCAACCGTGACCATCGGCAGCACGGCGATGGACTCGCGCGTCGTGTTGACGACACGGCCGACGACGCGGTTGTCGCCACCGGGCAGACCATCGCCGAGCGAGTCGATTTCGACTCGCAACCGCGGGTCGGCCTGAGAGACGGCGACGAAATGCGTCTTGCCGACGAGCGTGCCCGGCTCTCCATCGTGCGCGGCGCGGTAACTGTAGGAGCCGACCTGGAGCGAGGCGCCGCCCGTCTTCTTCTCGCCGCCGGGACGGGCGGTCAGGCGGACCCACACCTCGTCGGCGGGGAGCAGGTCCTTCGGCACGGGGAAGGATCCGCCGGCCTGCTTGCCGATGACGCCGACCTCTCGCCACGCCTTCCCGTCGCGGGAGACTTGGGCGACGAGTTCCCCCGCGGCATACCACGTGACCGAGACGCCGACCTCGGCGGCGGTCTGCCTGCATCCGGCGATGCTGTGACGATAGACGACTTGGCCGCCGCTGGAGAGGGTCCACCGGTCGGAGTTGAAGCCGCAGGTGTACGCGGCGAGCGGGCGGCTGTGGTTGCGCGAGGCGCTGCGGAAGGGCGCCTGGAAGAGATACTCGTTGCCGCTTACGATCTCGCCTTCGCCGAGGGCCAGGTCGCCTTCGCGAGCGTAGACGGGCATGGCGCGGACGAGGTCCACACCGTCATAGGCGACCGACCCCTTGAGTTGCCACTGGCCGAACTTGATCCAGGATTGTGCGGGGGCCAGGTCGCGCGGCGTGGCGAAGACGGATTCGTATTCGGTCCACTCGTCGGGGATCTTGCCGAGGTCGCGGTTGCAGAAAGACGGGCCGGTGACGGGCGTGCCTCCGCCGACGCCGTCGCGGCGGGCCTTGAAGCGCAACTGGTAGACGGCGCCCGGCTTCATGGGCAGCGCTCCGGATCGCCAGAAGTTCGAGTCGCTTCCCGTGCCGGTGACGGCAATGGCGCGGCCGCCGTCGGCGGCGCCCTTCGAGAGCCACTCGCCTTTGCCGCCCGAGAGCGTCCAGGCCGACGGCGAGTCGTCGCCCTTCTCGAACGATGGGTTCGGGATGGGGATGGTTTGGGCGAAGGTGCTTGCACGTGACGCCATTATCAGCAGGAAGGCCAGCAAGATCTTCATAGCATCGTTCCTTGTTTCGGTGGGCCGCGCAACGCGGCGGACAAGTCCGCCGGCTAACACGGCCAGCCATGGCACCCGACGGCGCGCGGGCGGGGCATGCCTTGCCCCTACGGTGCAAGGGTCAGTGTGACCTTGCGGACGCTGAAAGAGTCGTCGCCGGAGAAGACCAGGTACAGGGTGCGGCCGTCGTCGCTCATCCATTTCGTGGGGAATGAGGCCGTTTCGCCGGGCCCCACGTCCCACCGCTCGGTGACGTACGCGGTGGTCCACGGTCCCCAGGGCTCGGGGGCGTCGTAGACGCCGAAGCCGCCGCGGAACCGCGTGTCGTCGCCCGGGA
>CAYVAM010000290.1:0-3439 GCA_964449275.1 uncultured Anaerolineales bacterium
GGCGCTGTTGCCGGGGCGGAAGCACAAACTCGTTGGCGGCCTGTCGAACCCGTACTTCGGCGCCGCCGTGCCGTTCGGCCCGCCGTTCGACACGGAGATGGTCCTCGTGTCGCGTCTGGACGGGCCGACGTCGGCCATCGCCCGCCGCCTCGTTGACGATGCCATCTGGGCCGAGACGAACGGCCTCAAAGGGCGCGCCTATATCGACACCAGGGGCCTGACGAAGGGGAACTACGCCGCCGGCGACAACGCCCTGCGCTATGCGGCCCGGATGTTCGAGCGCGTGGGCTTTCGAACGGAGGTCGATGAGCGGCCGGAAGTGCTGCCGCTGAACCATCCGATGCCCGACCCCGCGGTCTATCTCGGCTGGTATAACGAGAGCGCGGCCGGGCCGATGACGAAACGCGACTTCCGGTTCAACCGGGGCGCCATCGCGTATCATCTTCAGAGTTTCAGCGGGGCCAACATCCGCGACGCCAAAGCCCACTGGGTCGGGCCGCTGCTGGTGGCGGGGGCGTGCGTGACGGCCGGGGCGGTATACGAGCCGTTCCTGACCGGCACGCCGAGGGTCGATATCCTCATCGACCGGCTCCTTCGCGGGTACTCGTGGGGCGAGGCGGCCTACATGTCGCAGGCTCAAATCTCGTGGCAGATGTGCTTTGTAGGCGACCCGCTGTATCGGCCGTTCGGCCGGCGGCAGTGACGATAGGCGCGGGCCGTACGGGAAGCAGTATGGCTAGCCGCGCACGTTAGTAAGCGGCGCCGTGACCGCTCACTTGCGTTCGCGGCTACTGTGCCTCGCCGAACAGGTCGGCTTTCGTCGCCTGGTTCTTCTTTGATTTGCCTCGGGACGTCGTGGTGCCGCTAACGCCCAGGTGCTCGTACGCCTTGGGCGTGACGGTGCGGCCCTGGCGGGTGCGGGCGACGTAGCCGATCTTCAAGAGGTACGGCTCCACCATATCGACGAGCGTATCGACTTCCTCGTTGAGAGTGGCGGCGATGGTCTCGATGCCGGCCGGCCCGCCGCCGTACGTCTCCAGGATGACGCGGAGGAACTTGCGGTCGAGTTCGTCGAGGCCGCTGGTATCGACGGCTTCCATCTTGAGTGCCTCGGCGGTGATGGGGGGAGTTATGCGTCCGTCGCCCCTGACCTGGGCGTAGTCGCGGACGCGGCGCACGAGGCGGATACAGATGCGTGGCGTGCCGCGGCTGCGGCGGGCGATCTCGGCGAGCGATTCGCCGTCGGCCTCAACGGCGAGAAGCCCGGCGCTGCGTGCGGCAATCTCGAGCAGGTCTTCCTCGGGGTAGAACTCGAAGTGGTGGAAGATGCCGAACCGTTCCCGCAGCGGCGCGCTCAAGAATCCCGCGCGCGTCGTTGCGCCGATGAGCGTGAACTGCTGAAGCGGCACGTTGATCATCCGGGCGAAGGAGCCGCGATCGACCGTGATGTCGATGCGAAACTCCTCCATCGCCGGGTAGATGAACTCCTCGACCACGGGGCCCAGGCGGTGGACCTCGTCGATGAACAGGACGTCGCCGACCTGAAGATTCGTCAGGATGCCCACCAGGTCGGCCGGCCGCGTCAGGGCCGGGCCGCTCGTGGTCTTGATAGCCGCGCCCATCTCGGCAGCGACGACGTGGGCGAGGGTGGTCTTTCCGAGGCCGGGCGGCCCGTGAAGGAGGATGTGTTCGAGCGGCTCGCCGCGCGCCTTGGCCGCTTGAATGGCGATGGAGAGTTTCTCCTTGAGGTCGCGCTGGCCGATGACCTCTGCCAGGCGCCGCGGGCGCAGGCTCAGGCTGAAACCTTCCTCCTCCGGCCCGGCGCTTTCGGGACTGACGATGCGTTCACGCGGCATCGGGGTCTTGCGTCTCCTTCCTGCCCGGCTCGACGATCGGGGGAATCGAGATGCCCAACAGGGCGGCGCCGACGAAGGCGAAAAAGCCGATCCGGCTGCTGGGCTCAATCGCCATGGCGATGGAGGCGGCCAGCACTCCAAGGCCCACTGCCATGCCCATACGGCGCATCAGGTCGCTTCGCATGTTAACAACCTCCTTCTCCCCCGCGTGTGCTTCGATTGCCGGAGTCGGCGCCGGCGATGCGTTGGTGCTTTCTCACTGCCCCCGGTGTGTTCACCGGGGGTTAAGTATTGCTTGGATTATCCTTCGGCGCTGGTCGGTCCCTGGTGAAACGCTTCGCGGAGGAGTTGCTCGACTCCTGCCTCCTCACCCAAGCGCTCATAGGCGGCATCGACGCGTTCGACGGCCTCCGGCCGCGCAAGACCCAGACTCATCAGCACCGTGACGGCCTCGCGCTTGGATTCGGGTTGCTCGCCGCCGGCCCGACCGCCGGCGACCGCGACGGCGAACTCGTCCAGTTTGCCGCACAGTTCCGCGATGATTTTGTCGGCGGTGCGGCGGCCAATGCCGGGCAGTTGCGACAGGGCCGCCGCATCGCGCGATTCAACGTACTCGGCGATCCGGCCGACGGGCATCACCAGGCTCCGCAGCCCTTTCGCAATGCCGATGCCCTGGACGCTGACGTACCGGACGAAGAACCGGCGCTCCGTCTCGGAGAGAAACCCGATCAGCCGCGGCACCATCTGGCCGTACGCCGGGTTGCCGTCGAAGTACTCGAGCGTGTGGAGCGTGACCTGGCGGCCGAGGAGCGGTCGCAGGTCGTCGGCCGTCACGGGCGCGACCAGAAGTTCGTAGGCGACCGGCCCGGCGGCGACGACGACCCGGTCGTCGGCGAGCGATTCGAGTTGTCCGGAAATCCGTGCGATCATCGTGCGTGTGCCACCCGCGGGGCCTGGTGAGCGTAGCAGAGGGCGACGGCCAGGGCGTCGGCCACGTCCGGCGGGTAAGGCGTCTCCCGGAGGCGAAAGGCGCTCTGGATCGCCCGCTGGATCTGCTGCTTCGATGCGTGACCGCTGCCCACGAGCGCCTTCTTGATCTTCGTGGCCGCGTAACTGACGACGCCGGCGCCGGCCTCGGCCGCGGCCGCCAGCACGATGCCTCGCGCGTGGCCCATCAGGATGGCCGTCCGCGGATGCTTGTAGTGCGAGTACAGCGTCTCGACGGCGACCACGTCGGGCTTGAACTCGTCCAGGACGGCTACAAGGCCGGAGCGGATCTCGACGAGCCGGTCCGCGAGGTTGTCGGCCCGGTTGGTGCGTATGACGCCGGCCTCCAGGAGTTGCGGTGCGCCGACGGCGATTCCGGGGGCGGTGTCTCCCTCCGGCGACGCCAGTTCGATGACGCCGTAGCCGGTTCGCTGAAGGCCGGGATCGATGCCGAGGATTCGCATGGTCGAATGCGGAATGCGGAGTGCGGAATGCGGAACGAACGGCGCCGCATGCCGCGCTCGGATTCGGTTTCCCTCCTCCCCAAGTGCCGCAGGCACGGTTGCCCTGTAGCCACGCGCCGCGAGCCCGTGGAA
>CAYVAM010000291.1:0-3418 GCA_964449275.1 uncultured Anaerolineales bacterium
CGCCCGGGCCCACGAAGAGCACCGCCGTGTCGGACAGTGTTCCACTCGACCGCCACGCCTTCAGCGTGCGGTAGGTCTCGACAATACCCTCGGCATCGGGTGTCGCGAGGAAGACGGTGCGGCAGGCGGTGCTGCCAAGGCGATGGAGCCGACGGTTCGGCGGATCCAAGAGCACAAGGCCGATCTGGTCGCACTGCCCGACGAGGTTGCCGACCGTCCGGTCCATGTCGGCCGGTCCCAGATAGTTCTGCGGCCCCAGCCGGCCACAGGCCATCTCGCCGAGCACGTGGGCATCGACCAGGCCGTTCTCGAACACAAACACGGCCGTCGGCCGATGGTGCGGCGCCAGTCGCCGCGCCGCCGTCAGCGCCGCGTCCCGCCGGCCGGCCGGGTCAATCCCCGCCGGGACCAGCACGTAGAGGCCGCGCGGGACAGGTGCCTCGCAAACGGCAGTGCCCTCGTCGGCGAGAGGCTCAGCCGCTTGGGCGGCGGCAACCGGGTCGGCGGAAAGAAGCACGTGGGCGAGGGCGGCGAACTCCGCCTCCCCCAACCCAGCCTCACCGCGACGTCCGGCGAACCGTCGTCTCGATGTCGTCAGTTCGGTCGGTTCCATCGCGCTCTGCGTGTCGGAGATCACTCGACTTCAACGACGCTGTTCAACTCGCCGTACGGGTTGCTCTCGACGTACGGATTCGCCGGGTCGCTGCACCATCGCCCGTCGATGACAAGCCGGTAGGCGTACCGCCCCGGGCCGAGCGGGATTTCTCTCCGCCAGACGCCCGGTTCGTCCGTCAGGACCATCTCGCCTTGCGTGTTTTCGGAGTCCCAGCGGTTGAAGTCGCCAGCGATCCGGACTCGCTTGGCGTCGGGAGCGTGACAGACGAAGCGGACACCGGTGTCTGTGAGGATCGCGCCGTATACCGCTTCGACCTTTTCATCCACCTGCTGTTCGACGCGCCGACGGTCGTCGGCTTCCTGGCGGGCCATCGCCTCGTATTCCATCTGAAGGTCCGAGGACAGGATCTCCTGCGCAAGAGCCTGGTAGTCCTGGTGGCCGCGCGACTCCGGCCGGAACTCCACGATGGGGCTCCCCATTGCCGCCGCTTCCCGCAAGTCCACGTTGAAACGGATCACCGTACCGAGAAGGCGGCTCTTGTGCTGATCCCGCAGGGCCGCAAGAGACCGGCGCATGCTTCGCGCGCGGGTGTCGTACATCGTCGCCAGGATGCTGAAAGCGGGGGCGCGGCCGGTCCGCTCGCCGATCATCCCGATCGTCTGGATGGTTCGGCCAAGGCCGTAGATGCTGAAGAAGCCGAGGTCCACCGGAACGAGGACTTCTGCGGCCGACATCAGCGCGTTGATCGACAGCAGGCCCAGACCCGGACCACAATCCAGCAGGACAAAGTCGTACCGGCCGTCAAGCCGGTCGAGCAGTTGCCGCAAGCGCCGTTCGCGTCCCTCCGTGCCGGCAAGCGTCTGTTCCAGCGTCGCCAGGCCGACGCTGGCGGGGGCAAGGTAGAATCCCTCGAGGATCTCCCACGCGATGTCCGGCAGGCCAAGCGGCCCGGCCTCGGTGTCTTCGCCTTTCAGGACGTGCCAGGTGCTCAGTTCGACCTCCTCCTCTCGCACGCCGCAACCGATGGTGGCGTGGGCCTGAGGGTCGAGGTCAACGAGCAGGACCCGTTGCTTGGCCGCTGCGAGGGTCGCGGCCAAGTTGATCGCGGTCGTCGTCTTGGCACACCCGCCCTTGTGATTGAAGATGGCAATGACGCGCATATCGAGTCTCCCGGCGCTCCCCTCATTGTGGCTGAATACGGAGCGACAAACGCTCCCACTACTGGGAAGGGCGATCTAACTCGCTCCCACAGAACTCTTCGGCTCGACGTGGGCGCCGCCTTTAGAAAACTTATCGGACGTTTCTCCGGCGACCCCCGGGGGGTCGCCCACGGCCCGGTGTTGGTCTAAACCGCGTAGTGTTCTGTCCGACGTGAGACGGTGGGTGCCACTGGCGGCTTGTCCGCCAGTGCCTTCCTGCTGCTCGCCACACACTGGCTGACAAGCAGCCAGTGGCACCCCGCAAATCAGCAGCGACAGAGCAGTAGGAGGTTGACAGAATGATTCCGGGACATGGTTGACGCCTTGTCCGAAGCAGGCGGCTCGGCGGCGCCGAACAGAAGGATAGCAAATCACGCGGAAACGTTGTCTTGAGACATCATCCGTTTCGCAGAGGCAACGTCTCCGTAAAGGACTGTCACACAGAGAGTTACGGCTATTCTGTGCCGTTTCGTGGCCTCGCGTGATGCCCTGCGGCAACATGGTCGTCCTCTGCGCCGTCTCGTTCCCCCTCAAGTGTGGGGGAAGGCGAATTTGTAACCTCCTGTACGGCATAGACTTATCGTTCACACGGAAGATTTCCGGCCGTTCGAGACGGCTTTGGCACGGCCCTTGCTGAATAAGCATGCACTGGCTCGTTCTTTAATGGCATCGCTTGCGACTTCACGCACAACCCTCCCCCGGGTGCGACGAGAATCTCAGGCGCTTTGCCAAACAACCCCCTTTACTCCCAAATTAAAGGACGAGCCTTCTGATGGGAATCGCCCCACGGGGCGTAGCGGAATAGACGAGAACTACGTTGCGGGGTTAATTGGAGGGATCCTAACACTTCTTTGCCAATCGTTCCCACACACGCCAACTTCGGTTCACACCGGCGTTGGCGGACAAAGGGTGTTTAGAACCCAAACACAGAGCGGGGCAAACTTTCAAGCGCCGTCTATCCCCGCAACACGGGCAAGGCCTCCCCTCCAGGCCTTGCCCCCTTTTTTGGTTCGCGGATTCAACTCTGAAACCCAACAAGGGTGAAGACGTGGCATCGCACGGTCTGGGGACCGGGCTTGATCTCGCGGCGGCCCTTGTCGGCCAGCGAGAAGTGGATGCGGTGGGTCACGGTCAGGCCGTCTTGCACGCCTCTTCCTCCTCGGGCTGTTCGGTCAACGTGCCGATGCCGGCGGGATGGACCATCGCGCAGCCGCAGTGCTTGCAGCGCACCAGGCCCTTCAGGAGCGCCCCGTACTTGTTCCGCGCGTACTTGGCACCGGAGCGCGGCCCAGAACGGCAGCCGCCGTACCTTGCGGGTGGGCAGGTCCAACTCTATAATCACGAGCCCAAAGCGAATGAGAGGCTGGCGGCGTTACAGGGCGGAGTGAGGGGGAAAGGGCCGTATTGGCCGCAGGCGGCGCGGCAAACCCGCAGCATCTGCGCTTATGGCTTGCCGCGCGGCGCAGGTCGCAGCAAGACGGACCGCACCGAGCGTACCTCAATCCGCAACCGCGGTATGGCAGAGACACAAGTACCATGCGCGTGCTAATTGTCGAAGATGATCGTGAGATGGTCCGCTATCTGAAGCGGGGGCTTCAGGAAG
>CAYVAM010000292.1:0-3413 GCA_964449275.1 uncultured Anaerolineales bacterium
AGAGCACGCACCCTACGCACCGCCCGCCGAGCACGCCCGTTCGAGCCCGACGCGGGAGCGTCGGGTGGCGTTGTGCTGCGAGGAAGCGGCGTGCGTGCAGAGCACGCACCCTACGCACCGCCCGCCGAGCACAGCCGTTCGAGCCCGACGCGGGAGCGTCGGGTGGCGTTGTGCTGCGACGAAGCGGCGTGCGTGCAGAGCACGCACCCTACGCTAACATGATGGCCAAAGCGGCTGGTGCCGTCAAGGTGCTTTCACGCCGACTCGTCCGGGGCTTGCGCGGCGCGGGCATCCGCCAGCGCCTTCTGATACTCACCCCACAGGTCCTCGCCTTTGCCGCCGGTGACGATGCGCGACCAGGGCAGACATTCGTCGCGGCCGCGCTCGCGATAGGCGTAAAAGGCCGGGTCGATGCCGGCGGCTTCAAAGGCCTTGTGCCAGGTCTCGGGTCGGAACTGCTCGTCCCAGGCGTCGAACCGGGCGCCCGCTCGCCAGGCTTCGTAAACGGCCGTGCCGACACGCCGGTCGCCTCGCGCGAGCACGCCTTCGAGGATGCTCCGGTCCACGCGATGGACACGGACGGTGAGACGCTTCGCCGGCATCGCCCGGCGGAGCATCTCGCGGGCCCGCCCCAGGTACGCCTCGTCGGCCATCCGGGCGAACTGAAACGGCGTGTGGGCTTTCGGGACGAAGTTCGAGACGGCCACGTTCACCCTGCCGGGCCCCTTGCCGGTCTCGCGGCGAAGGTCGCTGACCTTGCGGGCCACGGCCGCGATGGCCTCGATGTCCTCGTCGGTCTCGGTGGGCAACCCGACCATGAAGTAGAGTTTGATGACGTTCCATCCGCGCGACCATGCTTCGCGTGCGCCCGCGAACAGGTGTTCATCCTTGACAGGCTTGCCGATGATGCGGCGCATACGGGGCAGGGCGGCTTCGGGAACCATGGTCAGGCCGCTCTTGCGAACGCTGCCCAAGAGTCGCGGCACGAGTTCGAGTTGGTGGTTGGTTCGCAGGCTCGGCAGGCTGAGGCTCACGCCGCGCGGCGCGAACTCGGCGTCGAGCGTCGTCAGGATCGCCTTCAGTTTCGGGTGGTCGCTCGGCGAAAGGCTCGTCAGCGAGATCTCGTCGTGGCCGGTGTTGGCGATGGTCTGGCGCGCGAGTTGGAGGATCGTTTCGGGGGTGCGGTAACGGACGGGGCCCTTCGTATGGCCGGCCTCGCAGAAACGGCACCGCCGCGGGCACCCGCGCATGATCTCGATCGTTACGCGGTCATGGACGGCTTCGCTGTTCGGGACGACCGGGGCCGTGGGGAAGGGCGCCGCTTCGAGATCGTCCACGTATGCCGCGAGCGTTGCATCGGGCAGGCCGGCGACGGTTGGCACAAGGGCCGCGAGCGTGCCGTCGGCGTTCCATGAAGGTTCGATGAGGCCGGGCGCGTAAAGAAACGCGAACTCGCGGGCGAGCGCCAGGATGATCTCCGAGCGCGCGGCGGCGCCGGCTTTGAGGTCGCGGTAGCGGTCGATGAAGCGCGGCAAGGCGGCTTCGGCGTCGCCGACGACCATGAGGTCGATAAACGGCGCCATCGGTTCGGGGTTGTTCACGCCCGGCCCGCCGGCCAGGATGATCGGGTCGGCGTCGGTCCGGTCGGCCGCCATGACGGGGATGCCGCCAAGAGAGAGCATCGCCAGGACGTTCGTGTAGAGCATCTCGTACTGGAGGGAGAATCCGACGATGTCGAAATCGCGGACGGGCCGACGCGATTCCCAGGAGAACAGGGGGATGCCGACCTCTCGCATGCGGTCCTGGGCGTCGGTCCAGGGGGCGTAGGTCCGTTCGCACAGGGCATCGGCGCGGGCGTTCAGCATCGCATAAATGATCGCCGACCCCAGGTGGCTCATGCCGATGGCGTAGGTGTCGGGGAAAGCGAGACAGAAGTGAACGGCGGCCGCCTCCCAGTCCTTGCCCGCGGCGCCCACCTCGCCGCCCACGTACTGGGCCGGATTCTGGACGAACGGCAGGAGGTCGCGCGAGACGGCCTGTGCCGGCGTGTTCTTATCCTCGACCATAGTCGCGCTACCGTACCGGTTTGGCGTGTGAGCGTCAAGTGCGGGGCATCCCCGAAGGGGTTCCTGCGGGAGGGCGGAATGCGAAATGCGAAACGCCGAGCCGGCTTCCGAGCCACGACCGTGAGGGAGCGGGGCCGGCGGCGTGGGGAAACCTTTTACCCTACGCCTGCTTGAGGCTCGCACATTCTCAGGAGCTTGGCCGCCTCTGCTGGGAGGGGCCGTGTAGCACATACGTTCAGCATGCGGTCGGCAAGGTAGACCACGTAAAACGGGTACCGTGAAAGCATCCCTCGGACGCTCTTATGCAACTCGGTCGACCGGATACCTTCCAACTCCACGTCCCGGTAATACGGGCGGTATTTCAACCAACCAAAGAGGAATACCGCGGGCGCCACCCAGAACACCGGTGACCACGATAGTGCAAAGTAGATGCTGACGGGCACGAGCGAAAGCATAAGGAGGGGCGCGGCCGCGAAATGAATTGACCTGAAGGCCAAGCGGCGCTCCGTGATTACAAGCCCCCCATTGTGCTGCAAAAAATACCGTTTGGCCGACCAAAGCGTCGGCTTATTGCCGCCAGTTTCCAAGAGGGTAGCCGTGGTCGCAAACAGGAGGCGCTCTGAGGGGTACTTCCGTTGCACCCACCGTGCGACACCGCGCGCACCGGCCATAAAGTCGATTGCCTGCCCTACCCCGTGGTCAGACGAAGGATCATTCATTTCTTCCCCCTGAAATGGCTTTCTTGAACGATGGTCGGGGCGGCGGGATTTGAACCCGCGACCTCGTGCTCCCAAAGCACGCGCGCTAGCCAGGCTGCGCTACGCCCCGATGTTCTTCATGGTTACGGTCCTGAATTCGACAACCAGTCGAGCCACTCTCGACCTTCTCCCGATTTCAGGAACTTCTCCCGCAGCCGCGCAGTTTCATAGTCTGGATGCTTCTCCTTATAGAGAAGCGTAAACGGCCCCCTGCCCGCATCTGCTCCCGTGCGCCCGGCGTTGTGTTCCCGAATGCGTCGCTGCAAGCGTTTCGTGATGCCTGTATACCGTCTGCCGTCCGCCCCGCAAAGCACGTAAACCCAGCAGGTCATAGGCTCGAACCGTCCTATTCCGTCTGCCGGCGGCGGGGTCGCCTCCGGCGACCAAGATTTGAACCTTGCCCGCCGGAGGCGGGCCGCGACTTCGTGCTCCCAAAGCACGCGCGCTAGCCAGGCTGCGCCACACCCCGATGTCCGTTACGCCTCCGGCCCTGCGTTCACCAGCCGGTCAAGCCACTCTCGACCTTGTCCCGACTTCAGGAACTTCTCCCGCAGCCGCGCAGTTTCATAGTCTGGATGCTTCTCCTTAT
>CAYVAM010000293.1:0-3412 GCA_964449275.1 uncultured Anaerolineales bacterium
CGCAGCGAAGCTGGTCGCCCACTCGGAACCGGTCCGGGTGGTCCACCTCGATCTCCGTGTCGGTCTGGGGATTGGTGGGCGTGACAGTGACGGCGTCGGTGTTCGGCAGGAGCGTATCCTCTAGCCACTCGTGATGCGTGGATCGAGCCTCCACCTGCGGGTCACCGATGGCGTCGAGCAGGGGCGTCTCGAAGGGGCTGACGATGCCCACGAGGTCCGAGACATCTTCGGCGATCTCGGGCAGGCTGGCGCCTGCGGAGTACGTTGCTTTTCCGGTAAACGGCATGGTTGTCTCCTTTTCGTGTTTGGGGTTGACGCTTGCTTCTGCGTGCTCTCAACCTTCCCGGTACGGGTGCCGCAAGGCATCCGTCCGAAAAGGATCCTGACTTCGGACCGGTCGCGGCGCGGTTCGCGACGGCGCCTACGGTCCGACGGTGCGGCGGGCCCTCATGTAAGCCATGACATCTCCGGCGCTGCCGGTCTGGCGGGCCCGTTCGGCGAGGCGCTGTGCCGCCCGACGAGGTGCCCGATCACCTGCCGGTTTGGCGCCGGCCGTTGGCGGCGGCAGGGGCGACGGCGCGGGCGACGGGCCTGCCGAGGAGGCGACGCGAAGGTGCGGCTTCTCCTCAAGCAGGGCCTTCGCAAAGGCTGCCAGATCCTCGGGCGGTTCGCCCCGGCGGGGCAACCCGTCGGTCAGGCGCTGCCGAGCCAGTGCGATGGCAGTCTCCACGTCGGCGCAGCCGGCCTTGACGAGTTCACGTTCCAAGTTGCTATCCCGCTCGAGACCGGCCAGCCGTGCGTCGAGCGCGTCGGCCTCGGCCCTGGCCTGGCTGAGTTCGCTCTGAAGGGCCGCCTCTTGGTCCTGCTGGGCCTGACGGAGGCCGTCGATTTCTGCCTCGAGGGCTTCGGCTCGGCGCTCCGCTTCCTGTGCGCGGCGTCGGTACTTGACACTCTCGCGAACGAACGTCTGCGGCTCCTGCCGCTCCCCCGCTGCGACCGTAGGGTCGTGTTGGGGCTGGCCCTTCTGGGTTTGTGCTTCCGTGGACATCGTGTCCTCCTTTGCTGCGGTTCCTGCGTTTCCGGGTCACGCGCCGGGCAAGCCCGGCGGCTAACGTTGGCGCTACTGTGCGGCGTCGGTGTCGTAACGTTGGCGCTACTGTGCGGCGTCGGTGTTGTATCCGAGTTCCTTGAGAACCGTCTCGGCAGGGATGCCGAGTTCCCGCTTGGTCTGGGCCTGCCGGAGTTTTTCGGTGACGTTTTCGGGGAGCGGGTCCGGCCAGTGGAGGCGTGTGGCCCGATCCTCGGGGGCCGTCTTCAGGATGCCGAAACGGTCGAGCGCGTCGAGGACGAGGCGGTTCGCCTCGACCAGGCCAGCCCCGTACGTGACGCGCTTCCGCTGGACCCGCGCCAGCGTTCCCATCAGGACGACCTTCAGAGCCGTCGCGCTGGTGAGGTTGCCGAGTTGGTCGCGCAGCAGTCCTGCCGCCAGTGGTGTCACGCCGCTTGTCTTGTCCATGGCCTGGCGGAGTTGGTCGATGTGAGCATCTTCGCTGGGGCTTACGGCGTCGCCGCCGAACTCCTCGATCTGGGCATCGGGATTATCGGTAGCCCACATGCGGCCGGGGGCGATCGGGCGGTCCTCAAACCCCTCAAGACCCTTGCCGAGGTACATCTTGAAACTCTGGAACGTCACGCGGTTGGCTCGGTCCGAGAGCCGCGTGTTGAGTTCGTCCTGAACGGGGATGAGGGGTTCGACCTCACCGGCGCCCTCATAGTGCATGGGGTTGGCGAAGTTCTGGATGTGGACGACCGGGACGCGCCCGAGCGGGTTGGGTGCCTCGGCCACGATGGCGCCGTCCTCATACCGCTGCCACCAGGTGGGGCCGAGAATCTCGACGACCTCGACTTCTTCGGCCCGTCGTCCGCCGCGCCCGAGCAGGCGCGCCAAGACACCGCCCTCGGCCAGACGGCTGGTCTGACGGTGGAACACCTGGATCCAGTACCGAAGATGCCGGTAGTCGCGCTCGTCGAGGACGGGCAGTACACGCGGCGCCTCGATGGCTTCGATCGAGACGACACGGCCGGCGCGGAGAGCGGCGCGCAGGTCCGAATTGGACGTGGAGGAGGGGTTGCCGCTCTCGCTGCCGGGGCGGACCTCGGCTGCGTCGCCGCTGTCCGGGCGCACGCGGATCACGAGGTCCACAAAACCATAGACGCCTCCCATGAGGGCTATTTCCTGGATGAGCGATACACCGCCGCTCGATTCCCAGACGGCCCCAAGCGCCTCCTCAATGCGTCGGGCGTCCTGCGGCCGGCGGGCCAGACTCTCGATCGTGACAGGCTTTCCCGCCAGGAAGTGGACGGCGGTGTCAATCCGCCAGCCGATGTCGTTCTCGATGACGACTTCTTTGCGCGTCAGGGCCGGCTGGGGCACGCCGGCCCCACCGTAACCGAGGTGTGACCGGCCGGTGATCCGGGCAGGCAGGCCGAATTCCTGGGCTTGGTAGTACGGCCGCGAGGAGGCCAACCAGTCCGGGTCGGACATCTCCTGCGAGAGGCCGACACCGAGGGGCGTCAGGGCGTTCTTGTAGTAGGCCCACAGGCGGCTGAAGTGGAGCGCCCGATCCGGCATCTCTTCCCGGATGAGGTGCTCGATAAACTCCTCATCGACGTCGGAGCCGGCGAAGTTCGTGAAGTCCAGTTTCATAATGGGGCTCCCACTGGGGTTCGCCTGTTTCGGTTCGAGCAGCCCGATGGTCGTTTTCGCATTTGCATCGTCCCTCCACAAAAGGATGGCGCGCTCCGTTTTGCGCCCAAGTTCGCCTGTTTTCCGTCCGGGGCAAAGTCCAGAAGTCCCGGACCTGCAAGAGGTTACGATTTTCAGAATTCCTTGGTTTTCTCTCGGAGGGGGAGACAGGTTTGGGCATCCGCTCCCTCACGGTCGCGGCTACTCATGGACGCGAACTAGCCGCGCACGGTCGCGGCTACTCATGGACGCGAACTAGCCGCGCACGTCAGTAAGCGGCAGCGGCCTCACGGGGCCGCCGTGCCCGCGCCGGTATCGACCGCCGACCGGCCAAGGCGATTGACCCTGCGGCCGCGCGGCGGTACCATCGAAGCCCTTGTGGGACGGGGTTTGTCGAGCGTTCGGTCCTGGGGGGCTGTACAGTGAATCAAGTGGCGACAGAAGCGAGGGCCAGGAGTCCGGCGACGAGCCGCGCCGCGGCAGGGCCCGCTTTGCTGCGCGCCTCGGGCACCGAACGGCTGCTTCAAGGAGGCGTTCTGGTTATTCTGGCGGCAGCGCTGGCGCTGGGGTTGGCGCTGGCGCCCTCCCCGACGGGCACGGGTACACACTGTGCCCTCGGGCTGCCACCGTGTGGGATGCTTGTGACGACCGGGCGCCCCTGCCCGA
>CAYVAM010000294.1:0-3374 GCA_964449275.1 uncultured Anaerolineales bacterium
GCTACGACCAGTTCGTGGACGTTGTGGCGGAGGCCCGCGAGATGGACCGCGACGATGTGCTCCGCCTCGCGACCGGACGCATCTACATGGCCCGCGAGGCCCGGGAGTGCGGCCTGATCGACGAGATCGGCTACTTCGAGCGGGCCGTCGAGATCGCCAAGGAGCGTGCCGGCATCAAACGGGCCCGCGTCGTCGAACTCATCCGGCCGTTCGGCTTCTTCGAACTGTTCAGCCTCTCGACGAAGGCGAAGTCGCTCCTGGACCTCGGGCCCGAGAGCCTGCCCGCCCTCTCCTCGCCCCGGATCATGTACCTTTGGACGGGGCTGTAGCCGGCGGCAGCCAGACTCCGGAACCGTCCCACGGAACCACCTTTCGTGCGACCTGAGCCATGCCGATACTCTAATGATTCTGGGCGCGCCCGTCAAGCCGACTTGAATGACGAAATCATGAACCGTCGTCCTCCCCATGGTGGAAGGGGCCCTGCGGGCTGCGCCCCGGCGGCTTGGCGTGAGATACCCGCTCCCCTTTGGGTCGCGGCTCGGAATTGGCTCTTGCCGTTCGCCGTTCAATCCGCCCCCGCTCCCTTACGGTCGCGGCTCGCAACTGACTGTTGCCGTTTGCCGTTCATTCCGCAATCCGAAATCCGCACTCCGCAATGGAGAGTCCTTCTTCCTTGACGCCCCCTGCCCCGCACCTATAATCGCCCGTTCAGCCTGACGGTATGCACACAAGGCGTCCGTTTCGACAAGGACACCGACGCAACGGGCCAAGGGACGCGGCATGAACGTAAGTTACGCTTGGCTAAAGGATTACGTCGAGACCGACCTCGGATACGTCGAGGCCGCCAAGGTCTTGACGCAGATCGGCCTGAACGTCGATACCATCGAGGACCTCCCCGACGGCGACGGGATGCTCGACGTCGAGGTCACGCAGAACCGGCCCGACTGCCTCGGCCACATCGGCGTCGCCCGCGAACTGGCCGCCGCCGTCGGCGCCAAGGTCCGCCTGCCCGACATCGCCTGCCCCGAGTCCGATGAGAAGTGCGAGACGGCAGTCCGCGTCCAGATCGACGACCTCGACCTCTGCCCGCTCTACACGGCCCGCGTCATTCGCGGCGTGACGGTCGGTCCGAGCCCCGACTGGCTGGTCCGGCGGTTGGAAGCGGTCGGCGTGCGCCCGGTCAACAACATCGTGGACGTGACGAACTATGTCCTCATGGAGACCAGCCAACCGCTGCACGCCTTCGATTTCGCCGGCATCCGGGACGGCCGCATCGTCGTCCGCCGCGCCAACGCCGGCGAGCACTTCGTCGCCATCGATCACACGGAGCATGACCTGACGCTTGACCGCCTGGTCATCGCCGACGCGACCCACGCCGTGGCGCTGGCGGGCGTCATGGGCGGGGCCGAGACCGAAATCGCCGACTCGACCACCGACGTCCTGATCGAAGCGGCCGTCTTCGACCCCCTCAGCATCCGCAACACGTCGCGGACGCTGCTGATGATGAGCGAATCGAGTTTCCGCTTCGAGCGTCGCGTGGACCCGTGCGGCACCGACTGGGCCGGCCGCCGGGCGTGCGGGCTCATCGTCGAGGTCGCGGGCGGCAAAGTCGCCCGGGGCGTCGTGACGGTCGGCAAGCCCCTGCCCGAACCGGCGGAACTCGTGCTTCGTGTCCCGCGAATCGAGACGCTACTCGGCCTGGCGATCCCCGGCGACGTGGCGGCCGACATCCTCGCGCACCTGCAGTGCGAGGTTCTCGAGGCGACGGCCGACCGCATCCGCGTCCGCGTGCCGTCGTGGCGGCCGGACCTGGAGCGCGAAGTCGACCTCATCGAAGAAATCGCCCGCCACCACGGCTACGACAAGATCCCGGAGAGCCGCCGGACGCCCATCACCATCTCGGCGCCCACGAAGGCCGAACGCGTCCGCGAGATCGTCAGCCACATCCTGACGGCGGCCGGATACTTCGAGGCCGTGACGTTCTCGTTCACCAGCCGCGACCATGCGGTCCGGTTCCGCCGCACCGACGTAACGGCCGAGCCGCTCACGTGCCGCGGGACGACCCTCGCGCTGCGCGAATCGCTCCTGGCAGGCGTGATGGAGAGCCTCCGCATCAACCGCGGCGCCGGCGAGGCCGACGCGAAACTGTTTGAGATCGCCAAGCGGTTCGTCCCCGTCGAAGGGCGGGATCTTCCGCGCGAAGAGCAGATGCTCGCCCTGGCCGGTCCCGACGATTTCGCGAGCGTGCGCGGCGTGGTGGAGGCCGTGTTCGAGGCCCTGCGGCTGAGCAGTCGCATCGCCTTCGCCTCAACCGACCGGTATCCGGACCTGGAACCGGGCGCGGCGGCCGAGATTGAACTCGACGCCGAACCGGTCGGCATGATCGGCCGTGCCACCGAGGAGGCGGCCGAGGAGTTCGACCTCGATGAGCCGCCCGTCGTTGCGGAAATCCACTACGAACGGCTCGTCGAGGCGGCCGAACTGGAGCCGACGGCCGAACCGCTGCCACATTTCCCCGCCATCACGCGGGACTTGGCGCTTCTCGTGGACGACGCTGTCACCTGGGCCGACATCGAACGGGCCGTCGCGGCGACCGACGTGCTCGAACTGGAATCCCTCGAACCGGTGGACGTGTATCGCGGCAAACAGGTGCCGGCCGGCAAGAAGAGCGTAGCCGTGCGACTCATCCTGCGAAGCCACGACGCGACATTGACACACGAGCAGGCCGACGAGATGCAGGCACAAATCCTCACGGCTCTGGACGAGACGGTCGGGGCGGTCCTGCGCGGGTAGTCGTCCATTGCCTGGAAGGCCGCCGGCACTTCTGGTAGACAGCGGCCCCGCCACACGCTACGCTCCTCGCGGAGGCTGCTCGTTCCGGAGACACCGTGACATGCTGGACACCGTCCTTGCCGCGCCCGTCCTGGTGAAGGTCGTCGGGTCGCTGGCGCTGATCCTGATGATCAACCGTTTAGTGGGGAACCTGGTCGTGAGCGTCGCGGCCGGGACGCTGGCGCTGGGCCTCTGGACGGGTTATCCGGCGTCGGTCGTGCTGGGGGCCGCCTGGGCGCGGCTGCGATCGGTCGATCAACTGTGCCTCCTGGGCGCGGTCTTCCTGGTGATCTGGCTGAGTTCGCAGATGGCTGCCGCCGGCGTCCTGGAAGACCTGGTGGGGTCGGTGCGGTCGCGTCTGAGCCGCCGGGCATCGATGGCCGTGCTGCCGGCGGTCATCGGTTTTCTGCCGATGCCGGGCGGCGCGATCTTCTCGGCGCCGCTGGTGGACCGGTGCGACACCGACGGCTTGGTCGAGCCGCTCCTCAAGACCAAGGCGAACTACTGGTTCCGCCATATCTGGGAATACTGGTGGCCGCTGT
>CAYVAM010000295.1:0-3322 GCA_964449275.1 uncultured Anaerolineales bacterium
TCCGCACCCACGCGGCCTTTTCTCTCGCCGAACCGTGAGGTGCCGAATCGATGATACGCGTGCGTGCCAAGCACGCACCCTACGACTGGATGACCAGCCTTTTCTCTCGCCGAACCGTGAGGTGCCGAATCGATGATCCGCGTGCGTGCCAAGCACGCACCCTACGACTGGCGGGTCAGCAGATGATCCGCGTGCGTGCCAAGCACGCACCCTACGACTGGCGGGCCAGATGATACGCGTGCGTGCCAAGCACGCACCCTACGGCTGGATGACCAGCAGATGATACGCGTGCGTGCCAAGCACGCACCCTACGACTGGCTGACCAGCAGATGATACGCGTGCGTGCCAAGCACGCACCCTACGACTGGCGGGCCAGCAGCCGGTGGCGCCCGCCGCTTACTTGCTCCCGGCCGCCCGGAAATACCGGTCGGCGGCGTTCATGTATTGCTGCCAGTCGTACTCGGTCACGTTGTGGCCGCCGGAGCGGATATGATAACTGATGGCGCCCAGGACGGGCTGGTTGAGTCCGGGCATCTCCTTGGCCGCCAGGCCGCCGGCGCCCAGGAGGCGATAGACGGGATCGGCCCCCTTTGCGGCCAGAAACTCGCCGCGCGGGTCGGCCCAGCGGTCCTTTTCGGCGCTGGCGACGCAGACCGGCCGCGGGGCGATCAGGGCGATGAGCATGTGCTGGTCCACGGGGCAGTCGTCCTCGCGGTCGTTGTATTTCTTGAAGTTCTCGCAGAACCAGTGGGGAAACGAGGTATTGATGCGGCCGACGGTCTCGCCGAAACGTCGCCGGCTGAGCGCCGCCCCGCCGCAACCCGAATCGTTCGAGATGACCAAGGCGAACCGCTGGTCGCGGGCGCCGGCCCAGAGGGCGGTCTTGCCGAGCCGCGAATGCCCGATGACCGCCACGTGTTTGTGATCGACGTCAGCGTCGGTCTCGAAGTAGTCCATCGCGCGGCTGAGGCCCCAGGCCCATGCGGCGATGGTGCCCCACGCATCGGGCGGCCGCTTGCCGGGCCCATCGAAGGCGCCGTGGACGCCGTTCTTGAACCCGTCGTGATAATCCGGGTCGATGTCGCCGCAGTAGATGGTCGCGAGGCCGTAGCCGCGTGCGAGGATCGCCTCAACCGGCCACCTCGCCGCCGATTTGCCGCGCGTCTCTTCGGTGGCGCGGCTCTTGACCACGCCGGCGCCCTTGCCCCTCATCCATCGGGTCGAGAGGCGGATGGCGGGGTCGGATTGGGTGGCGTGGTTGCCGCCGAAGTTCAGGCCGACGAACGTCGGGACGGGTTTCTTGGCGGCGTTCGGCAGGTAGATGAGGATGTCCATGGAGGGGCCGTCTTCGGCGCCCGTGAAGAAGACGGAGACCTGTTTTCGCGTCGCCACCCCGCCGAGGGCCTTCGCGTCGGATTCGAAGACCTTGAAGGTCATCTTCTTGGGCCGGCCGGGCGCGCGGCCGTAAACGTGGGTCTGGAAGAGGTGGAGGATCTCCGGCCGGCGTTTCGTCCGCCAGGTTTTGGCGTCGGCGACCTTCTCGCCGGCTTCGGTTACCAGCGGATCGGGCAAGGCGTACTTGGGCACCTTGCTCTCGTCGTAGTTGGCCGCAGCGCGGGCGTCCATGGCCGGCACGATACCGAGAAAGACGGCCGCGGACAAGACGATGGGTAGAGTGGTGCGTGGCATGGGAGTCTCGCTCCTTTCCTTGGGCCAGACGACAGGGTACTCGTGTGGGTGCGGAAGGCAAGGGGAAACGGCCGTGCGGCCGAGACCAACCTACGACGCAGGCTCGGGCAGGTCGTGGTCGAGCACGTACCGGCAGTTGATGACTTTCTCCACAAGGTCGATGGGCAGGTAGTAGTAGTGGTTCGACGCCTCGTAGGCGATACGGGAATCCTGTGTTGCGAGGCGGAAGGCTTCGCGTGCAACATCGATCTCGTCGCCGGCGGCGCGCCGCATCCGAGCCATCAGAGCCGCGCGGCCCTTGCCCTCGAGCGGTTTCCCCTTGGCCGGCAAGGCGTTGCGAGCGATGGTGAACCGGGCCTGGTTGGCGACGGCCCGGAAGTGCAGCCAGGCCGCCCGGGCGAACCGCAACTGCGCTTCGGCCTCGGCGCGGCGGTCCGGTGGCGTGTTGCGGACGGCCTCGCTCAAGGGCGGCAGCCCACGCTCCCATCCTGACGCCACCTTGGCAAACTGGGTGGCCAGCACGTCGGCGGGGTACGGGCCGCGCCACCCGTCCACGTCGTCGTAGGGGAACCCGATCATCGTCGCGCGGTAGCCGGTGGGCTTGGCGTAGAGCAGGTTCGCCGGGGCGTATTGGCTCGGGGCCCGGTAGAGGACCGAGATGTGGAACGGAAACTGGCGGAAGGCGTCGCTGAAGGCGGCCCAGGCCTTCCGCCCGCTCTCAGCGCCGTCCGGGCCGAAACAGGACCGGGCCACGTCGTCCAGGGCGGCGTCGATGGTGGGGATGTCCCGGCGGCTGAACCGCTCGGCCACCTCCAGGTTCGGCGAGGGATACCCGCCCAGGCTCCAACTGAGCATCATGCCGTCGATGCCGGCGCCGGCGAGCGCGCAGCAGTGCTCGGCCACCAGGTCCAGGACCGGCAGGTACGGCACGGCCGAGAGTTCCCAGGTGTTGTTGAGTTGGACCTTGGCGACGGTCTTGAGACCGGCCGCCTTCGCCAGGGCCCAGTGCTTCGTGGCCCGGGGGCCGGGACCGACGGCGGAGATCGAGTATTCGCCGACCGTCGTGGGTACCCCGCCGCGAACGATCGGCTTCGACCACTCACTGACACTCATCAGCCAGACGCGTTTCGGCAGCCGCGCGATGATCTCGGGCGCCAGGGCGTCGCGCCAGCCCCAGTCCCAGACGATGGTCTTGGCGTCGGGGCTGCCCTGCCGCACGCCCGCCTCGACGGCCGCGTTCACCTCGGCGATGATCTCGGCCGGCGGGCGGTCCTTGCAGTTCGGACACGCGGTGTGCCGGCCGTGCGACGCGCAGTTCGTCAGATTCTCCGAGGCCGTGATGGTGAAGACGCCGGCCAGGCCGGGGACCTCGCGGAACACGTGGGCCAGGGCGCCGGTCAGCCACTCCCGGACGCGGGCGTCGGACGTGCACATGGCGAAGTGGTCGCCCTCCTGCACGCCTCGCATCCGCGGGCGCTGGGCGAAGAACGGCGCCGGCATCGCGCGCGGCTCGTTGACGTACAGGTACACGCCGATGCCGTGGCGCTTTGCCCGCTCGACGAGTTGCCGCAGACCGGCCAGCCGCACCTGCCAGCCGTCGCCGAACTCGGGAAACGTCTCGCTCGGCGCGAGC
>CAYVAM010000296.1:0-3227 GCA_964449275.1 uncultured Anaerolineales bacterium
AGCCGAAGCGGCCGAGGCGGCGGATAGGCGGCCTGTGGCGGCGGGGTGGGCGGTGGCGGTCGTCGGCTGCGCCGTTGGTACGACGGCATCCATCATGATGGTGTTGCAGTGTGGGCAGATCTGACTATCCACGGGCACGTCCTTGCCGCAGCGTTTGCAGCGCCGCGAGGTCCGCGCGGTGGCGGCGGCGGGGATCTCGACGCCGCGCCCTTTCCCGCTTGGCACCTTCAGGCTGCGCCGGCAGTTCGGGCACGTGACGATCGCGCCGGCGCGGTCCGACTCCACCACCATGCTCCGCCCGCACGGACACCGAAACAGGATTGACATCGCGCTCTCCCCTGGGTGCGGTTGACCCGTTTGGCTCCTACTGCTCCGCGACTGCTCATCTGAGTGGTGCCACTGGTCCCGGCGCGCCGGGATCAGCCAGTGCTCATCCGGTTTCGCGGCACACGGGCGGACAAGCCGCCCGTGCCACCCGGCTGTTATGCATCAGATGCCGAGTAACCGAGCACTAGGTTTGTCCTTCGCCTTGGGCGGCGCCGTCGTCGGTTGCCTCGGCCGCCGCAACGTCTTCCGGGGTCCGGCCTTCGGCCTTGCTGGAATCGACCGGCAGCACCACGGTGAAGGTCGATCCGCTGCCGATCTCGCTCTCGACCGACACCGCACCGCCCAGAAGTCCCGCCAGTTCTTTTACGATTGACAGGCCCAACCCCGTACCACGATAGCGTCTTGTGTAGCCGGAGTCCAGTTGTGTAAACCGCTCAAAGACGCGAAGTTGCTGGTCGCGTCCGATGCCCGGCCCGGTGTCGATGACCGCAAACGCCACGCGCTCGTCCTGGACGGGCCGGATTTTCAGCCGGACCTCGCCTTCTTCGGTGAACTTGATGGCGTTCGACAGGAGGTTGTACAGGATCTGCTGCACCTTGGTCGAGTCGGTGGTCATGATGGGTGTTTCGGTATCGACCTCGTAGGCCAGGCTGAGCCCGGCCTCGGGGAGCATCGGCCGGACCATGTTGCAGACAACCTCGGCGAGGTCCCGGGGGGCGGCCTTGGCGCAGCGGACCTGGAGCCGGCCGGACTCAATCTGTGCCAGGTCCAGGAGGTCGTCGATCAGTTCGAGCAGCATCTGCCCGCTCGTCAGGATGTTCTCGGTGTAGCGGCTGAGTTTGGAGTTGTCCTTGACGGCCGTGGAATCGCTCAGGACCTGGGCGAAGCCGATGATCGAGTTCAGCGGCGTGCGGAGTTCGTGGCTCATGGTTGTGACGAACTTGGTCTTGACCTGGTTGGCCTCGAACAGGGCGACGTTGGCTTTGGCGAGTTCGTCGAGTTTGGCGTCGCGGGTTTCGGTGGCGGCCCGCAGGTCCGCCTGGGCCTTCGAGAGTTCGTCGAGCATGTGGTTGAGAGCCTCGCTGAGCACCTCGAGTTCGTTGCCGGTGTCGATCTCGCTGCGGACCTGGAGGTCCCCTTCGCTGACGCGGTCGGCCACGTCCTTCAGGTGCTGGACCGGCCGCACCACCATGTAGCGGAAGAGGGCATGGAAGATGACCGTCGAGACGATGACGACCAGGAGCGCTGCCGCAAGGAGAATGAGCCGGTTTCTCAGAAGCGCGGTGTGGCGCTCCTTGACGTCAAGTTCCACGACGATGGCCCCGATGAGTTCGTCCTTTCGGTACTCTCCCTGGTGACAGTCGAGGCACTCGCCCTCCCTGCAACGGAGGACCTGTGCATAGAGAAACGATTGGCCGATGGTCCGCCAGAGGCTCGCCTCTTCGGGGTGGTTCAGGAAGACGCCGACGGCTTCGGCCTCGAAGGCGGGCAGCAACGCGGGGACCTGCTGACGCTGGTCCGGCTCGGCCGGTGCGATCCGGATCAGCCGCGCCGCCTTCTCGCCCTTGGGTTTGCCGAAGCGTTCGAGCAACTCGGCGCGTTTGGCGGCAAGTTGCCTGGCCTCGTCCGACGGCTTGGCGCCGGGCGGTTGCTTGGCGGCAGCCGGCGGCACCGTAAAGGCGATGGCGTGGATGTTCTGGAGATACGCACGGGCCGTCGTGCGGGCACGGTCGGGGTCGCCGAAACCCGAGGAGCGTTGCATCTGCCACCACGGCCACCCGAGACACGCGGCGGCGGTCAGGAAAATCAGCACCCCGAAGATGAGGCGGCTCTTGCGCTCGAGCGTGGTTCGTGAGCCTTGTCGCTTCGCCATATCGGATTGTCCGCTCAGAGCAGGCCGTAGTCCGTCATCGCCTGCCGGAGCGTATCGGCTGCGGCCGGCGAGAGATCACTCATGGGAAGCCGTTTCTCGTCCGATTCCAGCAGGCCCGTCCACTTCATCGCCGTCTTGATGGGGATGGGGTTGGTCTCGACGAACATGGCTCGGCACAGGGGGAAGAGTTTCCGGTGAGCCTGTTCGGCGGTTGCCACGTCGCCCGCGAGCATCGCGTCGGTCAGCGTCTTCACATCCTTCGGCACGAGGTTGGCCACAACGCTGATGACCCCTTTGGCGCCGATGGCCATCAGGGGAAGCGTCAGGCTGTCGTCGCCCGACAGGACGGTGATATCGCACAGCGAGAGGATCTGGCTGGCCTGGTCCATCGAGCCGGTGGCCTCCTTGATGGCGACGACCTCGGGGAGTTCAGCCAGCCGGGCCACCGTCTCGGGCGTCATCGAGATGCCCGTTCGCGACGGGATGTTGTAGAGGACGAGCGGCAGATCGCACGTCTCGGCGATCTCGGCGAAGTGCCGGTACAGGCCCTCCTGCGTGGGCTTGTTGTAGTAGGGGCACACCTGGAGCGAGGCGTCCGCGCCGACCTGGCGAGCGAACCGGGTGAGTTCGACGGCCTCGGCGGTGGCGTTTCCGCCCGTCCCGGCGACGACTGGAATGCGGCCGTCGGCTCGCCCGACGATGGCCTCGATGATTCGCTCGTGCTCGGTGACGGTGACGGTCGGGCTCTCGCCGGTCGTCCCGACGGGGACCAGGCCATCGGTGCCCTGCTCCACGTGCCAGTCCACGAGCCGCTCGATGGCAGCATAGTCCACTTCGCCGCCTGAGAACGGCGTGACGAGGGCGACAAGCGTTCCCTTAAACATGGATTCCTCCCGTGCAAACGGTCCGCCACGGAGACCATTTTACCGGCCGGCGACGTGATGTCCAGCCGTTGTGACGTGCTGCGTGCGCCTGGTGTTCTGTCCCACGTGAAACGGTGGGTGCCACTGGCGGCTTGTCCGCCAGT
>CAYVAM010000297.1:0-3172 GCA_964449275.1 uncultured Anaerolineales bacterium
CGCGCCAGTATGCACCAACGTCTTGGATGCCGGAGCCAAAGCGGTTTGCCCGCCGCGCGGGATCGCGGGAAGAGGCGCTGTAGTATTAATGCACCCGCCGGAACGTGCTCGAGTTTCCGGCCGCACACCTTGCAGCCGCCCACACGGTGCGCATAATGGCGGCGGCGTGATCGACGAACCTGAGACGGGAGGTGTTCGATGAACCCGCTGACCCGCAGGGGAATGCTCGCGGCGCTGGGCACATCGTCGTTGCTGGGCGCGGCTGCCGGCCGATCGTCCGGCGCCTCTGGAGGCGCGGCCCAAGCCGACCGGCTGCCGCACGGCGCGCCCGCTACGCAGCGCGACAGGAAGGAGTGTGCCCGGCTCAAGGCCCTCGACCTGGACGACCCGAAGACGGTCGCCAAGCGCAAGGAGATGGCCGTCGCGAAGATCGGCGATCTGACCTTCGGCCGCCTGATGAGCGGCAGCAACCTCATCAGCATGAACATGCACGCCAGGGACCTGGACTACGTCCGCACCCTGGCGGCCCACTACAACACCGAAGACAGAGTCTTCATGACGATGAAGAAATGCGAGGAACTCGGCGTCAACGGCATCGTCCTGAAGGACCACAACTTCAGGCAGTTCCGGCTGTCGAAGTACTGGACCGAGTGGGGCGGCAAGATGAAGTGGATCGCCGACGTCATCACCGCGGACATCACGAAGTTCGAGGCCGCGCTCCAGAGGCACCTGGAACTCGGCGCGGCGGCGGCCTATGTGTGGGGCGGCGCCAGCGACATCTGGTACCACCAGAAGAAGCCGGGCCACATCGTCAAGGCGTTCGAGATGATCAAGGCAACCGGCGTGCCCGCCGGGATCGCGGCACACCGGCTGGAGCCCATCGCCTTCTGCGCGAAGGAAGGCCTGGACCCCGACTTCTACATGCTGACGCTGCACCACGACCGGTACTGGTCGGCCCATCCCAGGGCGAACCGGCGGTTCCTGGAGATGTTCCAGAAGGAATCCCCGGATCACGCATACTATCATGACAACATGTTCTGTCACAACCACGAGGAGACGGTGGCGTTCATGCAGGACGTCAAGGTTCCCTGGATCGCCTACAAGGTTCTGGCTGCCGGCGCCATCCCGCCGAAAGACGGCCTCACGTTTGCCTTCAAGAGCGGCGCGGACTTCGTCTGCCTGGGCATGTTCGACTTCCAGGTGGCCGAAGACGTCAAACTCACCCGCCAAGCCGTTGCCGCCGCGAAAAACCGCAAACGTCCCTGGATCGGACCGGCATAGAAACTCGCGGGTGGCATGGTCATCCCGCCTATTTCAACGCCGCCACTTGTTGTTCCGTTAGGGCCCGGTCGAAGAACCTCACCTCGTCGATGATGCCCGTGGCCGCAACATTGCTGGGGCGGGCGCCGATCCACAGCGGGAAGTCGTTCTTGGCCGGCGGACCGGCCAGGGCGCCCTGGGCATCCTTCACCCCGTCCACGTAGAACGTGACGGTCTTACCGTCATTGACGCAAACCACCAGGTGCCACTGGTCGTCGGCAACCTTCTTGCTGCCCTCCAGGAGGAAACGCGGCTCGCCCTCCTCCTGGTAGTTCAGGATGCCGCTAAGGGCGCCGTCCATCCTCACCCAGATGTCCAGGTTCCGGCACTCCCTGGCCTCCGGGTAAATGGGACCGCCCCGCCAGACGATGTACTGGTAGTCGCCTGTGTCCTTGAGCCTGACCCAGGCCGCAAACGTGTACTGGGTCGAACTCAGGTAGGGTGCGCTGTCAATGAGCACGTACCCCTTTCCGTCGAATCTGACGGCCTTGCCGCTCTTGCCGTCCGTCCACTTCAGGCCGTCCTGGATCCGGCCGTGATTGGGGCCGACGGTGTTCTTGGCGCGGTCGCCGCTGCCTTCGTCGAAGGTCCAGCAGCCTTTCAGGCCCATGGCCTTGGCCTTGTAGAGGGCCGTGCCGCAGCCGCCCGCCAGAAGCAAACCCACCGATAATAGACATGCCACGCCGATCATCCACGTCGTTCTCATAGCGTCACCTCCCTGAAATGAACGGCCCGTTACCTGACGAAGTTACCGCCCTGCCATACCAGCAGGACCAGCACGCCATTGGCGACACACACCTTATCTCGCGTTCAAAGCCGTTGCCGTTTGCCGTTAGCCCCGTAACCGCCGTTCTCTGCGTTCCGCTCCCTTGCGGTCGCGGCTCGGAACGGGCCGTTGCCGTTGCCGTTCGTTCCGCACTCCGCGTTCCGCATTCCGCATTCGAACGGGCCGTTGCCGCTAGCCGTTCGTTCCGCGTTCCGCATTCCGCATTCCGAAACGGCCTTCGGCCGCCTCACGCCTCGGTGAGTTGGCCCAAATGCTCGCAGAGTTTGCGAAGCAGGCGTTCGAGGCGGGTGACCTCGTTCGGAGAGAGGCATCCGGTCGGATCGAGGCCGCGCGGGGCCGCCTTCTTGAGGGCGGCGGTTACGGCGGTGAGTTTCTTGCGGCCGGCGGCCGTGATGCGGACGCGCGTGCGGCGGGCGTCGTCGGGGTCGGCCTCGCCCTTGGCCCAACGGCGTTTCTGCAGGTTCCGCACGACGACCCTTGCCGTCGGCGGGTCGCAGAACAGGATGCGGGCGATGTCCGCCGGGTACAGGAACTCCCGCTTCGCCAGGGCCTCGAGCAGGCCAACCTGCTTCGGCGTGATCTTCTGGCCCGTCAGGCGCCCCTGGAGGTAACGTTTCCACACGAGGTGCGACTGCGTGATAAGCGGCATAATCGCGGATTTTGACACGGCAGCCCCCTTTCCACGGTGCGTGATACCCGGCCGACGTGCCTGCGTCCAGTGAATTGTTAGAACTCTAACAAAATCCGGACCCCTGCCTCGATTTTGTTAGAGTTCTAACAATTTTTCGTGCCTCTGCGGCCGTCCGTCCGGCCTGCCATTTTGGCATGGGTGACTTACATCAATTTTGCCTCCCTGAAAACGCCTCCAAAAGGGGGCAAAAAGGATGAAAAAGGACGAAAAACGATGAAAAACGACGAAAAAGGACGAAAACGGCGAAAGTTTTGCCTTACCTATCTTAACAAAAAACGGCCCAATCGCCCCTGGCGGCCCAAAAACGCAGATTCGGACGCCAAAAAGCGCGTTTTCGGGGGTTCCGGCGAACGGCAATTTGACGTAAGTCTTAT
>CAYVAM010000298.1:0-3165 GCA_964449275.1 uncultured Anaerolineales bacterium
AGATTCCTCGACTCGCTTCGCTCGCTCGGAATGACACGCTAAACACGTACCGGCCGGGCAGTTCGCGGCCGAAGTGGCCGCCCATGGGATGACGGGACGACTGGCAGGCCGGTTTACCGGCGTCGGGCCTTGTGGCGCTTGCCGCGTGTCAGGTCCACCATGCGGCCGTTCTTGATGACCCAGACGGGCGTCCCGGTTTCGAGGCCCTCTCGCAGCGCCCGCTTGGCCGCCCGCCGAAGTGCCGCCATCGAACCCAGGATATCCGGGTCTTTCGAGCCAATGGCCTTTCGAGTCATGGATTGTCTCCAGCCGCCAACAGTCGCGGCGTCGGCCCGGAGTTGTCGTAGAGCACCCAACTGTTTACAAGCCCCTGGTAGAGGGTGTTGAAGTTTCGGAGTCCCGCATCGAAACGCCGTCGGACAACGGTCTCCGGCACGTCGTGGCCACCATTCGCGACCCGCGCCGCCACGCGTGCCGCCGCCAGGTCGGCCGTCGGCAAGGATAGGAAGATCAACTTCACATGGTAGCCTGCAGCCCGCCATTGTGGAATCCAGCGAGCGTAGTTGCGCCCTGCCAGCGTTGTCTCAAAGGCAAAACTCGCCCCCTCGCGAACCCGGCGGTGAATCTCCTCAAGCATGACCCTGCCGGCCCGAAGGGCCACCCGCTCGGGGTCAAAGGGCGAGAGTCCTGCTGCGATCAGGTCCACATTGATAAAATCCGGGCACCCCGCCTCACGAGGCAGAAATTCCCGGGCGAAGGTGGTCTTCCCCGCCCCATTAGGCCCTGCAACAATCACGATTCTCTGCGGCTCTGCCATGGGGCGGTCCATCTCGCCTGAGCATCGGCGACACCTTGCCAAGCCGTATCCGCAACAAAGAGGCCGTCATCCCCAGGCGGGCTCGCCCGGGGAATCCGGACCCTGCGCCGCCCGGCCCGGCTACTTGCAGTTGCGGGCGGCCTGTTTGAGTTCATCGACTTTGCGAAGTTCTTCCCAGGTGAACTCGGGCAGTTCGCGGCCGAAGTGACCGCCTTGGGCGGTCTTGCGGAAGATGGGACGCAGGAGGTTCAGGTACTCGATCATCTCGCGCGGCTTCAGGGGGAACACGTCGCGGATGACCTTCGCCAGGGCGACGTCGGGAATCTTGCCGGTGCCGTTCGTATCGGCCCGGATGCTCAACGGGTCAGCGACGCCGATGGCGTAGGCCAGTTGGACCTCGCATTCGTCGGCCAGTTCGGCCGCGACCAGGTTCTTGGCGACGTGGCGGGCCATGTAGGCGGCGCTTCGGTCCACCTTGGAGGGGTCCTTTCCGCTGAAGGCCCCGCCGCCGTGACTTCCCCTGCCGCCGTAGGTATCGACGATAATCTTGCGGCCGGTCAGGCCGCAGTCGCCTTGCGGTCCGCCGACGACGAACCGCCCCGTGGGGTTGATGTGATAGATGGTATCGTCGTCGAGGAGTTCGGGCGGCACAACGGGTTGGATGACGCGGTCGATAATGCCGCGGCGAATTTCCTCGTTCGAGACCGCCTTGCCGTCCACCTGGTCGGCGTGGTGCGCCGAGACAACGACCGTGTGAACGCGGGCGGCCTTCCCGTTTTCATCGTACTGGACGGTGACCTGGCTCTTGCCGTCGGGTCGGAGCCATCGGATTTCGCCAGCCTCTCGGATCTCCTTCAGACGAATGCACAACTGATGGGCCAGTTGGATGGGCATCGGCATCAGTTCGGGGGTCTCTCGGCAGGCGTAGCCGAACATCATGCCCTGGTCGCCGGCGCCCTGCTCCTTGCTGTCGGACGCATCGACACCCATGGCGATGTCCGGGCTCTGGCGGTCGAGCGCCAGGAAGACGGCGCAATGCTCGAAATCGAAGCCCATGGCGGCGTCGGTATATCCGATGTCCTTGATCGTCTCGCGGACGATGTCGCGAATATCGACCTGTGCCTTGGTCGTCACCTCTCCGGCAACCACGCACACGCCGGTGGTCACGAGGGTTTCGCAAGCCACGCGGCTGGCGGGGTCCTGAGCGATCATCGCATCGAGGATCGCGTCGGATATCTGGTCGGCCATCTTGTCCGGATGCCCCACCGTGACGGCCTCGCTCGTAAACAGCGTGTGACCCTCCGGCAGGGTGAACGCGGGTCCCGAGGTTCCCTCATCCTTCGTCACGCTCGTGCTCCTTCCATGTAAGCGGTCTGTGTTAACATTTTCCGACGGCCGCAAGCCGCTGAGCGGCCACACGGTTCAATTCACGCGTATCCACGTCTGGACGTATTCGTGGTGACTGTCCAGATCCACGACCGTCAGGAACACGTTGTACAGGCCGGGCCTTGTGTAGGTGTGCGTGACTTCGGCCCGGGCCGAGACGGTGTTGTCGCCCAAGTTCCAGAGCACGGAATCGACGCGGCCATCGGGCGAGTCCGGATCGCGAACCAGCGCGCGGAACTTCACCGTCAGCGGCGCCCTGCCCTTGGTGGCGCTGGCGTCAATCTGGACGGCCGGCCAGTGGTTGACGATATTCAGAAAATAGCGTGCCGCCTCCACCTGGTTCGGGTCGTGACCGCCGGGCAACCGCCGGACCACGAAGTTGCGAAAGCCCCTGACGGTATACCAGAAGTTGGCATCGCGGTTCATCTGATCGAAGCCGGGGAGGTCGCCCGCACCGAAGAAGACATAGACATGCATCTGGCGCGCCCGCAGCGCCACGTCGTCGGCCACCAGGTTCTCCTTGAAGTTGGCGGCGCGGCCGACGATGCACCGGAACACGTCCGGATGATGCAGGCCGATGTAATGGGCCGGATACCCCCCGCCCGACCAACCGGTAATCATGACCGCGTCGGGGTTGATGTTGTAGCGTGACTTCAGTTCGCGGATGATGGCGATGGCGGCCTTGTCGTCGCGGACGAGTTCCGGAGCGGGCCGATCCTTCGGAATGCCCAGCCACCCGGTCGCGGAATCGAAGTCCGCCGAACAGACGATCAGGCCGTACCGCTCGGCCACGCCGGCCCAACGGTTGCGCTGGCCGGCCGCCTCGTCGAAGGGAAACGTTCCCTGGGCCGTCAGGACCAGCGGATACTGACGCTTGGGATTATATGTTCTCGGAATATAGAGATGGTACGTCCGTCCGGTGATGGACTCCTTCTGGTAGTCCACCTTCCCGGTGACGACGG
>CAYVAM010000299.1:0-3156 GCA_964449275.1 uncultured Anaerolineales bacterium
ACAGGCGGCGCGGCATGCGGTCTGCGAACTCCGCCGGAGGCATGTCCACCAGGTCGAGCAACTCACGGACGCGCTCCTCGATCTGCGGACGCGTCCATCCCTGCAGGCGAGGCACAACGGCCACGTTTTGCGCCACCGTCATGTGGGGGAACAAGCCGATCCGCTGAAAGACGTAACCGATACCCCGTCGAAGCAGAACCGGGTCGTGGTCGCGAACGTTCTGGCCATCGACCTCGATGCGGCCGGCCGTGGACTCGATGAGCCGGTTGATCATCTTGAGGGTCGTCGTCTTGCCGCAGCCGCTCTCGCCCAGCAGCACCATGAGTTCACCACGCTCGACTCCGAGGGTCAGGTTGCGGACCGCCAACGTCCTGCCCCCGTCGTAGGACTTGCTGACGTCATCGAGACGGATCATCGCCGGTGTCTCACGGGCTGGTCCACTCGTCGTCGAGGTCGCGCACCTTCCGGGCGACCATGGCGACGTAATGCAGCGGCTTGCCGGAGATCGACAAGCGATGGCGGTAGCGGCGATAGGCTTCGAGGCGGATGATGCGGTCGGCCCGCAACTCGTCGATCAGTCGGCCGAATCCGGTGCGGTCCGCCTCGTACAGAAAGTCTTCCTTGATGTTGAACGCCAGCCAGGCGGGGGTCTCAAGCAAGTCGAGGGCCTTGAGGAACGCTGCCGCAGGGATGTCGCCGTAGCCCAGGGCCGCCACACAGGTCATGCAGTTCAGGCGATGGTGCCGAATGCGGCGTTCGACGTCCTCCGGCAGGTCGGTCAGGTCTTCCACAAGGTAATCCACGTAAACGTGCGTGCGATCGCGCAGCGCCGCGTGGCGGGCTTCCTCGATGATGTCGATCCCGACAAGGCATTCGGCGCCGAGGTTCCACATCTGTTCGCCCACCATGCCGTTGCCCGCCCCGACATCGAACACCCGCAGCGCATCGGCCGGCTGTCGGTGCTGGGTCAGCACGTCCTCGAATAACTGCACACACCAACGGGGCGAACAGCACCGCAGGGTGCGGTAGAACAGCGCCTCATACAGGCCGGGCACGTCGTAGATGCGGCCGTAATCGTGCAGCCGCAGCCGCTGCCAGTCGCCGTCCATCAGCAGTTCGAACCGCTCCTCATCTTGGTCGAGATCCGCGTGGACGTCTGGGAACCGGAACGTCAGACTCTCCTGGTGGGCAAAACGATGGGTAAGGATACGTTCCTCCGTGAATAACATGGTAACGCCTCCGTGCAAGCGTCTAGAGAGAAACTCAAAGGACCGCGTGAGGCGACAGTGAAACCGTCACGGCTCAGAGGCGCGGATGACCGCTGCGAAATGGTGCAGATACGCCATACGGGCATGCTACCCAACGAGGTCCCGAAATGCAACGAAAAACCTGGGCATGACCCCGTGCCGACGCGGCAGTGGCGAGGTTTGGTCCGACGCAGCGTTGTTTTTCGCTTGCTCCATCGGCCTGCGCCGGGTACACAATGCGCCTTCTTTCCCCGCGCGGCATTCCCACGGGGGGCTCACGGCTCGGGGATAACGGAAAGGCGAGAGGATGAGGTTGACGAAGGTCCTGCGTCCGGTTTTCGGCGCGACGCTATTGGTCCTCATGGGACTCTTGGCGGTTGAGGTGTTCAGCGGAGAGGCGGCCGCGCCGTCCGGCGGCGCTACGGAAGCCGGCTCGCCGCCGCTGCCGCGGGCGTGGTACCTGGCGTTCGGTGGTTCGGTCCTCGCCCTCATCATGGCCTTCTACTTCTACAAGAGCGTCATGAGAGAGAACGAAGGCACGGAGAAGATGGTCGAGATCGCCGCCGCCGTCCGCGAAGGGGCTTACGCTTACCTGAGGCAGCAATACAAGGTCGTGATAATCTTCTTTGCCGTCGTCTTCGGGTTGCTGGCCCTGATGGCGTTTGGCCTGCACGTTCAGCACACGCTGGTGCCGTTTGCGTTCCTGACGGGCGGATTCTTCTCGGGGCTGGCCGGGTTCATCGGCATGAAGACGGCTACCGCCGCCAGCGCCCGCACCGCGAACGCCGCCAAGAACAGTCTGAACCGCGGCCTGACGGTGGCGTTTCGGGCCGGCGCCGTTATGGGACTGACGGTTGTTGGATTGGGCCTGTTGAACATCGCCGGATGGTTCATCTTCCTCTACAAGGGTTGGGGATACTGGTGGGCCGACACCTTCTCGTGGCAACCCATGACGCTCGAACAAATCACCGTCGTGATGCTTTGTTCCGGCATAGGTGCGTCGAGCCAGGCCCTGTTTGCGCGTGTGGGCGGCGGCATCTTTACGAAGGCCGCCGATGTCGGGGCCGACCTCGTGGGCAAGGTTGAGGCCGGCATCCCCGAGGACGACCCGCGCAACCCTGCCACCATCGCCGACAACGTCGGCGACAACGTCGGCGATGTCGCCGGGATGGGGGCCGACCTGTTCGAATCCTACTGCAACTCGATTCTGGCGGCGGCAACGCTCGGCGTAGCGGCCATCTTCGGCATGCAGAACGTGTACCCCGAGATGGTCACCGGCGAGACCCGGATCAACCTGCTGATGGCCCCGATGGCCTTGGCCGGGCTGGGGATCGTCGTGTCAATCATCGGCATCTTCGTCGTGCGCACGAGAGAGGACGCCTCGATGAAGCAACTGATGGGCGCCCTGAACCGTGGCATTCACCTATCGAGTGCACTGGTCATTGCGGCGGCGGCGCTGGTCGTCTGGTGGCTCGGGCTGCCGTGGGCGATCTTCGGCAGCGTCGTGGCGGGGCTGGTGGCCGGCATTGTTATCGGGTGGGCCTCCGAGCGGTACACCTCCGCTTTGTTCAAGCCGACGCTGGGAATTGCCGAGCAGGCCAAGACCGGGCCCGCGACCGTTATTATCGACGGAATCGCAACCGGCATGCTCTCGACGTGGATTCCGATCCTGGCGGTCGGCGTGGCGATGATCGTGGCGTTCGCGCTGCCCGGCGGGTTCTCGGATATTACCCTCGGCCTGTACGGCGTAGGCATTGCGGCGGTGGGCATGCTTTCGACGCTCGGCATTACGCTGGCCACCGACGCGTACGGTCCGATCGCCGACAACGCCGGCGGCAACGCCGAGATGAGCGGACAGCCGCCAGAGGTCCGCCGGCGCACCGACGCCCTCGACTCGCTCGGCAACACG
>CAYVAM010000300.1:0-3070 GCA_964449275.1 uncultured Anaerolineales bacterium
CATGGAGCGGCGACGGGGCCGACGTCGGCGACGATGAGCCGGGCGGCGCCGGCGAGCCGGCCTTCACCGCCTTCAACGATCACGTTGCGGGGGATGATACCCATGCCAATGCGACCACATACGCGACCAACGGCACCAATTCGGGGACGCTGAAGGACATTACGACCGGCGCCGGCACCGGCGTTACGCTGACCACGTCGCAGGTCGGCGTTATTTTTGGAAGTCCCGGCGCTGCGCCCTCCGTCGGCACCGATGCCTACAACATCTTCGGGGGCTACGTGGATTTCACGTCGGGCATCGGCGCCAGCATCGAAGTCGCCGGCTCCAACCATTACACCCATGCCTTCACGGGCCTCGATCCGGGCGACGGCGTCACCTACACGTTCGCCGGCACCGCCATTCGCGGCCAGAGCAGTTATACCAACCGGTGGACGCTGGTGACCCTCGATGACGCGGATGGCGCGACACCTGCCCACAGCACCGGCCTCGGCGTGGTCGTTGTCGGCCCGACCCAGGTAGCGATCTATACCGGGCACAACAGTGCGTCCGGCCAGGGATTCGTCGCGGCGTGGACCGACATCGACCCGGGCCCCGACGGCGATTTCTCCGTCATCTCCACCCAGTACACCGGCGAGACGCCCGGAGTCGGCTCGGGCACCGCCGACGGGTCCAAGGGTTACGCCCTGGCCGGCATCCGGCTCCAGGAAGCCGCGCCCTTCGGACCGCTTGGCTGGCTGCAGCGCAGAGGCAGCCACGACTCGGGCACGGCCGACGACTTCGTCTGGGTCCGCGCCTCCAGCAAGGGCATCGCCAATGGCGGTCTGACCCTCCCGTTTGCCACGAGCGTGCCCGTGACGACGGGGCTGGGGTTCAGCGACAACCAGCCGGCCTTCGAGGCGAACATCCGGACCGACGTGGGCGATGCGATGTACGGCGCGGGCGCCTCGCTGTGGGTGCGCATCGCCTTCGATGCCTGCGATCTGCCGCCCGTCGACGTCCTGACGCTTCGGATGAAATACGACGCCGGCTTCGTCGCGTATCTGAACGGCGACGTGGTCGCCGAGCGGAATGCCCCCGCCTTGCCGGCCTACGACTCCGCCGCCACCCTCGAACGCGACGATACGCTGGCCGTCGCTTTCGAAGACATCGACATCAGCGATTACATTCTCGACACGCTTCAGGACGGCCCGAACGTGCTGGCGATCCACGGCCTGAACTCCGCCGCCGACGACGACGATTTCCTCATCCTGCCCGAACTCGTTGCCAGCGACACGCTCGACCAGCCGCAATACATGACCACCCCCACGCCCGGCGAGGAGAACCTCGAAGGCAATCTCGGGCTCGTGGCCGACACCCAGTTCAGCATCGATCGCGGTTTCTACGACGATCCGTTCGACGTTGCCATCGCCACCGGCACCGCCGGCGCCGAGATCTTCTACACCACCGACGGGAGCAAGCCACAGTGGATCGACCCGGCAACCTACACGGGCCCGATCCAGGAGTACACCGGCCCGATACACGTCAGCGGCACCACCACCCTCCGCGCGCTGGCCACCAGGCCCGGCTTCATCTTCAGCAACGTCGACACCCAGACCTACATCTTTCCCGACGACGTGGCCACGCAGACGCGGCCCGACGGGTACCCCACCTCATGGGGAGGCGAATCCAACGCCGATTACGACGTCGATCAAAGCATCTCGATGAGCGCGCAGTACCACGACCGGTTCATCGACGGCCTCACGGCCATTCCGTCGCTCTCGCTGGTGCTGCCGATGGAGGACATCTTCGGCAGCGGGGGGCTGTATTCGAACCCCGGCAGCACGACGCTCGAGAAACAGACCTCGGCCGAACTGATCTACGCCGACGGCACGGAAGGCTTCCAGGTAGACGCCGGCCTCAAGATGCAAGGCGGCGCCAGCCGCAACCCAGGCAACGCCATCAAGCACTCGATGAGCCTCCGGTTCCGCACCATCCATGGTCCCGGCCGGCTCAACTTTCCCCTGTTCGACGACTGGCCCGTGGATGAGTTCAACAGCCTGCACCTCCGCGCCGTGTACAACAACTCGTGGATCCACTGGAACCAGGGCCAGCGAGACCGCGGGAGCATGATCCGCGAAGAGTGGATGCGCGACACGCTCATCGCCATGGGACAAATCGACGCCGGCAACGGCACCTACGTGCATCTGTATATTAACGGCCTATACTGGGGTGTGTACAACGTACACGAACGCCAGGAATCCTCGCATTACGCCGAGTACCACGGCGGCGACGAGGACCGCATCGACGCCCTCAACTCCGGCTTGGCGACCGACGGCAGCACGGCGTCCTGGAACAGCCTCCAGAGCCTGGTCTCGGGCGCCGCCGGCGACGGCTACATCTCCCTGGCCGAGTACGACCAGATCACCCGGAAACTCGACGTCGTCAACCTCATCGATTACATGATCGTCAATCACTACGGCGGCAACTCCGACTGGGACGGCCACAACTGGCGGGCCGCCGGAGGCGGGCTCGACGACATGCCCTGGCGAATCTACGATTGGGACGCCGAACGCGTCCTCGAAGACGTCACCGTCAACAAGATCGGCGTGAGCGGCTCCGGGCGGCCAAGCGCCCTGTTCCAGAACCTCCGCAACAGCGAGGAGTTCCGACTCCTCTTCGCCGACCGCATCCACAAGCACTTCTTCAACGACGGGGCACTGACGCCCGATGCCGCCGCCGACCGATGGATGGCACGCGCGGACGAACTCGACCTGGCCATCGTCGGCGAGTCCGCCCGCTGGGGCGACGACCGCCCAGGCGGGCCGTACACGCGCGACAACCAGTGGATCACCGAACAGCAGAGGCTCCTGACCTCTTACTTCCACGATCCCGACCCTGCCAACCCCGGCAACTGGAGCCGCAGCGAGACCATGATCCGCATCGAGAACGGCGCCCTCCAGGGCCAGTATCGCAACGCCGACCTCTACCCATCCGTCATCGCACCGTCCTTCAACCAGCACGGCGGTGAGATCGCCGCCGGCTTCGGCCTCTCGATGAGCGCGCCGTCCGGAACGATCTATTACACCACCGA
>CAYVAM010000301.1:0-3034 GCA_964449275.1 uncultured Anaerolineales bacterium
ACCGAGCCCTCGCCAAAGGCGAGGGCGAGCGGAGAAATCTCGTCGTCCGGACACGCCTGCCTGCCGGCAGGCAGGGATAACGGCGAGATTCCTCGACTCGTCCCGGCGCGCCGGGACTCGCTCGGAATGACACGCTAAACACGTACATCTGGGGAATGTTGATCTACAGGTGTTCGCGCAAACATTGACAAGCAACATAAGGAGGAAATGATGCTTTGGAGACCGTTATTCACACTGAGTCTGGTTGTTGCTCTGGCTGGCGTCGCTTCGGCAACTCCCCCGCAGGACGTTGCGCCACCCGCCAACGCTCCCGCCACCGCTGAATGGAATGCCCGGGACGGAAGGCTGTTGTTGCGATATCACGGCACGGCGATTCTCGATGCAACAATCGGCGCCGAAGACGCCGGCGGCCGTAAAGTCGAAGGCGTTGCCGTCAAGTTCGAACGAACGGAAACGCCGGGCGAGAAGGTCGAGCAGCGTCTGAAGTTCGTCCCGGCCAAGCCACAAGAGGGCGTGAATCTGGTCCTGCGCGGTACGGTCGTCGGCAGTGACGAGGCGTTCCCTGCCGAGACGCTTTCCGAAGCGCAAGAGCGTTTCCCCTACGTCCGCAACAGTGTCGGGCTCAGCCGCAATCTGCGCAACAACGCTGTCTATGACCGCCGCTGGGACTGGGTCCTGATCGGTCCGGGTGATGGTCACACGCATATTCAGCCGGCGCAGGAGAAGAAACAACAGCGAACCTTCTCCTGGAAAAGCCGGGGGCCGAGCCTGGAACTCGTCTTCCGCCCGCGGTTCTACCAGAAGCACGAGGGCTTCAACTACTACGAGCCCTGGACATACAAGGTGTGGAAGGGCTCGGTTACGGGTTACTGCACCTGGTGGTCGTACCGCGGGAACTTTACGCAGGAAACGCTCGACGCGATGCTGGAGGTGTTTGTTGAGAAGCATCTTCCCGACTTCGGCTACGACTACATGCAGTTCGATAACTGCTACCAGCATGGCAACGGCAGTGCGCCGTGGAATTGGTTGAACTGGAACAAACACAAATACCCGGGCGGCTGGAAGTACGCCGTCAAGGCCATCCGCGAAGCCGGGATGAAACCCGGCATCTGGGTCCATCGCGTGCACCGGCCGAACGACCCCGGCGTGAAGGACATCATAGAGAAACATCCCGACTGGTTTGTCCCGGGGGCCGACGGCAAACCGCATCACCAACGCGGATTCTGCTCGTTGAACACACTCAACAAGGAGGCCGTGGACAATATGATCCGCGCCCTCTATAGCGGGCTGGCGAAGCAGGGCTGGGACTACGTCAAGATCGACGGGACCGGGGACCTGCTTCGTGCATACCAGAACAAGAATTGCGCCGAGTTCTTCAAGAACCATCCCACCACTCCGGAGCAGTCGCTGCGCAAGTGGGACATTATTGCTCGCGAAGAATTGGGACCGGATGTCTACGTACTCGCTTGCCACACCGTCGGGAACGCCCGCTGTGTGATCGGGTTGGTGGACGGCGGCCGGCTGAGCAACGACGGCTTCCAACCGCGTACTCTGGCACAATACAACACCTTGGAAGGCGTGGTCTGGCGGAACGATCCCGACCACTGCGATGTTATGGGGAAATGGCTTATGGATGAGGATGCCATGATGCCGGTCTTCGCCACGGAGGCGCCTGTGCCGGTTCGAACAATCATCCGGCCCGCCATTTGCACCATGGCAGGCGGCGTGCTCATGGTCAGCGACAAGGTGGAGGTCTATAAGGACGACCGGAACCTGGAGGGCATGAAGCGCAGTGCGCCCGTGCTCTTTACCGTGCCGGGGCAGCTCTACGGCTGCGGCCGTCGTCAAGTTCCTTGGTGGCTGCAGGAGATCGACCGGCCCTTCGACCACTGGTCGGTGCTGGCGCGGATCCAGTGGGGCGAGAAAGAGAAGGACAAGCATGTGTATCATTTCAAGGGCGCGCCGCAGCAAGAGGTCACGTTCGCGGACTTGGGCCTTCCGGCGGACCGCGAGTACCTGGTCTTCGAGTTCTGGAACCAGAAGTACCTTGGCAAGTTCACCGGTTCGTTCACCGCTCCCGCGATGGACAAAAATACCGGAATGGACGTCTTCGCCATACGCGAGGCCCGCCCGCATCCCTGGGTCCTCTCGACCACGCGCCACATCTCCCAGGGCGGCGTCAGCCTGATTGACGAGCGTTGGGACAGCGATCGTAAAGTTCTCTCCGGCAAGAGCGCGGTGGTCGTTGGCGATCCGTATGTGATGACGATCCATCTCTCGGAAGGTTTCCGGCTCCAAGGCGCCCAGGTCACCGGCGAGAAGGTGGAATTTGCGAATCAGAAAGACACCGCCACCGTTCGCATCGTTCCATCGGCAACGAGAACGGTGAACTGGAGAATTGCATTCACTAAGTAATGTCCGAGGGAAAGGGAACATCCTGCTTTTTTGTCTCCCTTTGTGGATGGTCGAGGGGAAGCAGCGACGGTTCGAGGCCCAGGCGCCGCGCGGTGCGACGTGGCTGGCCCTCGCACCTCCCGCGGCCTCGAAGGATGAGGCGAATGTATGCCGTTGGCAGGCTCTTGCGCATGGCGCGGCCGGCAATCTTGCCCGCCGCGCGCTAAGTCGCCCTGAGACGCGTTGGGCAAGACTGCCCACCGCGCAGAACTGGAGACCCGTTCCGCGGGTGCCACTGGCGGCTTGTCCGCCAGTGCCTTCCTGCTGCTCACCACACACTGGCGGACAAGCCGCCAGTGGCACCCCGCAAATCAGCAGCGACAGAACATTAGCACTGGGTTCACGCCCCGAGCGAGACGACCAGCGCCGGCCCGGCCAGCAGGTCCAGCACGCCGCCGTCGGCGCCGAGGGCTGATGCGGCAGCCATCGTGTCGGACGCCGCTCGCAGACTCATTTCGAGCGGCGACCAGGACGGGGACTCCGGCGCGGCCGCCTGCTGTTCGGTGGCGGTGTTGGCGGCGCGCCGCAGGGGCAGCACATGGCCACGCAAGTTTACCCGCCGTGGCGGGCGTGGCCATGC
>CAYVAM010000302.1:0-3010 GCA_964449275.1 uncultured Anaerolineales bacterium
TTCAGGGAAAAGGTTCCTGGAACCTTTTTGCCTGACGGCGCGACGCCTGCCATAAGCCGTGGTCACACCCGACCTTGGCGGCACGCGAATTATCTGGTGACAAACCACCTGCGACCGCTATTGTGATGGAGCGTTGCGGCCTATCGTGCCGACGACGTCGTGCGCAGGGCGTAGTGCCGTTCGTACAACCTGTGACGGGGCGGGCGAACGGGGCCTATCGGTGGGCGGTTCCCGGACTAAGCGGACTTACGTAAGTCTTGCGCGGTGGGTCGGAGCCTGCCCTGAGCCTGTCGAAGGGTACCCACCGCGCTTGCGACCGCCATGTCGCGGCGGGTACTCCAGACCCGCCGCGCATCAACCCCAAAAAACTTACCTCACCCCGCTTAGCCGCACGTGCCGGCAGTTTGCTCTAAAAGCGCTCTGCGCGGTTGTTGCGGCCGCCGCTGTTGCGGGGCCGGCGGACACCATGTATGCCGATCAGGTCCGGACCAAGGGCGGGACGACGTACGAGGGGTCGATCGTCCGGGAGGAGGGTGGCCAGGTCGTCATCGAGACGCCGCGCGGGACGATCCGCCTCTCGCGCGACGATATCGCCGCCATCCGCGCGATGGAGAAGGACGGTTCGAAGCGCGATCCCAACGCCCCCAGGATCACGCCGGTCGTCGTCGCGCCGGAGAAGGTCGCCGAGGCGTTGGAGCAGGCGCGGGCGGCCATCAAGGCCGGGAAGTGGGTCAAGGCGGGCGGGCTGCTCGAAGGGCTGGCGGAACTGAAGGGCGACGTTCTCGGCGGCGATGAGCGGCGGGGAATCACCTCCAGCCTCGCTACGTGCTACCTACAGATCGACGACCCCATTGGGGCCGCACGAACTTTCGGACGCCGCGCCAGCGTCGCCGAAAACGATGACCAACGACGCCGAATCCTGGCTGCCGCCCAGGCGTTGGCTCAACTCAAGACCACACGCATCGGCGGCCACACCGTTCGAACCTACAAGGACACCATCCCGGCCGCCGTCAAATGGAAGGTCGACCAGATCGTCAATGTGGCCAAGAAGATGACCGCCAATGCGCGGCTGGTGACCGTGAAGGCGCGGCTGGAACGGACGGCCCAGGCGGCGCTCAACAAACTCAAGGAGGCCGACCTGTACGAGCCCGGCACGAGTGCCCGCCATCGTTCGGCCGTGTTGCGGCCGCTCGTCGACGGCGTGATGCAGAGGGCGAGGCGGGCCGTGAGCACCTGCTCGAAGGAACGGGAGTGGTTCGACGCGAACCGGTGGCAAAGCCTCTCCAACAAGGAGGTCGTCAAGGGATGGACACAGCGGACGATGGCGTACCTGACGTTGCGTCAGGGCGCGGAGGACGGGGTCAAGAATCTGAGGGCCTTTGCCTCAAAGTTCAACCTTGGTGGCATCTACAATGATGGTGAAGCCAAACGGCTGCTCGATAAACTCGACGAACTGAGATACTACCCGCGCCGTGGCAAAAACCGCCTGAAAATCCTGCCCCGCCGGACCGGCTGGTAGAAGCAGGGCCACGTCCTTCCAAGCGACCGCCGCCGTTTGCCGTTCAATCCGCAATGCTACTCTGCGAAGCAGCGCTTCGCTGCGAAGCACGAGTCCGCAATCCGCAATTGTTTGCAGCCGTAGGGTGGGTGCTGTGCACCCGCGCGGCGTTTTTCGCCGGGCACCGCACCACAGGCGCCTCTGACAGCCCTCAAACGAGCAGCCCCGCATCCGATCATCCGTGGTCACAGGCCTCGCCCTCTTCGCTTTCGATTTGCTTTTTTCCGATTCTTGAGGTATACTGACTTGGTTTGTGGGGGATGTGTGAGCATTCAGGGCTGCGCGTGAAGCGGGCGCGGCCCGTTTTTCTGTGTGTGGCATGTTGCGGGAACTGTTACAGGAAAGGATAACCCACAGCAGACGTAGCGAGTGTCGAGCCTGGAACGCAGCGTCTGCGCCGAGCGGCTGACGCGTCGTGACTACGTGAATCTGCCGTCACACGACAATCTGCGGTGGATCGAGCCCACTGGACGTCTTGCTCTCGATTCACCGTGTGACTTGCTGGCGAGGTAGTGACCGTTTGGAACACAAGGAGCGCGGGCTTGGGTTGAGCGTTCCGGCAAAGGAGGAGAGTCATGAGAAAACTGCTTGTCGCTGCGACGGTTGTGGTGTTGGTCATGTCGTGCACAGTGGTCAGGGCCGACAAGTTCCACTGGACCGCCAACGGCCATTTCTACGAGCCTGTCCACACGCCGACTGGCATTTCGTGGACTGATGCGAACGTGGCCGCGGTTGCCTCAGGGGGGTACCTCGCGACGCTCACCTCGGCCGCAGAGAACGAGTTCGTCTTTGGCCTGATAGCCGGCGCCCCGGACTTGTGGGACCATCACCACGCCGAGACGAATCTGCACGGTCCCTGGCTGGGTGGATATCAGATCCCCGGTTCGCCAGAGCCTGACGGCGGGTGGACTTGGGTCACCGGCGAGCCTTGGGTCTTCACCAACTGGGCAGCCGGCGGCGGCTTCCAGGAACCGGATGATTACCTGGGCAATCAGCAGTACGTCGAATACTTTAGAATTGCAGGGGCAATGGAGCCGACATGGAATGACGAGCACAACGTCAATTCTGACCCACCGAGCCCGGGCTACATCGTTGAGTATATCCCCGAACCCGCTACCCTCGCGCTCCTGGCCGCAGGACTTGGGACGCTCGTCGTACGCAAACGCAGGACCTGAGACCGGACGCGGGAAACCACTGACCGACTAACGCGGGCAGACTGGCGCGAACCCCACCCGCGGGCTTATGAGGCCCGTTTACGGGCCTTGGTCCCCGCGAAGCGGGTATAGGCCCGGCCCTTTGGGCCGGGTCCACGAGGGCCCGGCCCTTTCTACTGCCCATTCCAGGTCGCTTCAGCGGGCTTCCTCTCGGCACGTACGTGTTTAGCATGTCATTCCGAGCGAGTCCCGGCGCGCCGGGATCGCCGTTATCCGTGTCCGGACGACGAGATTTCCT
>CAYVAM010000303.1:0-2930 GCA_964449275.1 uncultured Anaerolineales bacterium
AGACGTTCCCGCTTCGCGGCATCAAGGAGTCGCCGCCGTACCTGCACGACGGGCGACTGCTGACGCTCGAGGACACGGTCGAGTTCTTCAACCTGATCCAGCAGTTGCGCTTAACGGCCGAGGAGAAGGCGGCCCTGGTGGCCTTCATGCGGGCGCTGTAGCGACCGTGGCCGGGGCGCGCCCCGGCCTCCGACGTGTCATTTCGACCGAGGTCGCCCATGGCGACCGAGCGGAGAAATCTCGCTGCTCGAAACGGCGAACGGCGAGACCCGTTCGACCCTGGCTGGGCGCCGTGGCGACTGCTCGCTCCGCTCGCTCGGGGTGACAGTCGATGGCCGCGGCCTACCCCGCTTGTTCGGCGGCGTCGTGGGCGATGGCCAGGGATCGGAGGACCTCGATCTGGTCGCCGAGGGCGGCCTGGTCGATGGTGCAGGCCTCGTAGGCGGCGGGGAGGGATTCGCGCTTGGCGGCTTCGCGGACGGGGTCGATCAGGAGCGGTCCGAGTTGTCGGGCGGTCATGCCGAGGCTGATCCGCTGCGGGTTCAGGATGTCGATGAGGACGGCACACGCACAGCCGAGATGGTCGGCCTGCTCGCGGACGATGGATCTGGCGAACTCGTCGCCGTCGATGGCGGCGGCACTCACCTGTTTGCCGGTGATCTCATCGAGGCTGAACTGGTCGAGGTGCGTCTCGGGGTGCTCCTCGGCGAGTCGGAGTTTCGCCAGTTCGCCGAGCGCGCGGCCGCTGGTCAGCCCCTCGACGCTGCCGGCCTTGTAGTAGCCGACGGGGCCCGTCTCGCGCAGGCGCACGTGGCCGATCTCGCCGGCCAGGTCCTGCTTGCCGCGGAGCAGGCGGCCGCCCAGGATAAGCCCCGCGCCCTGGCCCGTGCCGCACGTCAGGTAGATGACGTCGTCCAGTTCGCAGTTGAGTCCCCATCGCCATTCGGCGACGGCTGCGGCGTTGGCGTTGTTTTCGAGGGCCGCCGGAACGCCGAGTGCGTCGTGGACGATCGCCACGATCGGGATGCGGTCCCATCCGGGCAGGTTGGGCGGGGAGAGGATGGTTCCGGAGCGGCTGGAGAGCGGCCCTCCGCAGGCGATGCCGCACGCCGCCGGCGGTTCGCCCCCGCACAGGTCGCGGCCGATCTGGACGAGGTGCGAGATGGTTTCGTCGGCTCCGCCGGTGGCGAACTCTTCGCGTGCCAGCGCGCGGCCGTCGAAGTCGCCTACGATGGTAGCCGATTTGGTTCCGCCGATGTCGAAACCCAGTAGAAGCGACTCGCTCATGGAACGGCAGATTAACCGGGCGCGCCGTCCGCCTCAACCATAAAGTGCGAAAGCGGGGGCCCTCGGACGTGGGAAGACTTTAGCAGCATGTCGGCGGTCACCGGCTTGGGGCTTCGCACTGCCGCGCAGCGCACTGTTTTTCATAGACACCCCACGCCGCCGTCGACTATAATCAGTGCCGTAGGGTAACGAGCCCTGCTGGTTCGCCGCGAGGACGCTCGTGAACACGAGGCCGTGGACCCGAGGCCGCAGGCACGTAGGCGCAGGTGCAGACCATGTCCGCCCTGTTCGGTATGCTGGTGACGAAACCCGAGCCCGGGAAGGTCAAGCCCGACCTGGCGGAGGTGCTCGGTGCGCGGGCGGCGGCGCGGCTGTACCGTAGTTTCATCATGGACCTGTGCGAGCGGTTCGCACACCTGTCGGTTCCGACTCGTGTTCTGGCTTACGCCCCGAGCGGCGCACGCAAAGCGGTCAGCCTGCTGGCGTCGCGGCACTGGCGTCTGATGCGGCAGGAGGGCCGCAGTCGCGGTCAGGCGCTGGTCGGCCTGTTCGAATACGCATGGCGGCTGGGATATCAGCGGGCGGTGGTCCTGTTGACCGACTGCCCGACCGTCCCGGGCGCTTTCGTTGTCGATGCGTTCGACCGGCTGCTGATTGACGACGTGGTCCTCGGTCCGACGACCGACGGCGGGGTGTACCTGGTGGGGCTGAGCCTGGAGCGGCCGGAACTGTTCCTCGGCCTGGACTGGGACTCGGGCGGTGCGTTCGACGCCCTCGTGGAACGGGCCGATGCGTTCGGGCTGATCCTCGGCCTCGAGCCGCACTGGTACGAGGTCGAGGACCGGGCCGGCCTCGACCGGCTGGCCAGTCACCTGCGGGCGCTCACCGTCGTTGGAGACGAGCACATCCCGCGGCGGACACAGACGCTGCTCGGACGCCTGCGGTTGGTGTAAGGGGAGGGAACCGTGATGACCGCCGACTTCGACGAGGAGATCCGCAACTCCACGGTCCTCATTGCCGACGATACGGAGCAGAACGTCGAACTGCTTCAGGCGTACCTCGACGCGCTCGGCTGCAAAACGGTCACCGCCTACGACGGCGAGGAAACCCTCGAGCGGGTGGCCGAGGCGAAGCCCGACCTTATCCTCCTTGATATCATGATGCCGAAGGTATCCGGCTACGAAATCTGCCGCAAACTCAAGGGCGACCCGGCGACGGCCGACATCCCCATCTGCATGGTGACCGCCCTGAAGGAGGACGGCGACATCGAGCAGGCCGTCGAGGCCGGCACCGACGATTTCCTCTCGAAACCGATCAACCGGTGGGAACTCATCGCGCGGGTCAGGAACCTCCTGCGAGTCCGCCACCTTCAGAGCGAACTCGAACGCACCCTCTCCTACATCGACGAGGTGGACAAGGCCCGCGCGGAAGAAGGCGATGAGTAACGCGCTGGATACTGTGTGAACTAACCCCCGATGGCAATCGTGGGTGTGTGCAACTAACCCCCGATGGCAATCGGGGGTGTGTGAACCAGCCCCCGATGGCAATCGTGGGTGTGTGAACCAGCCCCCGATGGCAATCGGGGGTATGTGTGAACCAGCCCCCGATGGCAATCGGGGGTGTGTGAACCAGCCCCCGATGGC
>CAYVAM010000304.1:0-2857 GCA_964449275.1 uncultured Anaerolineales bacterium
GAGGTGGCCTTCAACGTCGTGATGCACATGGAGCACGGGCCATTCATGACTCGCCAAGGTCCGATGACATTTCTGGATATTCCCGCGGTGGGCGCGTCGGCGGGCGTGGCGGGCGTGCTGGTTGCGTTCGCGGTGGTCAATCCGCGGGCGGTGTTCCTGCTGTTCTTTTTCCTGCCGATCCAGGCGCGCTGGTTGGCGTTGATTTACGTCCTGGCCGAGACGCGGCACATCTTCGTCGGCCTGAGTCACGGCTGGGTGGACGGTGTAGCGCATGCGGCTCACTTCGGCGGCATGGTGCTCGGCTTCGTGTGGGTGAAGTGGGGGATGCGTATCGCCGCGAGCCTGAAGCGAACCACCGGCCCGGCGCGCGGAGGCCCCGTCGAGCGCAACCGCGAGCGCGAGCAGGCCGAACTCGACCGCATCCTGAAAAAAGTGCACGAGCAGGGCGTGGACAGCCTGACGCTCCGCGAAAAAATGTTTCTCCAGGACATGGGCAACAAGTACCACGATTAGATTTGGCGCCCTTTGGCGTTAGCCGCCGGGCTTGCCCGGCGCGCGTTGTTCAAGGCTGTGCATTACAGGCCTGGGAGACACCACATCATGGCCCACATTCCGCTTCGCCTGACCACCATCGTTGCCACCCTCGGTCCCGCTACGTCGGACGAGGCCACGCTGCGCCGGATGGTAGAGGCCGGCATGGACGTAGCGCGGCTGAACTTCGCCCACGGCAGCCACGAGACGCACGGCGAGGTCCTCGCGTGCCTCCGGCGCACGGCCGAGGAGTGCGGCAAGTTCGTGGCCGTCCTTCAGGACCTGGCCGGGCCGAAACTTCGCCTGCGCACGCGCGACGGGGCGAGCGTCGAGGTCCGTGCCGGCGACCGCGTCCGCCTCTGCCGCGAGTTGGGTGACGACGCCGACCCGCGCGACCTGGCGTGCACGTACCCGGCCGTCGTCGATGACTGCGCGCCCGGCGAGGCGGTCCTTTTCGGCGACGGCGACGTGGTGACGCGCGTGGTCGAGCGGGCCGGCGACCATCTCGTTCTCGAGTGCACCGAGGGCGGAACGCTCTCGCCCGGCACGGGCATCAACTTGCCGCAGACCGACCTGAGCACGTCGCTTCCGACCGAGCGCGATTGGCAGGACCTCGAGTGGGGCCTCGCCCACGAGGTCGATTACGTGGGCCTCAGTTTTGTGCGCACCGCCGGCGAGGTCCGCTCCGTCAAGGAGTTCATCGTCAAGGCGGGGGCCGACGCCCGCGTCATCGCCAAGATCGAAAAACCGCAGGCCGTGGACGAGATCGACGCCATCCTGCACGAATGTGACGGCCTGATGGTGGCGCGCGGCGACCTGGGCGTCGAGATGGACGTGGCCCGTGTGCCGATCATCCAGAAGGACCTGATCCGTCGTGCGGCAGCGGCCGGCGTGCCGGTCATCACCGCCACACAGATGCTCCAGTCGATGATCAGCGAACCGCTGCCCACGCGGGCCGAGGTCTCGGACGTGGCCAACGCCGTCTTCGACGGTTCCGACGCGGTCATGCTCTCGGGCGAGACGGCCATCGGCAGTCATCCCGTCCGGGCGGTCGAGATGATGGACCACATCATCGACCTGGCGGAGGATTACGTCGAACGGGCCGAGTGGCGGGTCTCCGCCGGACGCGAGGAACGTTACGTCTGGAGCGAACGGGCCATCGTGGCGGGGGCGGCCGGAATCGCGCGAAGCCTTGACCCGGCGCTCATCGTCGCTCTCACGCACACCGGCGCGACGGCCCTGCTGATGTCGAAGCAGTGGTTGGGCGTGCCGATTCTGGCCGTCAGCGACTCCGTTGCCACGTGCCGCCGCATGGTGCTGTACCGCGGCGTGATTCCGGTCCATTCGCCCGACCTGATCCGGCACGAGAACCTGGCCGCAGCCGTCCAGCGGATGGCGCTTGGGCGGAAATTGGTTGTCGCGGGCGACCGAATCCTTATCATCAGCGGGTACTTCCCGGGGAAACCGGGTGGCACCGACACCCTTCGGGTGCACACCGTGTCGGGAGGGGAGATTTCATGAGACGAGTGCCGAGTCTGCTCCTGTTCTGTGCGGCCGTGACGGCCGCCGGATGCGCCACCGTGTCATCGGGCCGGTTCAGCAACCCGATGACGTTCACCGCGACCGACGCCGATACGGTGGAGCACGTTGCGCGGCGTGTGCTGATGGAACTGCGGTTCGACATTGAGTATCCGGAGTCCAGCGAAGGCCGCTTGTCGACCGGCTCGCTGACGGGGGCCTCGTGGTTCGAGTTCTGGCGAAGAGACACGATCGGCACGATGCAGCGCCTCGAGTCGAGCATCCACACGACCCGCCGCCGGGCGACCGTCAGTATCTCGCCGAAGGACGGCGGATCGGAGGTCTTCGTCAAAGTGGTCAAGGAGCGCAAGAGCGCCGCGGGCCTCACCCCCGACACGGTGGGCGAGACGTTCAACATTTACGACGCCGAAGAGACGGAACTGGTGCGCCAAAACGAACTCGCCCCGACCTCGTACGATTGGCTCGACATGGGCCGCGACGAACTCCTCGAACAGGACATCCTCCATCGCATCCTGACCAGCCTGAAGTAGCCGCCCGGGGGGCCGGCAACCCGGGTGTGGCAAGTTTTTTCGGTCCCGATACATCGGGACAGGCGGTTGTAGCGCCGGGCTTTATGCCCGGCGGCCGTCGAGTCCGCGGCGATCGAGTCCCGCGCCGGGGATAAACCCCGGCGCTACAACCACCGCCGGCCAGGATGCGCCGGGGATAAACCCCGGCGCTACAACCACCACAGGCCAGGATGCGCCGGGGATAAACCCCGGCGCTACGGCCAAGCCGCAGGAAATCG
>CAYVAM010000305.1:0-2812 GCA_964449275.1 uncultured Anaerolineales bacterium
CCACCGCGACATCGCGCAGACGGGCGGCAAGGAGATGGAGGAGATTGTGGGGGCTCTCCTGCTCCAGCCCGAAGATCTGTCGCTCGGTGTCACAATCCAAGCCGAGGACAGGGCCCTGCGAGGGCTTGGCGCAGACCAGGCGTCGGCCCAACCCGCGCCCCAGGTCGAACTGGGCGAGGCCCTGGCCGAGCAGCAGGTGACGCTGGACGTGATGGGAGCGCGCGGACGGCGGCAGGGTGGCACCGGCGGTGGAGGCTACGGCTACGGGGTTGCGCCTTCCCGCGACAAGATCGAGCATCTCAAGAAGCAGGTCGAGCAACTCAAGACCATCCATGGCCAACTGACCGGCGGCAAGCCGGCTAGCGGCCGTCGAGCCGCGGGGTTCGTCCTGGGAGATGCGAAGAAGGAAGCCGGACCAGCCCCCGGCAAGGCAGGCGGCGACCGGTCAGGCGACGACTACAAGACCTGGGAGGTCAATGGAGATGCGGTGCGGCGGGATTTCGGCCGCCAGGTCGCCCAGAAGGCCGAGAGCCTCAAGGCCGAGGCCCGCAAGGCCACCGAACTCGCCCGCGCGGGCCGCATCGCCGAGGCCGGGAAACTCATCGATCGCCTCGAGAAACGCGCGCAGGTCACCGCCGGCGCCGCCGAAGCGCTCGCCCGAGAGGGCCAAGTGGACCACGGTACGGCCATCGACCTCGTGAGCATCCCCCGCCGCGAGCCCAAACCGCCCGTCGCCGGCGAGCCGCCCGCCCGTGGGGGACGAGCGGAGGACGATGGATTCGCGGAGGCAGGGCTTTGGGTTACGGGCGCGGTCAAGGGCAAACCGTCGGTTGCTGATAAACCGCCGGCTCCAGGCCAGCCGCCCGCGCTGCCTGAGCCCGCGCGGCCTGAGGTCGTGCTGCTCGGCGAACCCGAGGTAACCGCCGCTGCTGTGACGCCGGGCTTCACGCCGGTCCCGGATAGTCGGAGCCGTGCGCGTCGCCGCTCGACCAGCGGCCGTTTCACCACTCTTGGCGCGACCGTCCCTGCCGAAACGCGGGCCGGGGAAACGAGGACGCAACCCGGCAAGGACGGCCGGGGCGCCGTAACCTACCTGCGTTATCCCGACGCGAAAGGCTGGAAAGACCTGACGAACTTTCGCGGGCAGTTCACGAAGGCGGTTCCGCCCAAGCCGTCCGCTCCGGAGAAGGCGCGGTCGGCAAGGCCGGAGGACGTGGACGGCGAGAAGCAAGTCGAACTGCTATGGAAGCAGGCGGAGCATCTTCGCAAGAGCATGCAGTTCAATGAATCGATTGAGATGCTCGACCGCCTGATCGCCATCGACCCGAACGACGAGCGGGCGAACCGATGGCGCGAGGACCTTCGATCCCTGGAAGCCCGGAAGCGAGAAATCCCCACCCCGCCGAGCGGCACGCGCCCCCACGTGGTCCAGCATTTCTTCACGGACGAACTCAAAGACGTGCAGGCGGCGCTCGAAGACGTGACCAAGGCACGCGAGGCGCTGGCGCACGAGGCACGCCGGCAGGACAAGGTCAGGTTCGACGTCGGCGACCTCACGGTGAGCCGCTACAACGGCCAGCAACTCGCCGAGTTCGTCACGCGCAACTATTCGTGGGCGCTGACCAAGCCGGCGGCACGGGCGGACACGAGCGCCATCGTTGTCCGGGACGGCGCGACGGTGATTGCGGGCGGCATCCGGCGGGGCACGGGTCAGCAACTCAGCATCGCCGGTGGGACCATCTCTTTCGGCGGCGACGTCCTTGGCGACCAGGTCTCGCTCCAGGCGGACGACGACGGCATCCTCGTCCTGGCGAACCGTCCGGACGCCGTGGCGAACGTTCAGAACGTTCTGGAGCGTCTGCGGCTGAACGTGGGTCAGCGTGTGGGTGTCGCCTCGCGCAACTTCTTCGTGGACGCCGGCACGGCGGAGGCGGCGGGCATCCGGTGGAAGACGGGCGCGGGCGGCGTCCGCTACGCAGTCATCAACGAGGGGCAACTACGCGGCGTGATGGACGTGGAGCAGCGCACCGCCGGCGCGGATGTCTCCGGCCAACTGCCGCCGCGCGACGCCTACCAGGAAGCCGTCGTCGGCACCGATGCGCTCATCGCCAACAGCGGCCTCGTCGCGATCAGCCGCGCTGCCGACGAGCGAAACACGCTCATCTACAACGGCAACACGCTTCAGGTGGCCCACGATGACTACCTGATCGTCGATAACGGCGGGTACCTGACGGCCGTCAAGTCCGGCCGCATGCAGCACTGGTCCGTCGAGGTGGAGCCGGTGCGGTTCCCCGGCGTTCCGGCGGCGGTGGTGGTGCCGACGGTGGGTTACACGGTCAAGTTCGAGAAGACGCTTCTCGATGCAACCGATACGTTGGAACTGGTGGCGGATTACACGTGGGAAGGAGACGAACGATGAGAAAGCGGAATTGGACGATTCTTGTGGCACTGGCGGCGGTGATTCTGGTGAGCGCGGTGGCGGAGGCGGCTGCTCCCAAGGCGAAGCCGAAGCCTCCGGCCAAGCCGCCGGCGGCAGCGCCGGCCGACGGCGACAACAAGGTCACCCTGTCGTGGCAGAAGTTCAAGGAGGTGACCGGCCTCTCGGAGGACGACCTCAAGGCGCGGGAGGCGGGCACCTTTACCCTCTCGTGGGAAGAGGTCCAGGACCTCCTGGGCGTCAAGATCGAGAAGGCGGGCAACGCGAAACTGCGGATCCCGTGGCAGGAGTTCAAGACGCTCCTCCTCTGGAGCATCCAGCAGAAGAAGCCCGAGACGCCGCCTCCGCCCACCGACTTCGCCGTCACCAGCGCCG
>CAYVAM010000306.1:0-2785 GCA_964449275.1 uncultured Anaerolineales bacterium
CACGCCCATCGCGCGCCGTCGCCGGCCCTTGCGCTCGCGGGTCACCACGCCGCCGAACTCAAGAAGTTCCGGGACCGTTGGCGAGGAGCGCGGGCGGAAAAGGAGTGGGCCGATGACGACCGAGGAGGCGGCGCGGTCGTAGCCGAAAAAGATCAGCCGCCTCAGGTGCCCCGCGTGGCTCGAGGGTGCCTGGCCTGGCTCGGAGACGCGCTTGCGCCGGCGGACGGCGCTCTTGGCACGCTGCCGCACGAATGCCCCGGCCTTCGCGAGGACCCGCCTCTCGGCCCGGTCTACGGCCCGCAGAACGGTGGCCTTGTCGAAGAACATCGAGAACTTCAGGTTGACGAATCCGCCCGTCACGACGCCCTCTCCACCGGCGCTTCAGTTCCTCGGCAGCGTCGGGTCTGTCAGGAGCAGTTTCTTGCGGCCCGCGAGGCTCGTCCAGATCGAGACGCCGATGAGGGCCAGCGCGCCCAGGGCGGCGCCGGCCTGGGTGGCCAGGTCCTCGGCCTCGGCCGCCTCCATCCCGAGTTTGGCGGCCAGTATCCACGCGATACCTCGGACGAGGATCGGCACGAGCCACGCAACCCATTGTTTCGCATCCATGTTTCGCCTCCGTTCGCCGTCATGCCCCCGATTGCCATCGGGGGCTGGTAATTTGGCTTTGTCATTTGCTCATCCGCGAGTGAACACGCCGGATGAACCGCAGCGTGATCCGGCCGGCCAACGTGTACGGCATCGCCACCTCCGCGATGTCCAGCAGCAACCCCGTCCAGAACTGTCGCTCAGCCCTGCGGGCCCGGTTCCACCGCACGGCCTGGCCCTCGAGGGCCTTCAGGGTTATCAGGTCGTCGCGTATCTGCCGCCGCAACGCCTCTTTGTCGATTGGTGGCACGGCCGGTCTCCTCGGCTTCTACCCTGGCACGGCAGGCGTGCCGTGGCCTGACGGCGGCGACAGCCCTGCCGCATAGTCCCTGGCGCCTTCCGCGACGCCGTCCAGCGCCGCGAGGGTCAACCGTTTGGCGACGGCGGCGGCCTGGTCGTCTTCCGGGGCTTCGCCCATGTACTCGAGCCGTTCGCTCACGCGCTCCGTCGCCCGCACCAAAAGCCGCTTGTAGAGGCGATAATCCTGTTCCTTCGCCACGGCCCGCAAGATCTTGTCTACTGCCTCGCCAGCCGCCTCCGGCGAGTTCTCGCGGACTGCGGTGGCAAAGGCTTCAAAGACCTCGGCGATGCGCGTGGCGCACGCCGCATCGGCCTCCTCTTGCGCGAGCGCCACGTCGGCGACCGTTGCCATCACGGCGCGCAGGTCACCGCAGGCAAGGGCCACCGATGCCGGGTCGTCGGGGTCGATCCAGGGGCCGCAACCCGCGCAGGCAAGGAACAGCAGCAGCAGTCCGAGGGTGGCCGCGGCCAGGACGACAACCCCGTGACCCCATACATAGCGTTTCATGGCGATTCTCCTTCCGTGCTTGTTCGGACCCCAAGTCGCCCGATCATTGTTCCGATCTCGTCGTGGTCGAAGTCTGCGCACTGCTCGCTGTGCGGGCACTGCCAAGGCCCGCCGCCGGGGGCCTGGTCGAAGAGAAAACTGTTCGGCCTGTGGCAGAACGGCGTCGGGCATGGGTGGGCCGGTTCCAGGTTGCCATGCAGGGTGTAACCCAGGCAGGTCGGAGAGGTCCCACGCCACAGGACCACCGCCCGTTTCCCGAACGCCGCTGCCGCATGCTGCACGAACGAGTCGATGGCGAGCACCGCGTCTGCCTGCCGTATCGCGGCCAGCACGACGCCGAGACTGTCCGTGAGCGGGATCGTCCCGGATATCTCCGGCTGCTTCGGCGCCTTTGCGTGCAGCACGGCGAATCCCTCGCTCAGCCTCTTGGCCAGTTCTTCAGCGGTCGCCGGAAACAGGTCGCGGCGCTGCATCTGCGGCTTGGTGCCGGGGGGTTTCGCCCCCGGACCGCCGAAGGGCTGGAAGATGAGGACCGGCTTCTTGAACCGCTTGAGGTACTGCTGGACCTCCTGCTCGTCGCTCCGGCCGGGGAGCAGTTCCGGCGGCTGCCCGTCCCACTCGATCCCCAGCTGCTCGCACCACACGTCTATCAGGTGGCGGCGCTTAGAGACGTAATCCGGGTGTCGGTACGGTTCCACCTGCACCAGTTCCGGCGTGTCCCCTGCGAGGTAGTAGGTGTCGTAGAAGTGGGCCATCCGGCCCATCCGCCACACCCGCTCGACGTGCGGATTCGCGTGCCAGACGTCCGGCCAGCCGGTGATGATGACGGGGCGTTCGCCGGCCTGGTCGTGCATCGAACGAACCACCGCCGTTGCCGCGATGTTCTTACCGATACCGCCGTGGATGAGCAGAATCTTCATACTGTACACACCTTTCGCCAACATCCGCAGGAGTAGAAACAGAGGTCGCCGCTCGCGATGATGATGCTTCCGCCACACTCCATGCACTTCCTGTGGGGGAGTACCATGCTGCATTTGGCCTTGACGCAGCGGGACGAGACATCCTTGGCAAGGATGCCTAAACCACAACCACAGCCGCAGTGTGCCGGAACGAGGCAGTCTGTGGCAATTCCCCTGGAACGAATGTGCAGGCCACAGCAGCAGGTTGCTCCGTAGAGACAGGTCGCAGCGACCTGGGAAGCATGAACGGCGTACGCACTGACCGTGCAGAAGGCGTCAATGGAGTGAGCGCAGAGACAATTGCAGGCCATGTCTATGTCCTGCTTGAGAACAAGCGGGTTCGTCAAGGCCGCCCCGGTGATCGTGCCGCGGG
>CAYVAM010000307.1:0-2774 GCA_964449275.1 uncultured Anaerolineales bacterium
TCGCGGAGGCGTTTGAGTTCGTCGAGGCGTTTTTTGATCTTGGCCTCGCGGCCGCGATCGGTGGGTTCGTAGTAGGTCTTATCGACGCCGAGATAATCCTGCGGCGCGACGCCTTCCTCATATTTGTGAGCGTACTTGTACCCCTCGCCGTGGCCGAGGCGCTTGGCCCCGCCCTGCCGGCCCTGGCTGGTGCGCGTTGACTTACCACTTTGCGGGTGGTATCAGAGTTGGGGGCCAGGTCAAGCTCGAATGCAGGTTAGGGTCAGAACTCCCGGTTGCCTTCAGGCCCCAGCCACAAACCGGCCGCTCCAAAGTTGTGAGGCGCAAGAGGTATCAACGTTGGTGGCAGGGTAGTTTGCGTTCGCCGCCAGTGGGAGCTACCTTGGACTAAGCCATCCAGCATTCTCCCTTTCCAGCCTGCCATTCCTCCATGCCAATCTCATGCCAAGCCCAATTCAAACCGGCTCCGGCGATAGGCCCAAGTGCGGCAACGACCGCCTTGTGTGCTCTCTGCATCTCTTTGAGCCGATTGCCGCCCAGAGAATACAGCCTTCTTCCTATTTCTCTCGCTCGAGGGTCGCGGGATTGCTCCGCGGTGTCGCGAGGACGCAAGTATCCAGAATTGTGATATGATGGATCCTCCACATCCCGTCCTATCCGGATAAGCTCTTCCACGACTGTATCAAAGGCTTCAGTCATCAAGTTCCCCCTTTTTGCCTTGGATGGCCAACCGACTGATATCCAGTTTCCGCATAATACATATGCCCCATGTCGAGCGACAGTGCAAATCTTTTAGCCGCCGGGCTTGCCCGGCGGGTTGACCTCGCCGCCGCCGGAGTTGTCCTCGCCCTCGCGGAGGCGTTTGAGTTCGTCGAGGCGTTTTTTGATCTTGGCCTCGCGGCCGCGATCGGTGGGTTCGTAGTAGGTCTTATCGACGCCGAGATAATCCTGCGGCGCGACGCCTTCCTCATATTTGTGAGCGTACTTGTACCCCTCGCCGTGGCCGAGGCGCTTGGCCCCCCGGTAACTGGCGTCCCTGAGGTGCTTCGGGACGGGCAGCGTCCGGTTCTCCCGCACGTCTTCCATCGCCCGGTCGATGGCCAGGTAGGCGGCGTTCGACTTGGGGGCGCACGCGATGTACGTCACGGCCTCCGCCAGCGGGATGCGGGCCTCCGGCATGCCCACGAACTGGACGGCCTGCATGGCCGCCACCGCCAGCATGAGGGCGGCAGGATCGGCGTTGCCGACGTCCTCGGCGGCGCAGATGACGACACGCCGGGCGACGAACCGCGGGTCCTCACCGGCCTCCAGCATCCGGGCCATCCAGTAGATGGCCGCATCAGGATCGCTGCCGCGCATCGACTTGATGAAGGCGCTGGCGGCGTCGTAATGCTCGTCGCCGGTACCGTCGTAGACAATGGCCTTCTGCTGGATCGACTCCTCTGCCACCGCGAGGTCGACCGCAATCTTGCCGGCCTCCTCGGGCGGCGCGTGCGGGTCGGAGACCTGCGAGAGGACGGCGATCTCCAGGGCCGCCAGCGCCCGCCGCGCGTCGCCGTCGCTCGTCGTGGCCCAGTGGTCGAGTGCCTCGTCGGCGACGGCCAGATGGTAGCGGCCGAGTCCGCGCTCTTTGTCGGCCATCGCGCGGGCCAGGAGCGTCTTGATGTCCGCCTCGGAGAGCGGTTCGAAGCGGAAGATCTGGCTCCGCGACACGAGCGGCGCGTTCAGGGCGAAGAACGGGTTCTCGGTCGTCGCGCCGATGAGGATCACCACGCCGTCCTCGACGTCCGAGAGCAGCACGTCCTGCTGCGCCCGGTTGAAGCGGTGGACCTCGTCCAGAAAGAGCACCGTCCGCTGCTTCGTGGTCAGGAGGCGGTCGCGGGCACGCTCCAGCACGCCGCGGACCTCCTTGACGCCGACCATGGCGGCGTTCATCTGCTCGAAAGCGGCGGAGAGGCGCCCGGCGATCACTTCGGCCAGTGTCGTCTTGCCGGTGCCGGGCGGCCCGTAGAAGATGGCGCTCTGGAGGCGGTCGGCGTCGATCATGCGGCGAAGGAGTTTGCCCGGTCCGAAGAAATGCTCCTGGCCGACGAACTCCTCCGGCGTCTGCGGCCGCATCCGCACCGCCAGCGGCGCCTGCCGTCGCACCTCGCGCCGTTCGCTGTCATTGAAAAGGGTCATGCTGCGGGTATTATAACACGGCGGGCGGTGCGGTCACGCGCGTTTGGACGGATGGTCGAGGCGAGCACCTATGCGGTACGACATCAGTCTCTTGAAGTTGGTGCGCGGCGGGTCTCCCGACCCGCCGCGGATATGCGCCGTTTTGCGCGGTGGGTACGGAGCCCCGCCGCGCCCGGAGGAGCGGCAATGTCACCACTGGAGCGCGGTGGGTCGGGAGACCCACCGCGCAACGTTTCGGGAGACCCGCCGCGCGTGCAGTAGGGTGGGTGCTCTGCACCCACCGTGCGTGCAGTAAGGGCCAAGACCAGAAGCCGCGTGGGTGCAAAGCACCCACCCTACGCACTTGAAGTTGGTGCGCGGCGGGTCTCCGGACCCGCCGCGGATATGCGCCGTTTTGCGCGGTGGGTACGGAGACGCACCGCGCAACATTTCGGGAGACCCGCCGCGCGTGTAGTAGGGTGGGTGCTCTGCACCCACCGTGCGTGCAGTAAGGGCCAAGACCAGAAGCCGCGTGGGTGCAAAGCACCCACCCTACGCACTTGAAGTTGGTGCGCGGCGGGTCTCCGGACCCGCCGCGGATATGCGCCGTTTTG
>CAYVAM010000308.1:0-2755 GCA_964449275.1 uncultured Anaerolineales bacterium
CGGCGAGATGTCCTGCTCGATCTGCACGGTCAGGCGCAGGTAATCCTCCTCGGCGATGCACGGGCCGACGAAGGCGATGGATGCCCGGCCGACCACGTCGGTGCCGTCGGACGGCTGCGGGCCCAGGCCGGCGAGGGCATCGGGCAGCGGTTCGCGGTACCAGACGTGTCCGGCGATGACGGCGCCGGCCTGAATCGCCTCGTGGAGCGCCGGCCGGGCGGGGTCGGAAATCACCAGGTACGGCGCCACGAGGTCGGCCATCTCGGGCGGCGGTTCGACCAGCCGGACGGCGTGGGCGACTCCGGCCAGCGCGCGGCGGACGCGCTCCAGTTCTTCGACCGCCTGGAAGACGACGACAAGGTCTGCCACGATCCGACTCCCGGCGCCAAGATCCGCGTCCGACGCGGCCGCCGCCGGCCTGTTAACCCGGCCTGATCAACGACCAGAAGAGCCACACGCTGGAGAAAAGCCACAGGTTTGCAGCGATGCGCGACACGATGTCGATGCGCATCCTCGTACGGCGGTAGTGAAAGTGACTGCCGAACAGAACGACCACCGACAGGAGCATCCCGGCCGCCAGAACGTGGCTCTCCCGGTACCCCTGCGCCCACGCATTCGAAAGGCCCGCCAGGAACCCCACGTTGACCAGCGTTCCGACAATGGGCACGACCAGCATGACGACGCCGAGGATTCGCATCAGCGGCGAGACGCCCGTGCCTGGGGCGGCGCTCTGTGACGGCGACGGGCCAATCACGGCGACCCCTCCTTGGCGGGTGCCGCGGGGGGCGCGTCGGTCGGCGCCGAGGCGTCTTTCCTGGCGGCTTCCTCTCTGGCCTGTCGGATTTGCCTGAGGATCTTGTTCCATCGATCGCCCTGGGCCTTCTGGTAGGCCGCCCACTCCGTGAGTTTCACGTGCTTGACGTCGCCGCCGAGGAGCAGCGCCCGCACGAACCCGTCGCCGTGAGCCTTGTAAGGCGGGCCGTCGCTGACAATCATGGTGTCCAGTGGCCACCAGTCGCTGCCGTCCGGCCGCTTTGCGCTGGTGTCGATGTTGGGCGTCAGGATGTACGAGGTCTCGCCCACCGGTACTCGGTACGACGGGCAGATCAGCCGGTTGGGGTTCTCGAGGTATCCTTCCTGGGCAAGCACATCGAGGCTCTGAGGAAAAACGCCGGCATGTTTGTCGGCATACGTCACGAGGGCATGGTAGATCTTCTTGAGATTCTGCTCGCACGTCGGCCGCAGCAACCAGTGCGACCATCCGACCAGCGCGGTGACGCCGAACACCAGAAAGAGCAACGCGCCCGCCGCCATGGCGATGAGCGCGTGGGTCCGTCCTCGCTTGCGTCCGCGGCTGCGGCGAACCGTGTGATAGGACGGCACGGCGATGAGCATGCCCAGAAGCGCAAGCAAAGCGCCCAGCGTCCCCCCCACCGCCCACGGGGGCGTGACAAACCGGCCCAGGCCCACGACCAGCGCGGCTGCCACCGAGAGGAGCACGAATCCCATGCTGACGAAGACCATGCTTTCCAGCGGCGGGACAACTTCGACCTGCTCCCCGTCGATCGTGATGGTCGTCGCGCCCTTGCGGGGCGTGGCCCTGGCGGGCTGGACGGGCGGGGGCGCCTCGCCTTCCTTCGGCACCTTCAGGTTGCAGCCGCACGTCGGGCAGCGAGCCTGGCGGCCGGCGAACGACTCGTCTACCTCCATCTCCGACTCGCAACTCGGGCACCTGAAACGGATCATGACACGCTCTCCGTCTGCCTACTCGTTCGTGTTTAGCGTGTCATTCCGAGCGAGCGAAGCGAGTCGAGGAATCTCGCCGTTATCCGTGTCCGGACGACGAGATTTCTCCGCTCGGCCGTACGGCCTCGGTCGAAATGACATCGCTTTGAGACCACGCTAAACAGGTGCGCCTACTCGTTCGCTAGCACCGATCGGTTATAGCCGCCGGCGAACTGAATGCCCGACCAGGCCAGGAGCAGAACGGCGGCAACCGGCATGACCAGATACTGGCCGAAGTACGCCAACTGGGCGACCCAGTCCTGCGTTGCGGCTCCAAGCCGGGCCGTGTGCGCCTCCAGAAGCATATCGAAGCCGAACAGGGCGCTCGTGCGGAACCCCTCGAATATGCTCTCCCACGGAAACACCGTCCACAGGAACAGGAGCAGCACGAACAGGGCCCGCGTCAGTTGGCGGATGCCGGCCAGGCGGCCGAGCAACGCGATCTGCAAATAGATGAACACCGTCACGGTCAGGAGTATGGCCGACAGCACACCGATGATCCGTGCCGGAGGAAGCAGCCCCGCCGTCAGGTTGCGGTAATACAAGGCCGTGCGGCGGCGCTGTTCGGGCGCGGGCGGTGCAGGCTTGCCGGCCGATTCGCCGGGGTCGGCCACGCTCATCCCTTCCGTGACCGGAGGCTGCGGCGGGGACGTCTCTTCGACGGCCGGTTTCTCGGCGGCGGGCTTCGATGAGGCGGGCTTGCTGGACTTCAGCGCGGGTTCGACGCCGGGAAACAGTTCGCCCGGATCGGCCGCCAGTGCTGCGCTCTCGAAGAGGCTGAACCAAGTCTGCACAGGCGGCTCGCTGCGGCGAGCGGCGGGGCCGCGGACGGTCTCGTCGATGGGTTCGGGCGCGGCCCGCGCCTCGGCCGCCGGCATGTCGTACAGGCCGAACCACTCCATCAGAAAGAACGTCGCCGCATGCGCCAGCACGCACACCATCGTCACCCAGAAGAAGAGCACGGCGAAGA
>CAYVAM010000309.1:0-1251 GCA_964449275.1 uncultured Anaerolineales bacterium
AAGGCATTTCGGATTGCGGATTGCGGATTGCGGATTGAACGGCAACAGCGCGCGGTGGACAAGATTGGCCGCCGCGCTATCCCCTGTGAGGAGCCGTGCGACGTTGACAAAGTAGCCCTCAGTCGCCGTCCCGGTCGGCGGATTCTCTCGGCGAGAACGTCGGCAGCGACAGGCCCCACTTGAGCGCGGCCAGGCGGATGGCAAGGATCACGACGACCGCGATGACGGTGTTGGCGGCCGCACCGGGGAACCCCCACGAGAGAGCGGCGAAGACGATCGCGCCGCACAGCGACGCCGTGGCGTAGATCTCGCGCCGCAGGATCAGGGGGATCTCGCCGGAGAGCACGTCGCGGATCATCCCGCCCGCCACGCCGGTCATCATACCCATGAGGACCGCAATGACCGGCGAGACGTCCGCTTCCAGGGCCTTCCGGGCGCCGATGACGGTGAAGATCGCCAGGCCGAAGGCATCGGCCACCAGCAGGACGCCGCCGGGAAGTCTCCAGCAGCGGACGATGACGAACGTCGCCAGCGCCGTCGCGGCAGCCACGATCACGTACGTGGGGTCCGAGACCCAGAAGACGGGCAACGTGCCGAGCGTCACGTCACGGATCGTCCCGCCGCCCAGGGCGGTCGCCAGGGCGAGGACGACCACGCCGAACAGGTCGAGGCGTTTCTTCCCCGCCGCCAGCGAGCCGGTAATGGCGAACACGACGACGCCGAACAGGTCGAGCAGGTAGATGGTCGTCATGGCCTGCGTCTCCCCTACCCGCAGGCGTCGCGTACCTTGGCGAAGGCGTTCATGGCCTGCTCCAGGTCCTGCGGCTGGTGGGCGGCGGAGATCTGGACGCGGATCCTGGCCTTGCCCTTCGGCACGACCGGGTAGGAGAAGCCGATGACGTAGATGCCCTCGTCCAGCATCATCGAGGCCATCTTCGTGGCCAGCGCTGCCTCGCCGAGCATGATGGGCACGATGGGGTGGTCGCCTTCGGGAATCCGGAAACCGCGCCCGGCCATGCCGGCCCGGAACGTCCGGGTGTTCTGCTCCAGGCGGTCGCGCAGTTCGGTCGATTCCGACAGGATCCTCAGCACCTCGAGTGTGGCGGCGGCGATGGCCGGCGCGAGCGTGTTCGAGAACAGGTACGGCCGGCTGCGCTGGCGAAGGAGTTCGACGATCTCCTTGCGGCCGGAGGTGAAGCCGCCGGAGGCCCTGCCCAGAGCCTTGCCGAACGTCCCGGTGAGGATGTCCAC
>CAYVAM010000309.1:1261-2699 GCA_964449275.1 uncultured Anaerolineales bacterium
GCCGCGGTACTCGTGTGTGCCGCGTCCCTTGGGGCCCATGAAACCGGTGGCGTGGGAGTCATCGACCATGACGGCGGCGTCGCGCGAGTCGGCGAGGTCGCAGATGTCGGCCAGGTTGGCAATGGCGCCGTCCATCGAGAAGACGCCGTCGGTGGCGATGAGTCGGACGCGGGCGTCGGCCGCCTCGTTGAGACGGGCCTCCAGGTCGGCCATGTCGCCGCTCTTGAACCGCAGCCGCCGCGCTTTGGAGAGGCGGATGCCGTCGATGATGCTGGCGTGGTTGAGTTCGTCGGAGATGACCGCATCTTCCGGTCCGAGCAGCGTCTCGAACAGGCCGCCGTTGGCGTCGAAGCACGAACTGTAAAGGATCGTGTCTTCGGTGCCCAGGAACTCGCTGAGGGCCTTCTCCAGTTGCTTGTGCAGCGCCTGCGTGCCGCAGATGAACCGCACGCTGCTCAGGCCGAACCCCCACGCCTCGTAACTCTTCCTGGCGGCGTCGATCACCCGCGGGTCGCTGGCGAGTCCGAGGTAGTTGTTCGCGCAGAAGTTGAGGACCTCGCGGCCGCCCACCACACGGATGCGGGCGCCCTGGGGACCCGCGATGATCCGCTCGTCCTTGTACAGGCCGGCGTCGCGGATCTCGTCCAGGATTCCCGCAACTTTGTCTTTGAGTGAACCGAACATGCCTCTCCCCTACGCGTCGGACCAGTCCAGGACGACCTTGCCGGAGTGGCCCGACCTCATGACCTCGAACGCTTTTTCGAAATCGGTGTAGTGAAACTGATGCGTGATGATCGGCACGATGTCGAGGCCGCCCTGAATCATTACCGTCATCTTGTACCACGTCTCGTACATCTCGCGACCGTAGATGCCCTTGATGGTGAGGCTGTTGAAGACGATGTGGTCCCAGTCGACCTCTGTTCTGGGCAGGATGCCGAGCATGGCGATCTTGCCGCCGTGAGACATGTTGGCCAGCATCGACCGGAAGGCATCCGGGTTACCAGACATCTCCATGCCGACGTCGAATCCCTCCTTCATGCCCAGTTTCTTCTGGGCCTCATCGATGGTCTCGGTGCGGACGTCGAGGGCCAGCGTCGCGCCCATCTTCCGTGCCAGGCCCAGCCGGTAAGGGTTCACGTCGGTTACGACGATGTATCTGGCGCCGGCGTACTTGGCGATGGCGGTGGCCATGCAGCCGATGGGGCCCGCGCCCGTGATGAGCACGTCCTCGCCCAGGACGTCGAACGAGAGGGCCGTGTGGGTGGCGTTGCCCAGCGGGTCGAAGCAACTGGTCACCTCCAGCGGAATGTCCGGGTCGGCCGTCCAGACGTTCGTGACGGGGATCGTCAGGTACTCGGCATGGGCCCCCGGACGGTTGACGCCGACGCCGCTGGTGTTGGGGCACAGGTTCCGCCGCCCGGCCAGGCAGTTGCGGCAG
>CAYVAM010000310.1:0-2695 GCA_964449275.1 uncultured Anaerolineales bacterium
TTCGCTGTTATTGGGGGGGTGGGTCCCCCCCCCCCCCCCGCTCCAGTGGAGACTTGGCCGCTCCTGCGGGCGCGGTGGGTGGGGACACCCACCGCGCAAAACTTATGTCGTACCGCTCAGGCTTCGCCGCCCTCGCCCTTTTCGGTGTCGGTCGTTTCGGCCTTGGGCTCTTCGGTCTTGGCGGCCTCTGCCTTGGGCTCTTCGGTCTTGGGGGCCTCGGTCTTGGGTTCTTCGACCTTGGGTTCTTCGACCTTGGGTTCTTCGGCCTTTGTGTCCTCGGCCTTGGCGTCCTCGGCCTTGGCGTCCTCGGCCTGGACCTGCTCGTCTTTGGGCTTTTCGATCTTGCGGCGTTCGGTGCTGACGGGCGTTTCGGCCTGGGGTCTGCCGCGTCCTTTGCCTCCGCCGCGTCTCTGGCCGCCGCCGGGCCGCCCGCCACCACCGGGCCGCCCGCCACCTGCCCGGCCACCGGCCGCCGCTGCGGGGCCTTCGCCCGCCCTGCCCTTGGGCTTGGCGGTGGTGTGCAGTTCGCTCGCGGGGGGGCGTCTTCGCTTCGGCCGTGCGGCTGCCTTCTTGGCGACCTCTTCGGCCTTGGTGGCGGCCGCCTCGGCGCTCCAGGCGTACTTCTTCTGGAACTTCTCGACGCGGCCGGCCGTGTCCACGAACCGCTGCTGGCCCGTGAAGAACGGGTGACAGTTCGAACAGACCTCGACCATCAGGTCGCCCGCCGTCGAACGTGTCGTGAACGTGTGGCCGCACCCGCACGTAACCTTCGACTCGGCGTATTCCGGATGAATGTCCTTTTTCATTGTCTTACCTCTTCCAACAAGCGTCCCGCGGAACGGAAAGAGGGGTATTATACTCGCGTCCCGTGCGTATGCAAGTGCTTTGCTCACAGGAACATGAGAATCCGGCCGGCGCGGCAGACCGCTTGGAGTGAGTTGGGACGGAGAGGGAGTCACTCTGTTGTGTCGCCCGGCAGCACCGTCCCCCCTGCCCACGTCCGAGCGATGCGAACCATCTCGCGGGCTTCCCGGCGGTTGAGTGAAAGCCGCGCAGGGATCCCCTCATACCGGAAAAGCGTGGCGTAGGGAGTCAACATGTCGAGGTCAGCCAGCGAGTCGGGCACGGGGTGGCCCGCGTCCGACAGGCGGTCCATAAGTTCACGTAAATCATGCGTGCGACGGAACGTTACACCAAGCGCGGAACACACCGCCTTGAGGAGTTTCTCCGCAGCCTGTTGACAGTGAAACCCGATGACTTCGTCCGCGACACGTTCGGAACCGAGCACCTCGTCCACAAGGGCTTCGTCCTGGGCGGCCTTCTCGAGGAACACAAGGGCCTGTTCATGCCGCTTCATAGACGACCTTCCCTGTGGTGGCCGCCTCGTGCAGTACGTTGCCCGGCGTATCGCGCCACTCGTTGAAGAGTTGCTCACTTACGACTAGGACATCCACGGCCATCCTGAGCGGAGACAGCAGACGCCGCAGGCGAACCATCTCTCCCGCGATGTCCGAAACGCGCTCTTCCACAACGAGGAAGTCCACGTCGCTGTCCGCGTCCGCCCGGCCGCAGGCGTAGGAGCCGAACAGGATGATCCGGCGCGGGTTCGCCGCCTGCTGCAACACGTCGACGGCCTTCGCGATACTCTCCGGATCGACCACGCTTCCGCTCCCACGTCCCGGTAGGCTTATTATAACCCCGAACACACGCGAAGCAAAGGCAAACGGGGTGGACCAGGGGCTTCGGCCGCAACGTCGGGGCCCTCTTGCAACACCCGTCCCTTTGGCGTTGACCCGCCTGGGCCCCTGCCGTACAATTCGCTTGAAACCTGTCCGAGGTCCGGACCCGTTCCGGGCCGGAAGGAGTGACCCAGATGACCAACGGATCCTGGACACCCGATTCCGCCGATCCCCGCCCCGCCCCGGCGCCCGTCCCGGACAACGCCAAGCCGAGGAAACGCACGAGCGTTCTGGCAATCCTGGCGGTGATCCTGCTCGTTCTCTCGATCGCGGCCAACGGCGTCCTGCTGATCATGGTCATCGGCCTGTTGGCAGCGCTGGGCGGGTCGCTGGCCGGGTCGCTGGCCGGCGGCGGCGTGGAGGACACGTACCTGGAACGGGTGATCGAGCGCGGCCCGTCGTCGCAGAAGATCGCCGTCATCCGCATCGAGGGGCTGATCTACGAACCGCTGGTCGCCCAGGTCCGCTCGAAGTTGGACCGCGCGGCACGCGACGACGACGTTAAGGCCGTCATCCTCCGCATCAACTCGCCGGGCGGGTACCTGACCGCCAGCGACATGCTTTACCACGAGATCAGTTCCTTTGCCCGGGAGACGGGCAAGCCCGTGGTGGCGGCCATGGAATCGGTGGCGGCATCGGGCGGCTACTACGCCGCCTGCGCCGCCGGCGACATCGTGGCCCAGCGGACGACGGTCACCGGCTCGATCGGCATCATCGCCCAGTACTTCTTTCTGAGCGGGCTGCTCGAGGACAAACTCGGCATCCACACCGTGACACTGAAGATGGGCGACCAGAAGGACTGGCCGAACATGTTCGCTGCCGACATCACGCCCGAGCAGAGCGAGTACATCATGACCACGCTCCTTCAGCCCGGTTACGACCAGTTTGTGGACGTGGTGGCGGAGGCCCGCGAGATGGACCGCGACGAGGTGGTGCGCCTCGCAACGGGGCGCATC
>CAYVAM010000311.1:0-2617 GCA_964449275.1 uncultured Anaerolineales bacterium
CGGCGAGACCCGTTCGACTCGTCCCGAGGCATCGGGACTCGCTCTCCGGTGACAGACGGCCCGCAGTGGCAACGGGGGATTAGCGCAGGATCCGCAGCATGGCGTGTTTCTTCTTGCCGTCGTCCAGGCCGTCCACCTTTTTCTGGAGTTCCGCATCGGGCTCGTCGGGTCGAAACGTGATGCCCGGCAGGCTGAGCGAGTTGCCGTCGGTCTTGAGCGCATCGTTCAGGATGCGGTTCGGGTGGATCGTGATGCGGCTCTTGCCGTCGTGGATGATGGGCGACCGCCGCAGGACCTTCTTCCACGCGAGTTTCCCCGATGCGGGCTCAAGAGCGTAGAGGTAGATTCCGCCGCCGGTTTCCGGGTGCAGGCCGGCCGAGAGACAGGCGAGCCCGTTGTGCATCACCACGCCGTACACCGGCCAGGACGATTCGAGTTGCCCGTGTGCGACGATCTTGCGTTCGTACGGCGCGGCCATGAACCGCCAGAGGAGCGTGCCGTCGCTCTCGCGCAGGCAGTAGGCGTATCCATCGTGGGATCCGAAGAGGCACAGGCCGTTGTGGATGACGGGTGGCGATGAAATCCTCCCGCCGGCGGTGAACGACCAGAGCGTCTTGCCCGCCGCATCGCGTGCTTCCAGACGATGCCGGTGGATGACGGCAACGAACGTCTTGCCGCCGGCGCTCACGGGTTCGGTTTCAATGACCGGCGCGCGGGCCTGGCGGAGCCAGTCTTCAGCGATGGGGCCCGGCGGTACGTCGGTCGTTGGCTGCGCCGGCACGGCTTCGGCCGGCTTCCCGCTGGCGCGCGCCAGCCGCTCTTGGTCCGGAACCGGCTCGCGCAGGGGCTCGGCCGACAGGCAGATGTGTCCCCTGAGTTGGGTGATGCAGTGGCAGGCGTTCGGCGTGAAATAGAGCATCCCGTTGGCGGGGACGGCGCCCTGGGCGCAGCCGCTTCGCGTAATGCTGAGGAACCTGCCGTGCCATGTCTTATCGACGTATGCCACGAGGCCATAGATGAACAGGTCGTTGGTGGCCGAGAACCGGTTGCATCGCATGTTGTAGCCGCGATCGTCGAAGGGCACGCTCGCCTCGCCCGTCTGTAGGTTGTGGGCGTAGATTCGCCAGGCGTCGGCGTAATAGAGGGTGCCGTCGCGGACGAGCATGTTGTATCCGAAGCGGTTGTAGGCCGTTTTGAAGGTGGCGTGCCAAAGCAGTTTGCCGTCGCGGACGCGGATGTTGCCGATGTAAGGTTTCTCCCCGCCGCCGATCGCGCCGGAGCCGAAGAGCGCCAGGTCCCCGTCGGAGTAAACGAGTTGGCCGATGTGGCCGCCGGCGACTTCGGTGTTTCGCCAGACCTGTTTGCCTGTGGCAAGGTCCAGGCACAGGATCGCTTCGAGTTGGGCCACGGGCCAGCGCCCCGAGATGCGGAGGACCTTTTCGGGGGCGACAGCGACGAACACCTTTCCGGCGTCGGCCGAGGCGGACGGAAAGAACAGGCCGCCGTTCTCGCGGTGCTTCCATTTGAGGTCGCCCGACGTGGCGTCGAGGGCGTAGAGCGTGTTGTTGACGGTCAGGATAAGCGTGCCGCTGCAGTATCGGAGGGCCGTGCGGCCGCGCTCCTCGTTGTGGCGGTCGGCTTGGGTGTAGGTTTTGACGACGTTGCCGGTTGCGGCGTCGAGTGCGACGAGCGAGCCTTCGTTTTCCGTGAATGTGTACAGTCGGTCGCCTGCGGCGATGAACTGCCAGTCCTTGCGCCCGCGGGCGGTGTTCTCGCGGGTCCACAGCGGCAGTCCGTTGAAGGCGTCGCGGGCGTTGTACCAGGTTCGGCGTTTATTGTTCTTGTCGCGGCGGCCCCATTCGATGAAGATGCGTCCGCCGGCGGCGCGCGGGGCCGTGTAGGTGTGAAACCCCGCAGGGTTGCCGCCCAGTTTGATCGGCTGGACGCCGGCGGCCCACTGGAGGCGCGTCGGCGGGCGGACGAGGTGGTCGTGCGAGACGGCGTTGCCCTCGGGTCCGTAGTCGAAGTGGGTCCACTCGTCCATCTCGTTGGTGCGCGGCTTGCGGACCTGCATCCACTTGCCGCCCGTCTTGAGGCACGCTGCACCGTTGGGGGCGAGGACGCGCAGGATTTCCTCTCGCGGCGGCGCTTTGCTCCTGAGTGCGTCGAGGTCGGCCACGAGGAGGTTCACCAGGTTGTCGGCGTACGGCAGGGCGTTGAGCGCCCGCGTTTTCTCGACGGAGGCGAGTCCGTACAGCCCTGCGGCTCGGATGGTGCGGCGGGCCGTTTCCGTCGCCGCATCGTTAGAGGCGAGGCCGTGGACGAGCAGACGGTGGCTGTCGGTAAGTTTGATCTCCAAGCGTCCATCTGTGGTACCCACGTGGACGCACAGGCCCGCCGAGGCGCCGGTCGCCTCGACGGCCCGGCGGACTGCATCCGTGGGTTGCAACGCTTCGGCGGTGAGGGCTGCGAACAAGAGACTTGCCGGCGCCACAAGGCAGATTCGGGCTCGCATCGCGGTTCTCCAGCGGGTGGCGGGTTGGCGGTTTCCTGTATTGTACCTGTTTAGCGTGTTCTCGAAGCGATGTCATTTCGACCGAGCCCTCGCCAAAGGCGA
>CAYVAM010000312.1:0-2582 GCA_964449275.1 uncultured Anaerolineales bacterium
GCGCCACCGCCGTGTCGTTGCCGATCACCTGCATGGCGACCATGTTCAGGCACTCCGCCATGCTGGGGTTGACCTTGCCGGGCATGATGCTGGAGCCGGGTTGGACAGCGGGCAGTTGGATCTCGGCGAGGCCGGTGCGTGGCCCGCTTGCCAGGAGCCGCAGGTCGTTGGCGATGCGCGCGAGTTCCAGCGCCAGGTTCCTGAGGGCGGCGCTCACGCCGGCCATCGGGGCCATCGACTGCATGGCGTGGCAGAGGTCTGCGGCGGGCACCAGGTCCAGGCCGGCGATCTCGGCGAGGTGCTTGACGATCGTCGGCGCGTAATCGGGATGCGTGTTGAATCCGGTGCCGGCGGCCGACCCGCCGATGGGCAGTTCCTTGCACGCTTCCAGCGAGGCTCGCAGGTTCTCGGCCGCACGCTTGACGGCGAGCGCGTATGCGGCAAACTCCTGCCCCAGCCGCACGGGCACGGCGTCCTGAAGATGGGTGCGGCCGCTCTTGATGATGGGGTCGAAGTGGCGCCCCTTCTCGGCCAGGGCGTCGGCCAGGGCGTCGAGCACGTCGGCCAGGGCACTGCCTTCCGCGACGGCTGCCAACTGCATGGCCGTCGGGAACGTGTCGTTCGTGGACTGGCTCATGTTGACGTGGTCGTTCGGATGGATGAGGTTGTAGGAGCCGAGAGGCGCTTCGAGGATTTCGTTCGCGCGGTTCGCCAGGACCTCGTTCGTGTTCATGTTGAAACTGGTGCCGGCCCCCGCGCCGAAAACGTCCACGACCCACTGGTCCATGAGTTTGCCTTCCTGGATGACTTCCAGGCAGGCGTTGTCGATCATCTCGGCGCTGAGGGCGTCGAGTTTCCCCAGTTCCTGGTTGGTGCGTGCGGCGGCGAGTTTGACCATCACGTGGGTGCGGACGAGGGCGGGATGGGCCTTCAGACCCGAGACGGGGAAGTTCTCCAGGGCCCGCTGCGTCTGGGCGCCCCAGTAGGCGTCGGCGGGCACCTGGACCTCGCCGAGGGTGTCCCTTTCAACGCGATAACCGTCGTGTGCCATGGCGCAAGCCTTTCACCGTTCGCATGTCACCGCAGAGAACGCAGAGGCAAATGCTGAATGAGAAATGCCAAATGCCAAAGCGCGCTTCGCGCAAGCCGCAGGTCTCGAATCTGAAATCTGAAATCTCGAATCTCAAATCTCGAATCTCAGATTCACAATCCCCAATCACTCAAACCCTCCACCCGGCTTCTGGCCGTACTTCGAGTGGTACACGTTGTGCAGGCGCTGGGCCTCTTCGGGCGGAATCGGAATGGGGTCGCCTTTGACCATCGCCAGGTGGACGGTGCGCGCGACGTCTTCGACGACGACGGCGGCCTTTAGCGCCCCGCGCGGATGCACGCCCACGGCGAAGACCCCGTGGTTCTGCATCAGGACGGCCGGGCACTGAAGGTTGATCTCCATGAGGACGCGCACGGCTTCCCGGCCGACCTCGATGCCGCCGATCTTCGCATACCCGCCGCACGGTATCGGCATGCCGAAGGCGTCGCCGTGTTCGGTCAGGACTACCGGGATGCTTCGGCCGAGGGCGGCGAAACTCGACGCGTACGGCGAGTGCGTGTGGATGACCGAGTGAATCTGAGGCAGGTGCTTCAGCATGTACAGGGCCGTGGGCGCATCGACGCTGACTTTGTACGTGCCTTCGATGACGTTGCCGTCGAGATCGACGACCGGCATGTCGCCCGGCTGCATCTCGTCGAACAGGACCCCGGACGGCTTGACGACCACGAGTCCGGATTCGGGGTCGCGGCCGCAGACGTTGCCGCTCGTCCACGACACGAGGCCGAGCCGGGGCAACTGTTTGTTCGCCCAGCAGACTTCCCTTTTGAGTTCTTCGAGCACGCTTTTCTCCCGCCCTTATCCCGCGTCGCCGCTCGTAGGGGCAAGGCATGTCCTGCCCTGCCATGCGATGGCCCACACAAGCGGAACACACAGAGTGTACCATCCGGCGGGCGTGTTTGGAAGCACTTGGCGTGCGTGCTGCGGCCCAAGTGCAATGTGTTTCGTCAACCGTAGCGTCTCGCCCGAGGTTAGGTCTTGTCCTTGAGAGTTGGTGGTATATACTTGGTGTCTGAGGTTTCAGATTTGGGATCTGAGATTTGAAATTTGGAATTTCAGATTTGAGATTTCAGATTTGAGATTTAAGATTTGAGATTTCGGGTTTGGGCTTTTAGATTTGAGATGTGGCATCCGCGATTTGAGATTTCAGATTTGAGATTTGAGATCTGGCATCTGAGATTTGAGGTCCGAGATTCGAGATGCCGCATGACCGAAAGGATCTGCGATGAAGTACAAGCGTTTCGAAGACCTTCCGGTCTGGCAGGCGGCCATGACGCTGTGCGAGCGCATCTTCTCGGTTACCGAGGACAAGGCGTTCGGCCGCAAGGGCGATCTTCGAAGCCAACTGCAACGTGCGGCTATTTCGGTTTCGAACAACATCGCGGAAGGCTTCGAGCGGGGGACGACGCGGGAACTCCTGACGTTCCTCTACATCGCGCGCGGGTCGGCCGGCGAGGTGCGGTCGATGCTTCTG
>CAYVAM010000313.1:0-2564 GCA_964449275.1 uncultured Anaerolineales bacterium
GCAGATGCTCGTCAGGTACACGCCGGCCCGTCGTGCCGCTTCGAGGATGGTGGCCCCAAGGGGCACGTCGGTCGCCAGGCCCGAGGGCTCAAAGAGGATGCGGCACGTTTTGCGTTTTTCTTGTGGCATCGGTTTTTGCCTTTGCTGCCGTGCTCTTGCGCGGCGGGCTAAGCGGACTTACCTGACCCCGCTTACGAGGTCCAGACCTCCTTGAGGTACCGTGGGATGACGTTGGATTCGCGTGGCCCGACGAGGACCTCCCATCCGGTTTCCTCTTCCAGTTTACCGCTCATCACGGCGACGTAGCCCGGGATGATGAGTTTGCGGTGCTTGACTTTGGATTCCACGTCGGCGTCCTGGAGGCCCTTGGCGACGGTTTTCTCGTTGAGTTTGTCGCCGGAGTAGGCGGTCAGGACGCTGGTGCCTTCGGTATCGACGCAGAGGATCCAGGAGGGAATGCGACTGGCCTCAATGTCGCCCTCGACGGTGTAGTAGGTCAGCGAGAAGTTCGTGGTGAACAGGACGGGGCTGTTTTCGTCGGCCTCGCCGACGGCGTACAGGTCGGGTTTGACTTGGACGGGCTTCTGCGGATCGGTGTAGATATTCTGGCGGGTGGTCAGGAGCGGCAGCAGTGCCCACGGCTCGACGGTCTCGACGACGAGGATGCCGGCGTACTTGCACAGGAGTGCCGAGGCCCGGCCGATCTGGTCTTCGGGTTCGCCGTCGGCGGCGAACGCGATGGTGGGGAAGCCGAGCGGGCGGAACGCGCTCCTGAGGGCGAGGCTGCGGACCGTCGTCATGCCGGTCACTTCGGACCAGCCGTCCGGCGCGTCGAGCCAGAGGACGAGTTCCTCGCAGCCGGCCGTTTTAAGTTTCTCCGTCAGATCGGCCATGGCCTCGGGATCGGCGGCCCGTGCCACGAGCGGGCACCCTGCTTCGGAGGCAACCTGCGCCATGGCGTCGGCGTTTTCGGTCGTGGCGGCGGCCAGGAGCGGCTTCGTGTCCTTGACCTTCTGAAGTGCTGCTGCGGCGGCGTCCGGGCTCTCTGTGACGAGGATGATGGCCTTGCCGGTGGTCTTGGCGGTCTCGGCGGCGGCGGCGAACTTGGCCGCATCCCCCGAAGCGTTCATCACGGCGACGGCCTCGACGGGCATCGGCTGGCCGATGCGTTCAAACGCGAAGCCTTTGATGGTCTCGGCCTTCTGTTTCATGGCCGCTTCGTCCATGTTGTCGGGCAGCGTGATGGCGATGGCGGTCGGGCTGTGGAACTTTTCCTCGTGGCGGAACAGAACCGTCTCGCCGCCGACCTTGCACTGGGCGTCTCCGGCGCCGAAGGTCACAGAGAGCATTGGCGGTGCGGCGGCGGCGGCGAGGGCCTGGCGGGCCTCGTCGCTGGCGTCGGGGCACTGATCCAGGCTGACCTTTTTCTGGGCCAGGGCCATGGCGAAGGCCAGGCACGTCGGCATACCGCATTTCTTGCAGTTGGTCTTGGGGAGCAGTTTGAAGATGTCGAGTCCGCTGAGGGCCATCGGTTTTGTGTCCTCCGTTGAAGTTCGGTGGTCTGGGTCACACGTGCTTTCGGTTCATCTTATCAGATCGGCGGCACCGTGGCTAGAACATAGGGTCCATCGCGAGCGCGGGATGCTCGGCCTTGGTAATATGTTCGAGGACCTCTTCCTCGGTTGCGGCGACGGATTCGTCGGCGATCTTGTTGAGGAACTCCTCGCCGCCAAGGTCAAGTTCGCTTGCCCGCGCGACGAGGACGTCGTGCAGGGCCTCCTTGAGCATCTTGGGCATCCAGACGATTCGCTTGAAGCCGCCATCGGCACGGATGAACTTGGGGCTGACGATGTACTGCCTGGAATGGCCGCTGAATCCGGGGGTTTGGCGCCCGCCGCCCACCGTGCCGGCGGCCGTCGAGAACTTCATGCCGCAGGGCGTCATCTCGGCGTATTCGCGCGGCACAATCATGATGCCGTTGGTGGAGGGCAGGACGGCCGAGATGCACTCGAAGCATCCGCATGAGGTCATCGGGTCGGTGATCATCGAGTAAGCGCTCATCCGCTCGATGGTGCCCTGGCTCTTCTCGAGGATGAACTGGTTGATCTTCTCCCACTGGCCGAGGGTTTCGTCCACGGCGTTGCCCTTCGGGACGGGCTGGTTGGGTCCGGCGGGGTTGATCTCGTAGGCCGCCCGGCCGTCGAGCCAGTTGTACGCGCCGCACAGTCCGGGGTGCTGGGGGGTGATGATGCAGACGTGGTTGGGCGCGAACGACTGGCACAGTGTGCAGGAGTAGAAGATGTCCACGGCTTCGTCGGTCATGTCGGCCAGGCGTGCGTCGCGTTCGACAAACACCTCCCGGGCCTTTTCGTGCATCTGGACAACCTTCTCTTCCTCGGTGTAGATCGTGACCTGGACCTTATCGACGATGACCGAGAACTCCTCGTGGAGCATGGCGTGGAGGATCTTGCCGATGTGCTCGATCCTGAGGCCGGCCTTGAAGGCGTCTTTCGAGATGCGGACCCAGTTGATGTCCCTCTGTCCCATGTGCCAGAGGCCCTGGG
>CAYVAM010000314.1:0-2544 GCA_964449275.1 uncultured Anaerolineales bacterium
AGCCGGGCGATTTCTCAATGCGTTCGGGCTGCTTGTAGGCCTTCATGGCCTCTTCGGGGATGAGGCGCGGGCTGTTTCCGTAGTCGCCCTCGACGTAGAGTTTGCCCTTGGTGCCGATGAAGAGGTTGCCCGAGTTGCAGAGTTGCTTCTTCTTGCGGGTCGGGTCGTTGGTGATCTCGGCCGGGACCGGCGGCCTCCATCCGCCGTCGTGCCAGTAGGCGACGAAGCCGGGGCGCGAGGCGGTCGGGCCGAACTCCCACTTCAGGATCATGTTCTTGGGATGCGAGATGTCGTTCTTGCCGTTGACCTTGATGAGTTCGCACGAGAGGGCGTGCTTCGGGTCCATCGACCACCAGACGCAGTCCCAGGTGTGGCATCCCATGTCGCCGATGGTGCCGGTGCCGAACTCGAGCCATCCGCGCCAGGCGAACGAGTGCATGTTCTTGTGGCGCTCGATGTACCTGGCCGGCCCGATCCAGCAGTCCCAGTCCAGTTCAGGCGGCACGGGCTCGCGGGGCGGCAGTTCGGCGTAGCCCTGCGGCCAGACGGGACGGTTCGTCCAGGTGTGAACCTCCTTGACGGTGCCGATGGCGCCGTCGCGGATCCACTCGACAACGCGACGGTTGCCCTCGTTGGCGTGGCCCTGGTTGCCCATCTGGGTGGCGACCTTCTTCTTCCGCGTCAGATCGGCCAGGACGCGGGCCTCGTGGATGGAGTACGTGAGGGGCTTCTCGCAGTAGCAGTGCTTGCCGAGGCTCAACGCCCGCGACACCGCCGCCGCATGGTGATGGTCCGGCGTCGCGACAAAGACGGCATCCATCTGGCTGTGCATCTGGTCGAACATCTTGCGGTAATCCTGGAACACCTTGGCCTGGGGGAACATCTGTTTGGCCTTCTTGGTGCGGCCGAGGTCGACGTCGCAGAGGGCCGTAACGTTCTCACCCTTGCCGCAGCCCAGGTGTCCCCCGCCCCGGCCGCCCGTGGCGACGTAGGCGATCTTGAGTTTGTTGTTCTGGGCGTACGTGGTGGCCATGCCGGGCGAGGCGAGGACCACGGCGCCGGCGGCGGCACTGCGTTTCAGAAACTGACGGCGGTTCATGCGGCTGGACATGACTGGTTTCCTCCGAAAAGGGATAACGAGTTCGACCACGCTACCGCGAACGGCGGCGGGTTGCAACGTTAAAAACCACGCCGGTCCACACGGGCGTGGCAACGATTTCCGGCATGGGACCGTGGCTCGGCCGTAGCGCCGGGGTTTATCCCCGGCGCATCCTGGCCCGCGCCGGCACCAACGGCCGCCGGGCATAAAGCCCGGCGCTACAACCGCCTGCGCTCGCCAGAAAAACCTGCCACTCCCGTCCACACAGCCATCCGCCCGTACAATGGTCCGGTTGTGGTATTCTAACAAACACGCCGGCTGGCGGGGTGTTTCGGCAAAAACACGGGCGACGCGGCCGCCCCCCTAACCCCCACCCTGGAGCAGATCACGGTTGAGCGTGACAACGTCTCGCGCGGTGGGCAAGACTGCCCGCCGCGCAACCCAAGGCAGACTGCCCTAGAACGCGACCGTCGCCTGCTTCTTCACCGTGTGCACCTTGCCGCCAAGTCGGATGCGAGGCTCGCCGAAGCCGTGCCAGATGCGGACTTTGCCGGAGTCGGCAATCGGTCTGCCGTCGAGGCTGCGCACCGTGAACAGCGGCGCATCATCGTATGCGACGCCGTTGCACTTCGACGCGCGGAAGGCCGCCAACGTCGGTCCTTCGACGAGGAACCCGAACGGTGGCAGGACGACGTCGCCACACACATCCGACTTGCACGCGAAGTCCGCCGCCCCCATGTTCACAGTGGACGTGACGGCGTTCGGGCCGCGGCCGAAGACCGTCCGGATAACCTTGCGGTCGGGCGTCAGGAACTCATGCCCGGTCATCCGCATCCTGGCGGTGATCTCCGCGAGCGGCGAGAGGACCTCGTAGGTGTTCTTGACGTAGATGTCCATCGGGTGCATCCCCTCGGCCCACCCGCCGACGGCGCGGGTGAAGAGGGCCGTGTCGCCGCCGGCGGCCTTCCGCTTCGGCGTCACAGGCGTGAAGGTGATCTTCTCGCCGGCGACTTTCAATTTGCCGACTATGTAGCGGCGCTCGTTGTCAGACTCACCGAGCAGACTGACGCGGCCGAGGGAGGGGCGCGAGTAGAGGCCGACGCGGACGTCGAACGTCCCCTCCATCCCCGGCGGCACGGTGACCGGGTGGGGGCCGTCCACGTGGTCGCCCGTCGGCCATTTCGAGAAGGGCGGATCCGGCGTATGGTCGTTCTGGAACTTGATCTCGGCGCCGGCCGGATCGGTGAAGTGGACGAAGATGATCCAGTTACCGCGGATGGGCTTTTCGACCTGCCAGTGGTAGGTGATGTCGAAGCGCCGCCCTTGCCGCACCTTGACCTCGGCTGCCTTCGGCGCCACGGCCTCCGGTTCGCTCTTGCCGGTCCAACCCTTCCAGTACAGGTGCGGCGGGATGCTGTGGTAATGGAGCGGCCGCCCGATGCTGA
>CAYVAM010000315.1:0-2541 GCA_964449275.1 uncultured Anaerolineales bacterium
AGGGCCGGGCCTATACCCGCTTCGCGGGAAGAAGGCCCGTAAACGGGCCTCATAGGTGCAGCGCGCAGGCAAGTGATTTCAGACGGCAAACCGGGCCTGCGAGACTGGGAGAAGAGAGATGTCCACTACACCAACCGCCTTTTCCAAATTCTACTCACGCAAGCCCTACTGGTACTGGTGGGACGTGTGGGATAAACGCAAAGACGCGCTGCAGAAAGCGGGGCGGCTCATTCTCGTACAGAAAGACACGGGACGCAGAGCAGTCATCAGGGCTGACGATCTGCTGCCCCTGCTGACAGAAGAGAGACGCACCTCAAGGATGGAGAAGAAGAGAAAGAAAGATAAAGGCAATTGGGGGCTCTACGTCCGCCCCAACCGTCCGAACGAGATCGAGGCGGAAGGGGGCAAGCGAGGGACTCCCGCTACCATTACAGTGCAATGGCAGGACACATAGGTTGGGCATTTAAGCACGGAGTACCCAAGACCGTAGGGCCGGGCCTATACCCGCTTCGCGGGAAGAAGGCCCGTAAACGGGCCTCATAGACACCGGCGACGTGCCAGGCCCGTTCAGGGGCCTCATGGAAAGGCCCGCGTGGCGAGACGTAGACGCCGGACGAGCCCCACCGTGGCATACGTGGTCTTGCCCCACAATCCGCAATGCCTTACTTCATCGCCTCGGCCAGCGCAAACGGGTCGCTTGAGACGACGCTGGACGTGTAGAGTTCCATCCCGCCGATGTCGGCGGATTTCGTCGCCGGGTCACCGCGGTCCACCAGGTACACCTGCACGGGGAAGTCGGCCCACGCGGGGTCCGGGTCGCCGAGGGGCGGCGTGTAGACGGCCATGTTGAAGGCCTTGACATCGAGCCGTGTGTAAATCTTCAAAGCCCGCCAGAGGGCCTGCGGCAGGCCGGCCGAGTCGAGCCCGTCGTCGGCCACGATGACGAGTTCCCGCTCTTTGACGGGCGTCAGGTGGGCGAGCGTCGTGACGGCCTCCCCCTGCCGGCGGTCCGCCAGGCCGAGCGCCTCGTGCACCGCCACGAAGTCCGCGAAGTAATCCGCCCCGTGCTCGGCCCGGTACGCCGCCGCATCACGCCGCAGACGCTCCACCTTGCCGTAATGGAACTTGCGGCCGACGACCATCTGGGCGTGGCCGTGGATGATGCTGGCGGCGGCCTTCCAGAGGCAGTTCCACATGAGGAAGAAGAACCGCGCTTCGGTGTCCTCGGCGTGGACGGTTGCGGCCCATTCGCGGGCCGTGGCCAGCATGTCGGCCACCTGCTCGGGCCGATAAGCGTCGTCGCGGAACGCCAGGGGCGAATGCTCCTCGAAGATCACCATTCCATGCCAGCCGTCGTACGCCGCCACGTTCGCGCACGTCTTGGCGCCGCCGATGCGGCCGAAGGTGTTCTCGGGCGTCAGTTGGAGCGGCCGGCAGAACGGCCCGCCCCGCGTTTTCTCGATCTCTTTTTCTATCTCCGTCGTATCCTTCGCCTCGACCGGCTTCAGGGCGCGGACCGCGTTGAAGAGCGTCGCCTGGCACGTCACGCGGTTCAGGACGTGGACGATTCGCTGGTGACCGACCTTCCGGAGCACCTCGTCGCGCCACGCGGGCGTGCCTTCGGGCTCCTCGGAAAGGTACCGGAACTGCTTGACGATCCAGTCCTCCATCGTCTCGGGCGGCAGGACGCGGGCGGTGCTCCGGTTGAAATCGTACATTCGGTCAAAGCGCGCGCGGTCCTCCGGCGCGAGGGCCGCGACGATCTCATCGAGGTTGGTAATCGCAGGGGGCATCGGGCTCCTTTCGACGGCTTCGCGCCGCGCAAGCGCGGCGGCTAACGATTCTTGAACACGCCGCGCAAGCGCGGCGGCTAACAGCGGGGTGGCATGACCACCCGTGCGTGGGCAAGTGTGCTATCGGGGGCGTCAGGCTCATGGCCACGCAAGCGTGGCCATGCCACCCGGCCGGCCCGTGCGCCTCATGCCAGGTCGTTGATGACGGGCAGGAGGTAATCGCGGACGACGACGTCCCAAGACATGCGGCTGGCGAGTTCGTAGCCGCCGGCGATGAGGGCCTCGCGGGCCTTCTCGTCGGTCGGGAGGCGCTTCAGGATCTCGCCCGCGACGCGCTCGGCCTCCTCTTCCTCGGCCGCGCTGCGCTCGCGGGGTCCGACCGAAAGGACCTGGTCGAGCGTGACCACGTCGTCCGGCAGGCCGGTGTAGTCGGCGACCAGGACGTTGGGCACGTCGCGGCCGCCGGTCACCCGCTCGACGAACCCCGCGCAGCCGCATACGTTCGTAATGACACACAGGCCGCCGAACGAAAGCGGCTCGAGTTGAGCGATGCCGAAGGGCTCGTAAATCGACTGGCCGAACTCGATGTCGGTGCCCTTGCGGATGTCGAGGAAGTCCATGTCGGCCGGCATCTTCGCGCCGCACGACGGTCGGCTCCAGCCGAACTGGTTCACCAGGATGACCTTGATCTGCCGGGCGCAGGCGTTGAACTTCTGCATGTGGACGTAGAAGTCGGCCTCGCCGCCCG
>CAYVAM010000316.1:0-2509 GCA_964449275.1 uncultured Anaerolineales bacterium
GCTGGCGGTGAACCTGGTCAAGGTCGGGAGCAACCAGGTTCGCATGCTCGCGCCGCTTACTCCGGGCGCTTCCCTGAACTTCTACGGTGGCGGCGGCGAGACACGCGTGGAAGACGGCCGCTTGGTGGTCATGGACGTATCCTCGCTCGGTGCGGCTCAGCGCCTCCGGGTGCGGGGCGAAGGCGTGGCGGAGTTTGAGGCCGGCGGCACGCTGCCGGCCGACGTGCTTCTCGAAGGCGACGCCACGCTCGAGATCGCCTCAGGCCAGACACTCGTCGCGAGCGGTCTGAGCGTGGGCACCGGCGCCGGCGCAGACGTCACCATCACGGGCGGTGAACTGAACATCGGCGCCGCAGTGGCCGGCGGCGTCGGCGGCACGGTGAACCTCGAGGGCGCCACGCTGACGGCGCAGTACGGCGACAGTGCAGCGCGGTTCCGCATCCTGGAAGGCAGTCTCCTGAACTTCCCGACCGCCGGCGACGGCTTGCAGATCGGGTCGATGCTGCCGACCGCCGCGCTGAAGTTCGGCGACGACATCGACGCCGCCGTCACCGGTGGTCAGGCAATCACGTTCGACGTCGATCCCGGCGCCGGCCAAGCCGGATGGTCAGACGATACGACAGGTCGCACCTATATCATCGAGGTTGGCGCCCGGAGCCGGATCGACGTGGCGGACGGCGGCGGGATGTCCTCGGCGTCTTACACCGACGCCGGCGGGCTGCCGCATCAGCCCGTAGCACACATCGCCAAGACCGGCCCGGGCATCTTGAGGCCGAGCCAGGCCTTGGACCCGAACAGCACGGACCCGTGCATCCTGCACTGGACGATTGGCGGCGGCTCGGTAGACGCGACCGGTGCACGCGGTCAGGGCCTCGGCGCCGACGCCTACGGCTGGGTGTTCGGCGACAGGCACCCGGCGGTGGCCGGTCAGCACCTGGAGGGCATCGCGATCAAAGACGGCGGCGCCCTGCGCTGGGGCGGAGTCCACGGCTTCCTCGAAACCGGCAAGTACGGCGGTCTGCCCGCCGGTGAAGGCGACGGTTTCAATCCGGGCGAGTTCAAGATGTACGACGGCTCGACCCTCCACGGCGAGAACCTCGTGCTTGGCTTCTACCAGACCTGCACCCAGCCCGGCGCGCCCGCGCCGGTCACCGAGACCTATCCCTGCTACCCGACCATCGTCTCCACGAGCCCGGCCAACGTCAGGTTGGGTGGCTTCATCGACTTTGCCAGCGGCATCGACGTCGAGGGTCCCGGTCCTGTCAACGTGACGGTCACCGGGGGCGACATCCGCTTCACGGACAGTCTGCCGGCCGGAGGTGTCGGCATCGACGTCATCGACAACCTGGTTGTCGAGACCGGTGCCGTCAGGATCTACAACAGCCACGCCAACATGAACACGACCGACGTCCGGTCCGGCACCCTCGAGTTCGATCCGGGCGTCGGCAACGCGATCGCATACGAAGGCACCGTTGCCAGTTACGGCACGATCCGCGCGGCGAGCGGCACGACGACCGTGGCCGGCGTCATCACGAGCCCGGCGGTAGTCCCCGGCGCGGAGCCCCCGACGGACGGGTTGCTGGCCTATTGGTCGTTCGACGAGGACCCCGGCGCGACGCAGGCGGCCGACGGCTCCGGCAACGACCGGTATCTCGACCTTCTCGGCAATGCAACCTTCGGCGCAGGCCGGGAAGGCAACGCCCTGAGCCTCGATGGCCAGGACGGTACGTACGCCGAGGATAGCGACGGCGGCGCCTACATCAACGACCTGGATGCCGTCACCGTTGCCATGTGGGTCAAGTCCGAGGTTACCGGCACCGACCGCGGCTTCTTTACGACCGTGGCCCCCGGCGATGCCCACTGCGTGAACCTCCGTTACGATAAGGCCGGCGCCGCGGGCGGCGGCACGAACCTGGTCAAGGGGTACGTTCAGACGACCGACGGCTGGCACCAGACCGAGGGCGAAAGCGACAGGCAGACCACCGAGTGGCAGCACGTCGCGATGATGTGGACCACCGGCAGCGCGGTCCAACTGTACGTGGACGGCTCGCTCCAGAACCTGACGAACGATGAGGGGCCGCTCGGAGGCCTGATATCGGCGGCCGACCGCGTCATCGTGGGCGGCGGCAACAAGAACCCCAACGGTGCGTGGCAGGGACTCCTCGACGAGGCTTACATTTACAATCGGGCCCTCAGCCTGGCCGAACTGCAACTCGTAAGAGGCGGGGGCGCCTACCCGCCGACCGTCCTCGTTGAGGACGCCGCCAAACTGGTCGTCGGCGGGTTCATCAACCAGGGCAAGGTCGAGGTCCGGGGCGCCGGCATCCTCCAGACGGGCGAGACCACCAGTTCCACCCATGACCTTGTCCTGGAACAGGGGGCGACGCTCGACCTGACCGCCGGCAACCTGGTCGTCGACTACGAGCCCGGCGCCAACCCGTTCGACGACCTGGCGGCCCTGGTCGAAGAAGGCTTCAACAACATCGATACCGACGACCCGCCGGACGGC
>CAYVAM010000317.1:0-2465 GCA_964449275.1 uncultured Anaerolineales bacterium
AGGCCCCGGCCTATACGCCGCTTCGCGGCGGCAAGGCGGCTGGAAGCCGCCTCAAGCCAGTGACGGCAGATCGCTGCCGGGAAAAAGAGTCACACCCGACGGGGGGAGGGCTACTTCAGCCGGAAGGCCTTCTGCCGGGGGCGTTTGCGTGCCTCTGGCGGCAGGTCGGCGTCCACTTGGCGAGCCTTCTGGAGGGCTTTGCGGGCCAGCGCGTCGGCCTCTTTGTTCTCCTGGCGTGGGATCTGTTCGATCTCGACCGTCTCGAACGGGTCAAGCATCCCCCGGGCCTGCCGCCACAGTGGCTTAAGGAGCGGACTCCTGACCTTGTACCGGCCGGCGAGTTGGCGGACCATGAGTTGCGAGTCGCTTCGGACCGTCAGGTGGCGGGTATGAAGCGTGGCGGCCACCTCCAGGCCCAGGATCAGGCCCTGGTACTCGGCCACGTTGCTGGTGGCGGGTCCGAAGGCGCGGGCCTTCTCGAAGACCGTTTCGCCGCCGGGTGTTTTGACGACCGCTGCGCACCCGCACGGGCCCGGATTGCCGGACGAGGCGCCGTCAACGTAGACGATGAGATGCGCGGAAGGTTCGCCTGCGGACGGGCTGTCGGCATCGAGAGGCTCACCGGCGTCGGGCGGATCCGCGTCGGTCATGCGTCTTCCAGGTAGAGGATGCGCGTGCAGTTGGGGCAGGTCACGAGGTTGTCGCTGTGGCCGGCCAGGATGACGTACGTGTTCTGTGTGAGGCTCATGTGGCATCCGCCACAAATAAAACTGCCCCCGTCCTCCTGGCGGATGACGGGGGCGAGCGCCTCGCCGTCGAGGCGGTCGGCGATCCGCGTAAACTGGTCCACGACTTTCCGGGGGAGGGCGGATGCGATCTCCTGGCGACGCCGACGACACGCTTCGATCTCGGTGTCCACGTCGGACTTGCGGGCCTCGATCTGCTTCTTGAGGTCTTCCAGACCCTGTTGCTCGCGTGCAAGCGCCGCCTCGGCTTCGGCGATCCGGGTGTCGATGGCTTCCAGGTCGCCCAGGTCGCTGAGGATCTCGTCCTCGATTTTGGAGATGGCGAGTTCGGCGAACTTGATCTCGTTCTGGAGGGCCTGGAACTGGCGGTTGTCCTTGATCTGCATCTGCTGGGCGCGGAGTTTCTCGATCTTGGCTTGTTTCTGTTTGACGTCGAGTTCTTTCTCGTCGGCGGTCATGCGGGCTGCTCGGCGTGTTGCGCGGAGGTTTTCGATTTGTTCCTGGTGCTTGGCGATGTGCGCGACCTGAACTTTCGCGGCGCGGTCGTGGGATGCCTTCTTGTGCTGGAGTCCGCGCAGTTCCAGGTCGGCCTCCTGGAGTTCGCGCAGCCTGTCGAGAACCATCTCGGCCACAGTTCCTCCTGTTTTCTGAAGGAAGCCATCCTATACCGCGCCAAGGGGCCGGCGGTCAAGGGAATTGGCCGAGTGCGGGGATTGCGGATGTGGCAACGATTTCCGGCAGGGCCGTTGTGCCCAGGGCTGGGCGGGCCTGTCATTTCGACCGAGGTCGCCTTGGCGACCGAGCGGAGAAATCTCGCCGTCCGGAACAGCCAGCGGCGAGACCCCTCGACTCGCTGCGCTCGCTCGGGGTGACAGAGGGCATCGCGGGCCCGCCAGAAAAACTTGCCACACCCGGCATTCCTATTCCGCCGCCCACCTGGGTCGGCGCGCAAAACTGAGGCGGGGGTGAGGGACCCCGCCTCGGGTCGGCAAAGGAAGGTGCTTCGCCTTTGCCGGGACTCTTCTAAAGACGGTTCAAAGTTGCAAGTTCAAGGTTCAAAGTTAACGGTGAACGGCAACAGCAACATCAGGCTTTTTCGCTCCGCTTGATCGCCGGCGTGTGGAGGCCCTGCGTGTCGCGTGGGTTTTCAGTGGCTACACCTGGGTTGCCTCCTGCGGCTTGCTTTCGAGGAAGCCTTCGAGTTTTCTGCTGCGGACGGGATGCTGGAGTTTGCGAATGGCCTTGGCCTCGATCTGCCGCACTCGCTCGCGCGTGACGCGGAAGATCCGCCCGACCTCCTCCAGTGTGTACGTTTGCCCATCGCCGATGCCGTAGCGCAGTTTGATGATCTCGCGTTCGCGGTACGTCAGCGTCTTGAGCACGTGGTCGATCTTCGATTTGAGCATCTCCTGGGTGGCGGCCGTGACGGGCGACTCGGCGGTCTCGTCCTCGATGAAATCGCCGAAGTAGGAGTCCTCGCTCTCGCCGACGGGCCGGTCGAGGCTGATGGGGTGGCGGCTGATCTTCATCACCCGTCGCACTTCCATCAGCGGCAACTTCGCCCCGAAAGAGAGTTCCTCGAGCGTCGGCTCGCGGCCGCGCTCCTGGAGGAACTGTTTCGAGATGTTTCGCAGTTTCGACATCGTCTCGATCATGTGGACCGGAATGCGGATGGTCCGTGCCTGGTCGGCGATGGCGCGGGTGATGGCCTGGCGGATC
>CAYVAM010000318.1:0-2464 GCA_964449275.1 uncultured Anaerolineales bacterium
GCCGTTGATGTCGCCGTCGATGCCCCCCCGCCGCCGGTCGCGGCTACTGGCGTAGTTGTACGTCAGGAACGGCGTGACGTTGCGCATCCAGGGGCTTTCGACCGCGGCCGGTTCGGGTACCTCGGCGGCGGCGGCGTGAATCGCATCCCCGTAGGACAACCGGTAGTCGATGGTCTTGTCGATGGCCACCTTCGGAAGGCGGAAACTCGGCAGCGACGCGTTGTCGGCAGAGCGCCACTGTGCGATGGCCATCCGATCTTCCGTGGCATACGCCGCCGATGCGACACACAGACTCACCACCAAAGCCAGGCCGATTACGCGCGTCTTCGTCTTCATCGCTGCGTCTCCTTTCCTAGCCCAAGCCACGGTACAGTCTCCCCACTGTCGCTGCAGAAGTAAACCATTCTGTTTCTGAATCCGCAAGGCTTTTTTTTGGAAAAAAACCTGCCTTCTCCCAACCATTATGTCGGCATGCGGGAAGGACGGCGGCCACTTCTTCCGGCCAGGCCGTGTGGATCAGCCCACGAGTGCATCCCATCCCTCTTGGACCGACAGTCTGGCAAAAAGCCCGGCCATCACAATCAGGATGACCGCGCAGCCGATGAGCAGCCCTTTGTAGAGCCGTCCCTGGAGGTACCGCCGGCCCCGGCTGACGCCAAACGAGACCACGCTGTACCAGAGAAAATCGCCGCTGATGTGCCCCGCGAAGAAGACGATCAGCCCCAGCCAGCCGGCCGCCTGCGCGCTGGCCACCATAACCGCCCCGATGGTGACCCACCACAGGTACCAGTACGGGTTCAGCAGGCTCGTGACGGCTCCCGACGGGACGGCCCCGAACCGAAGCACGCCGCGCAGGTGGGCGTCCGGGTCGTCCACATGACGGGTCTGGCGAAGCATGCCGACCGCCATCCAGACCATCGCCACCGCTCCGACGCACCCGATGGCGATCACGATCCAGGTGCTTGTCAGCGCCTCGCCCAGCCCCAAATAGAGGAGCAGGACGAGCGGCAGTTCGACAAGGGCATGACCGAGGACGACCAGCGGGCCGAACCAGAATCCCCGCCGCCGGCTGCCCGCAAGGGTCACGGCAAGCACAGGCCCCGGCATCAGCGCGCCGGAAAGGGCAACCACGAAGCTTGCAAAGGCCAGCGCTGCCAGTTCCAGGACCACCGACTTCTCCTTCAAGCCGCCGAATTGTAGCCGCCGTGTATCGTCGAAGGCAATGCCGAACCGGCCTGGTCCCACGTGAAACGGTGGGTGCCACTGGCGGCTTGTCCGCCAGTGCCTTCCTGCTGCTCGCCACACACTGGCTGACAAGCAGCCAGTGGCACCCCGCAAATCAGCAGCGACAGAGCACTAAAGCAGCCCACAACGCCCCGCAGGACGCCGGGCTGCGGTTCGTCCCCGGCTATTATTCGATTATCGTTTGCCAACTCCCTTGGAAATCCCCGAGACAGTTTGTATAATGTTTGGCGGATTGGCCGATAATCTCCAACGGCAAGTGAGGCGCGGCGAGGGGCTCCCCCACAGCCGCTGAGGTGGGACTTCGTGGACCACGAGTTGAAACGCGATACGCACGCCGAGTTCCGCGACTGGGCAGCCACGTACGATGCGCACTGGCTCAACCATTTCCTATTTGAGCCGTCGCACAAGATGCTCGTCCGGGAACTGAAATCGGTGACGCCCGGCCGCATCCTCGACGTGGGCTGCGGGACGGGTGAACTGGCGAACCGGCTCGCCCGGCGCGGGTGGCAGGTCATCGGCCTGGACCTGTGCGAACCGATGCTTCACCGTGCCCGGTTCAAGTTGAACGGCTACGCGGGCAGTGTTCGCCTGACGGTAGCCGACAGCGAGCACGTGCCCTTTGCCGACGGGGCGTTCGATATCGTCACGTGTGCCAACTCGTTTCACCATTACCCGAATCAGGAGGCGGTGATTCGCGAGTTGCATCGCGTGCTGAGACCGGGCGGGCAGTTGTTCCTGCTGGACGGGTGGCCCGACCAGTTCATCGGGCGCATCGTGTACGACCTTATCATTACCCACGTGGAGGGGGGCCAAGTCTGGCACCGCGAGTCGCGCGAGGTCCAGTTAATGTTTGAGGACGTCGGCTTCGAGCGCATCAGTCAGAGACGGACCTACTCCCTGTTTCCCATCCTCATGACGCGGGGCGCCGTCCCCCAGTAGGGGCGCCGCTGCGGTCGAGAACTCCGAAATGGCGGAACCCACCAACCGACCGCATATGGCATCTCCTCACAGCCGCCGGTCGTGCCGCGCATTCTGTGCCGTAAGCGCGCTTGCCCTGTTCGGCCTGTGCGTCACGATCGGCACCGCCCTCTGCGCCGAAGCGCCGAAGGTGAAGCCGATCCCGAGCACCCCATCGCCCGTGTACCCCAAGGGTCGCGAGGAGATGGAGACACTTGCGCGGAGCAACCCGCTTCGGTTTCTGCAGGTGGCCCGCGACTGG
>CAYVAM010000319.1:0-2445 GCA_964449275.1 uncultured Anaerolineales bacterium
TCATCTCCTTGGGCGCCTTACGGTCAACGTAGATCTGGCCGCCCACGTAGAAGAAGCCGAAGATGATGCCATGAACCAGGATGGCGGAGAAGTACAAGGGTTCCTGGTCATAGGCATCGCCGAGGGCGTACGCCGCATAGCGCACCAGCAGCATGCACAGGCCAATCACCATGGTCCACTTCAGGCCCACCCGTACAATCGCGATGGGCACGAGCAGCATGAGGAACATCTCAACGAACTGTCCCCAGTTCATGGTCACCGTCAAGTACTCGAAGTTCTTGGCCTCGAGGAAGGCCGAACCGTAGGTCCAGTGCGCGGAGAAGGGAATCGTGGCAATCAGTGTGCCCAGGATCAGGACCGCAACGTGCCAGTCCTTCATGAGCCCCAGGGACCGAAGGCCCATCACGTCGATGAGGGAGGTCTTCTGGCCCTTGGCCGGAGGGGGCGTATGCGGCAGCGCCAAGGCGAACACCGCCCCCACCAGGGCCACGCCCGCCCCGCAATACAGCGGGATCGCCGTCCCGTCGATCACGACATCCCATAGATACCTGGCCACGATGCTGAAGAGGCCCGCCGCCACCCATCCGATCGACCCGAAAACCCGAATCTGCGGGAACTTCTCCGACGGGCTGTGGCTCATGGCGATGGAACTGGTCAGACCCCATGTCGGCATGTAGCACAGCATGGACAGCAGAAGCAGAACGAAGAGGGGGAGGGATGCCGTGACCTGCGTTGACAGGAGCAGCAACGCGGCCGTAGCCAGGTTCAACGCCGCCAGCACCTTTTGCGACGCGAAGTTGCGGTCGGCAAACATGCCAATCAGCGGTGACGCAAGGCAGCCCAGCGCCATTGAACTGCCGATCAAGGCCATCTCCAGCCCGCCCATCCCCAGTTTTTTGACGTAGGCGGTCAGTTGGACGAACCATACCGCTATCAACATGTACTGCAAGAACATCATGACGCTCAGCCGGATTCGTACGCCCATTGACATTTTGGCCATGGCTTGTCTGCCTCCTCTTGCGGGCCGGTTCTGCCGGACCCTTGTGCCCTGACCCCTCGATTCGCTGCCGCAACTCGTCTATCGCATCAGCATGCCGCCGCTTACGTCCACCGTGGCGCCGGTCATGAAACTCGAACGGTCGCTGGCGAGGAACACGACGACGTTGGCAACCTCTTCGGGTTTGCCCAGCCGTCCGATCGGAAGGCGGGCGTTGAACTTCTCGGGATCGGCATCGACGTACGGCGCCAGCATCTCGGTGTACATCAGCCCCGGGGCAACGGCGTTAACGCCGATGCCGTGGGGGGCCATCTCCCTTGCCAGCGACACCGTGAAGGCCACGATGGCGCCCTTCGAGGCGTCGTAGGCCGACTTGCCCGACCGCGAGCCGCGAAACGCCGCCTGCGACGAGACGTTGACGATGCGGCCGGTGCGGCCCGAGGCCAGCAGGCGGCGCACCAGTTCCCGCGACCCGAGGAACGTGCCCGTCATGTTTACCTGGAAGGCGTAGTTCCACTCCCGCTCGCTAATCTCGGCGGTGGGCACGACGGGGCAATAGGCGGCGTTGTTGACGAGCACGTCGACGGGGCCAAGCCCCTCTTCGGCCTGGTCGAACATCGCGATGACGTCCGCTTCGCTGGAGACGTCGGCCGGCACGGCGAGGGCTTCGACTCCGTGGGTGGCTTTGACCTGCCCGACGACCTCGGCGGCCTCGTCGGCGAGGTCCACCTTCCCGTCGGCGCTGCGATAGTAATTGACGAGGACCTTGGCGCCCTCGGCCGCCAGAGCGAAGCAGATGGCCTTGCCGAGGCCGCGCGACCCGCCGGTCACCAGCCCAACCTTGTCCTTCAGGTTCAAGTCCACCGCAAGACTCCTGTCTGCTCGAACGGATTCCCCCCGGCCCACGCCCTTTCTACGGTTTCAGGACGACCCTGAGCGCTTCGCCGCTCTGCATCAGTTCGTACGCCTTGAAGAGGTCATCCAGGCCCAGGACGTGCGTGACAATTCGGTCGGCCGGAATCGCGCCGCCGCTCAAGAGTTCCACGGCCTTCGCGACCTGGGCGGGTGTGGAATCGCTGGTTCCAACGACCGTCAACTCGCCGTAGTGGATGGGCCGGCTGTCAACCGAGATCGTGCTCTCGCCCTTGGGCAGCGAGGCGAACAGGCAGACCGTGCCGCGCTTCCTGACGAGCAGCGGCGCCTGCTGCTGTGGCGGCGCGGCAGGGGCCGCCACGATGGCGACGTCGGCGCCCAGGCCGCCGGTCTCGTTCATCACCGCCTCGGCCAGGTCCTGGTTCGCCGGGTTCACGAGCAGGTCGAACCCGAACGGCTCGCACATGGCCAATCGTGCCGGGTTGATTTCGGCCACGATGACCTTCGTGGCGCCGAACTCGCGGGCCATGCAGGCGTTCATGATGCCCATCGGGCCGGCGCCGATGACCACGACC
>CAYVAM010000320.1:0-2395 GCA_964449275.1 uncultured Anaerolineales bacterium
GCACCGCCAGTTTGGAACGTCGCAAGGCCGAAGGCGGCAGCGTCGCGGTCTGCTATTCGGTTCTGGAGGCGCTGGACCTGGCGCGTCGGCGGCGCGGCGAAACGGTGGTCTTTGCGGCGGTTGGTTTCGAGACGACGGCGCCCGGCACGGCCGTGGCGATCGAGATGGCGAAGGCCGAGGGCCTCACGAACTTCTGCATCCTGCCCGGTCACAAGTGGATCATCCCGGCGATGGACGCGCTGCTGGCGGGAGGCGAGGTCCGGATCGACGGGTTTCTGTGTCCCGGCCACGTCAGCGTCATCATCGGCAGCCGCGCGTACGAGCCGCTTGCGGCGGCGTACCGGCGGCCGTGCGTCGTGGCGGGGTTCACGGCGGAGCAGGTGCTCGCGGGGGTGGCGGCCATCCTGCGGCAACTGGCCGCCGGCGAGGCACGCGTTGAGAACGTCTACGAAGAGGCCGTGCGGCCGGAGGGCAACCCCGAGGCGCTGGCGCGAATCGAGCGCGTTTTCGAGCCCGCCGACGTGACGTGGCGCGGTCTGGGGCCGATCCCCGCCAGCGGCATGGGCCTGCGGGAGGCATACGCCGAGTTCGACGCGCCGCGGGCGCTCGCCATCCCCTGGCCGCCCGCTGAACCGGCGGTCGACGAGCACGGTTGCCGGTGCGGCGACGTTATCCGCGGCCTGATCGAACCGCACGGGTGTCCGCTTTTCGGAGGGGCCTGCACGCCGGCCCATCCGGTCGGGCCGTGCATGGTCAGCCGCGAGGGTTCCTGCCAGGCGGAGTACAAGTATGGACGGACGTGACGTTGAACGTTGGCATGGAGTGTGTATATCTCGAGCCCGCTGCGGGAGCAGCGTGGCATCTTCGTCCGGCTTGGCCTGCGCACACCCCGGCTCGAGCGTGCCCCGGCGCTGCCGCGCCGGGCTCGGGGCGGCGCTCGGGGCGGCGCTTGGGGTAGCGCTCGTGGTGGCGGGGTGCGGCGGGGAGCCGGTCGAGGTGGTTGAGGTCCGTCCGGCGATGGACACGGAGGTGATGGTCCGTGTAATCGCGCCGAACGAGGAACTCGGCCGCCGGTGGCTGGCGGCAGCCTGGACCGAGATGGACGAGTGCGTTTCTCGCCTCGACTGCTACCGCGAGGACTCCCACGTGTCGCGGGTCAACAAGGAGGCCGGCCTGTGGCAGGTGGAGGTGCACCCGCTGGTCACGAGTTGTCTGGCCGCCGCCAAGGAGGTTCACGAACTGACCGGCGGCGCCTTCGACCCGACGGTCGGTCCGCTGCTGGACCTGTGGCGCGAGGCGGCCGAGAAGAACACCCTGCCGACCGACGAGGAAATCGCGAAGGCCCGCGCCCTGGTCGGCATGGACAAACTGGAGATGCTGGTTGCCAGGGTCCAGGCGCCGCTGAGCGAACTGGAACTCGCGCCGCCCCGCTCGCCGCCGCCTACACGCGAGGAACTCACCAAAACCGTCCACTCGGTCGGCATCCGGAAGGGGATGCGCTTGGACCTCGGCGGCATCGCGAAAGGGTATATCGCGGGGCGGATGGCCCGGCGGCTCCAGCAGGCGGGGGCGACTGCGGGCCTCGTGGCGGCCGCAGGCGACGTGTACGCCTTCGGGGAGCGGCCGAGGTCCCTCGTCCCAGCCGGCGGCGACCGGCGATGGGGCGTCGGCGTGCAGGACCCGCGGCATCCCGAAGACCGGTCGCGGCTCTACACGGCCGTGCGGCTCCAGGACCAGGCGGTCGATACGAGCGGCCACGCCTACCGCGGATTCACGGTGGCCGGCAAGCGGTTCAGCCACATCATCGACCCGCGCACCGGGCGGCCGGTGGACACGCGCCTGGCCGGCGTGACGGTCGTGGCGGTCGATCCGGCGCTCTCGGACGGCCTGGCGACGGCGATCGTCGTGCTCGGCGTCAAGAAGGGGCTCGCGCTGGTCGAGGACCTCGACGGCGTCGAGTGTCTGCTCCTTGAGACGGCGCCGGTGCCGGCATCCGTAGGGGGGGAGGACGAGACGAAAGGTCCGCCGCCGCTCATCGCTCACCGCTCAAGCGGCTTTGCCGCGATGGAGTACGACCCGTCGGAGTAACGCCCGCTTCGGTCGGGGGACCCTAACACTACAGCGCCACTTAGCCTTTTGCGCGGTGGGCGAGATTGCCCACCGCGCGAAGTGCCTTTGTAGCGTTGTAGGATTAGACGCTCTCACTTCGGCCTGCCGGGCGCCCGGGCGCCCATCATCCTCAGCGACTTGTGCTTGATTGAGAGGATCAGCGCCGTGGTAGCGGATGCGGACAGGCGAGGGTCGTTGCCATAGTCCTGGGGATTGTTGTCGCGGTTTGGTTGATAGTAGAACGTGCCGTCCGGGCAGTGGGCCAGGTTGAAGTGCCACTTGTTCT
>CAYVAM010000321.1:0-2322 GCA_964449275.1 uncultured Anaerolineales bacterium
GGGTCGGGAGACCCACCGCGCCCGGAGGAGCGGCAAGGTCACCATTCGAGCGCGGTGGGTCGGGAGACCCACCGCGCCCGGAGGAGCGGCAAGGTCACCATTCGAGCGCGGCGGGTCGGGAGACCCACCGCGCGAAATAGCGAAGTGGCACTGTAGTGTTAGACCACGCCCGCGGCCGCCGAGGCAAGGCGTCATTCCTCCGATGCACGCGGGCCGAGTTCGGCAGGATTCAGCCGGCAAGTTCGTTGACCCCGGCCGCCGCATGTGTACTATGGATGGCCCAAACACGAATAGAGGAGGAAACTGCCATGTTGAGTCAACAGACGATGGTGGCCGTGTGTGTCGCAACTCTTGCGTTGGTGACCGTAGGATGCTCGCGGTCGGCTATGGCCGCGTGGGAACCCGCGAAGGGGCCGCTCATGACGCGGTGGGCCAAGGATGTCTCGCCCGAGAACGCCCACCCCGAGTACCCCCGTCCGCAGATGGTCCGCAAGGCGTGGCAGAACCTGAACGGCCTGTGGCAATACGCCATGGCGGCCGAAGGGGAGGCGCCGCCCGTCGGCAAGGACCTGGCGGATGAAATCCTCGTTCCGTTTCCCATCCAGTCGGCCCTATCGGGCGTCATGAAACCGGCCGACCGTCTCTGGTACCGCCGCACGTTTACCGTCCCGAAGGCGTGGAACGGCGGGCGCGTGCTGCTCCACTTCGCCGCCGTCGATTGGCAGGCCACCGTTTACGTCAACGGCAAGAAGGTGGGCGAGCATCGCGGCGGGTACGACGCCTTCACCCTCGACATCACCGACGCCCTGAAGGACGCCGGCCGCCAGGAACTCATCGTCGGCGTCTTCGATCCGACCAACGGCGGCAACCAACCGCGCGGCAAGCAGGTCCTGAAGCCCCGCGGCATCATGTACACCGCCGTCACCGGCATCTGGCAGACCGTGTGGCTGGAACCTGTGCCGGAGACGCACGTCCGGCGGCTCATCTTGACGCCCGACGTGGACAAGAAGTGCCTCCGTCTGACGGTGGAAACGGCCGGCGACGCGGCCGGCCTGACCATCGAGGCCGTGGCAACGGACGGCGGCACGCAGGTCGGAAAGGCGTCGGGTAAGGCCGGCGCCGAACTTTCGCTGCCCGTCAAGGCGCCCAAACTCTGGTCGCCCGACTCGCCGCACCTCTATGACCTGACGGTCGAACTCAAGCACAAGGGCAAGACGGTCGACACCGTCGGCGGCTACTTCGGCATGCGCAAGATCGAGATCGGCAAGGACGACAAGGGCGTGACGCGGATGCTGCTGAACGGCAAGTTCGTGTTCCAGATGGGGCCACTCGACCAGGGCTGGTGGCCGGACGGCCTCTACATCGCGCCTACGGACGAGGCCTTCAAGTACGACGTCGAGATCACGCGCAAACTCGGCTTCAACATGACCCGCAAGCACGTCAAGATCGAGCCCGACCGCTGGTACTACTGGTGCGACAAACTGGGCCTCCTGGTCTGGCAGGACATGCCGAGCGGCAACAACAAGACGCCCGAGTCGAAGAAACAGTTTGAGAAGGAACTCCGGGCGCTCGTCGAGGGATTCCGCAACCACCCCGCCATCATCATGTGGGTCGTCTTCAACGAGGGCTGGGGCCAGCACGACACCGAGCGGTACGCAAAACTGGTCAAGGACCTCGACCCGAGCCGCCTCGTCTCAAACGCCAGCGGATGGGCCGACAAGAAGTGCGGAGACATCCTCGACGTGCACAGTTACCCCAACCCCAAGGGCGCCCGGCCGGAGCCCACGCGAGCCGCCGTCCAGGGCGAGTTCGGCGGACTCGGACTCGGCGTGCCGGGGCACACCTGGAAGAAGGAGCACTGGGGCTATCGCGGCATGGCCGACCGCGATGGACTAACCGCAGGCTACGAACGTGTCCTGCGGAGCATCTACGAGATGAAGGATTCGATGGGCCTCTCGGCCGCCATCTACACGCAGATTACCGACGTCGAGGTCGAGTGCAACGGCCTGCTGACGTACGACCGCGCGATCGTCAAGCCGGACCTGGAGCGTGTGGCGGCCGTGAACCGCGGCGATTTCTCGAAGATGCCCCCGCCGCCCATCGTCAAGACGGTCGTCGCGACGTCAGAAAAGAAGGCCCAACCGTGGCGGTACACGTTCGAGACGCCCGGCGCCGGCTGGTTCAAGGTCACCTTCGATGATTCCGGATGGAAGACGGGGCCGGGAGGCTTCGGCACCAAAACGACGCCCGGCGCCGTCGTCGGCACGGTCTGGAACACGCCGGACATCTGGCTGCGGCGTGAGATCACGATTCCCGAGGGCG
>CAYVAM010000322.1:0-2297 GCA_964449275.1 uncultured Anaerolineales bacterium
GGTGACCTCGGGCTCGGCGATGCGTCGGCGGACCGTGTCGGCCAGGGCGGCGGCATCCTCAAGGCCGGTTTCAGGCAGAACGAGCAGGAACTCCTCGCCGCCGTAACGGGCCACAACGTCGCTGGCGCGGAGGCGATCGTGCAGCCGGTCGGCCACGTGCTTCAGGCACACGTCGCCCACCTCATGGCCATAGGTGTCGTTAACCGACTTGAAGTGGTCGAGGTCCATCATGACCACGGCCAGGGACCTGCCGCTGCGCCGGCACCGGGCGATCTCGCGTTCGAAGAGCAAATCGGCTTGGCGGCGGTTCAAGAGGCCCGTCAGATAATCGGTCGTGGCCATGCGAGCCAGGGCCGCGTTGGCCTCCTCCAGTTTGGCCTTGGCGTTTTCGAGGCTTGCCTGCATCCGGCGCTGTTCGGTTACGTCACGGCCGAAGGCCACGATGTGGTACGGCGTGCCGCGCTGGTCGGACGACATCGTATAGGTCCAGGCGATCAGCTGCCGATCCCCCGACTTGGTGATGATGGTGTGCTCGCGCGGGCCGATGGAGTCGGGCTTCCCCTCGGCGACCTCGACAAGGAACTGCTGGAACCCGGGGTGATCGTCGGGCGGCAGAAACACGTCGGCATACCGGCGTCCCACCACGCCGTCTCGCCCGTACCCGCTGATGCGTTCGGCGCCGTGGTTAAACATCGTGATGCGACCGTCGGCCAGCGACACGCCGACGATGAACAACTCGTTCGTTTCGATGATGCCCTGGACGAAATCGCGTTCGCGGCGGAGCGCGTCGCGGTCGGCCTTCATCTCCGTGATGTTCTTGACAACGCTAATGTAACCTTCCAGGTTGCCGTCGACGCCTTTGAGAGGCGTGACCGTCAGCAGGATCGGGATCTCGGCGCCGTCCTTTCGGACCATTGGCAGTTCGGCCTCGAAGCGGCCCTCCCGATCGACCGTCTCAAAAACATCGGCCAGCGGCATCTCCCCGTTCGGACGGAACGCCTCCACATTTATCCTGCCGACCACCTCTTCGGGTTTCCATCCGAGAATGCGCGAGCCGCCGCGGCTGTACGACGTGATCTGCCCTTCGGCATCGCAGGTGATGAAACAGTAGTCGGTGACGCCGTTGAAGATGGCCTTCAGTTTCGCCTCGTGCACGCGGGCGATCTCCGCGCGGACCCGTTCGTCGTCAGCGGTCTGGCGGTCGCGTACCTGGAACGCCTTCATGTCCTGCATCAGCGCCAGGAAACCCATAAGCAACAGAACGAAGCCGGACGCGTAGATGGGAAACTGGCCGCCGATCGTCGCCGCCGCAGCCGACCAACCGGGGTTCAGCGCGGCAGCCAAATGAAGGGTCTCGCCCAGCGTCAGGACGGTGACGCCAAGCAGCAGCGCCGCGTAACTGACGACCTTCCCGCCGACGCGTCTCCAGACGAGCGTCGGGATGGCGATCAGGGCGCCGACCAGGACGGTCAGGCGGAGCACAGAATATGGCACGCACCAGTCGTTCAAGGTACTCCCAGACCCATCCCGTCTCAGCGCGTGCTTCGTGGTTTGAACAGCGCCCCCGCAGACCCGTTTATCGGCAAGAACACGCGGCGGCCTTGAACAAAGCGTTCCCGGAGTTCTCACCGCCGCCTCCTTTCCCCTCCCTGTCAAGTTGCCGCGCCAAGCCGCGCTGCGAGGTCGCGCACCGTGAGGCCCGTTATCGGGTCGATGGCGTCCGGGGCGATCTCCGAGAGCGGTTCCAGCACGAACCGACGCTCGCGCAGGCGCGGATGCGGGATAGTCAGGTCGGGCGTGTCCAGTACGAGACGGTTGTAGAGGAGGATGTCGAGGTCGATCCGGCGTGGTCCCCAGCGTGGCCCTTGGCGGCGGCCGAGGTCGTGTTCGATGCGTTTCAGTTCCGCCAGCAGCGCCGCCGGTTCCAGGTCGGTCTCGATCTCCGCGGCGCCGTTCAAGTAGTCCGGCTGTCCGGGCGGACCGCCGACCGGCTCGGTTTCGATGAGGCTGCTGACCGTCCGCACGCGGATCGCAGGATGCGCGGCCAGTTGCGCGAGCGCCGCGTCGACCGTCTCGCGACGCTTGCCGAGGTTGGCGCCCAGGCCAATGTAAACGGTTGGCATCGTCCCATCGCGCCTATCGAGCAGACCCCTCATGACGGCGGGCGGTCGGCTAAGCGGACTTACATAAGTCTTTTGCTGTGGCGAGAACGGCACCCGCTCGCTTACGCTCGCGGCTAGCACTCGCGGCTAGTTACACTCGCGCCCGACCAGCCACGTGAGAAAACTAGCCGCGCA
>CAYVAM010000323.1:0-2288 GCA_964449275.1 uncultured Anaerolineales bacterium
CGCGGGCGTCAACAGCGTCCGGTTCCACCACATGGACACGTCGCGGTTCCCGCGCGGCATCCTGGACCCGAAGGATGCGATGAAATTGCACCCGGAGGCCCTCGACCGTCTCGACGTCTTTCTCGACCAACTTGCCCGCCACGGCATCCGGTCGAACCTGAACCTGCACGTCGGCCGCGCCGCCGGCAAAGCCCTCGGCCTGCCGCAGCCCAATACGAAGTACGACAAGATCGTCGGCATCTTCACGCCCCGGCTCATCGAGGCGCAGAAGCAGTACGCCTGCGACCTGCTGACGCGCGTCAACAAGGTCCGCAAAGTCCGCTATGCCGACGACCCGGCCGTGGCGTTCGTCGAGATCACCAATGAAGACAGCCTCTTCATGTGGAGCGCTGCCCGCGACCTGCCGGCGCTGCCCGAGTACTACGCGAAAATCCTCCAGGCGAAGTTCTCCGAATGGCTCAAGGGCCGCTACGGCAGCACCGCAGGGCTGCGCGCGGCGTGGGACAAGGGGGCCGAACCGCTTGGCGAGAACCACCTGGCCGACACCGAGTTCAAGATGCCCAAAGCGGCCGACCCCACGGTCAAGCACTGGGCCACCGAAGCGCACGACGGGTGCCGGTTCAAGGTCGTCCATCCGCCCGGCAACCCGAAGGCCGTGCGGATCCAGATCGAGAAGGCCGACGCTACCAGTTGGCACATGTGCTTCAAGCAGCGGCCGCTACGGCTGAAGGGTGGCCGGTACTACACCGTGCGTTTCCGTGCCCGGGCCGACAAGCCGCGCCGGCTCGGGTACTCCGTCGGCCAGGACGCCGAGCCCTGGCACAACCTCGGGCTCTCGGGCACGGTCAACCTCAAGCCGGATTGGCAGGCGTTCCGGGCCGGGTTCGTCGCGAAAGAGGACAACCACCAGGCACGCCTCACGTTTTCCTTCAGCGGCAGCCCCGTGCCGGTGGAACTTTCGGACGTGAGTTTGTGCCCCGGCGGTCGGGAAGGCCTGCGCGCCGACGAATCGATCGAGGCGGCTGGCATCGCCCTCTTCGCCCCGAGCGAAGTCGAGGTCCGCGCCGCCGACCGCATGAAGTTCCTCGCCGAGACCGAGAGGGCCTACTTCGACGAGATGCGCCGATTCGTCCGCGAAGACATCGGGTCGAAGGCGCTGGTCACCGGCACAATCGTCTTCGGCCCATGCGGCTTGTACGGTCAGGGCGGCATGGACTTCATCGACGGTCACGCTTACTGGCAGCATCCGCACTTCCCCGGCCGCCCGTGGGACCCCGGCAACTGGCGCATCAACCAGGTGGCGATGACCGACCAGCCGGACCGTTCGACGCTTCGCCGCCTGGCGGCCCAGCGTCTGGAAGGCAAACCGTACACGGTCAGCGAGTACAACCACCCCGCGCCGCTCGATTACCAGGCCGAGTGCGTGCCGCTGCTGGCCACGTTCGCCGCCGCACAGGATTGGGACGGCATCTGGCTGTTCACCTACAGCCACCGCGCCGACGAGGTGGACGGGGGGGCGCTGCACTCGTATTTCGACATCGACGCCAACCCGTCGAAGTGGGGATTCATGCAGGCGGGTGCGGCCATCTTTCGCTTCGGCGCCGTGCCGCCGCTGCGGCGGACATACAGCCTCAGCCTCGGCGGGTCGGAGGGCAACGTCTTCGACGAGATCACCCGCCTTCACGCCAAGCACGACCGCGACATGTTCGCCGCCGCCGGCGAGCGGATGAGACTGCCGTGGCAACAACTGTTGGCCGCGCGCCTGGCGGTGGCCATCGAGGGACACAGCGGCGCTTTGGACAGCGACGTCCAGGTCGAGCCGGAACTGGAGTGGGAGACCGATAAGGGCAAGCGCGGCACGTTCGCGGCGTCCGGACCGGGCGCAAGGGTGCTCGTCACCCATGCCGCCGGGACCGAACACGGGAAGGGCGCGGGCATCGAGGTGGCCGCCCCCGCCTTTGCCGCCGTCACGGTGACCTCGCTGGACGGCGGGCCGCTCCGGAAGGCCAAGGTCATCCTCGTCGCCGCCTGCGGCCGGTGCGAGAACACGGGGATGACGTTCTCCGCCGACCGCCGGACCGTCGGACGCAACTGGGGCAAGGCGCCTGTCCTCATCGAACCGGTCGAGGGCAGCGTCGTCCTGCCCGCGGGCCGGTGGCAATGTCAGGCCCTCTCGCCAGACGGCACGCCGAAGGCTACGGTGCCCCTCGATAAAGGCAGCGACGGCCTGCCAACGCTCAGACTCTCGCCCGCGCACAAGACGATGTGGTACCTTGTGACGCGGCCGA
>CAYVAM010000324.1:0-2261 GCA_964449275.1 uncultured Anaerolineales bacterium
TCCGTGGCCAAAGGCGTCAAAAGGGTCTTGAAACAGGACCACAGATTGCCGTAAAGTGTTGCCCGTCAAATGGTTGCCGAAGTGGCGGAATTGGCAGACGCGCGGGATTCAAAATCCCGTGAGGCTTACGCCTCGTGAGGGTTCAACTCCCTCCTTCGGCACCAAACTTAACTCTTTCTGATGCAAGGGCTTGCGTCAACCCATCGGGGGCTGCCGCCTCACCCTCATGCCGCTCCTTTTTCGTCGGCTTGCCGCCGCCGGCGGGAACCATCGCAGAGCCGGACAGGCCTTGGAAAGGCACCGTAGCACCAGACGAGACTGCCCGCGGAAGGTCCACGGGCGGTCTCTGTTGCCGCCGGTTCGGTGTCACTTTTCTCCGAAGCAGGCCACGTGGCCATTCTTCAGGCTGAGGAACAGTTTGCTTTCGGCGGCGGCCATGCCGTCGAAGACCGGAAGCGTGTCGAGTTTGTACTCGGCGAGTTTTTCGCCGTTTTCGAGCGACACGGCCCAGAGCAGTCCGCCTCGTTTGCCATGCCACGCATCGCTCTGAGCCTTCAGTTGTCGGTTGATGTCATCGTCGGCGCCCGGCAGATAACCCAACATCTTTGTCTCGTCCGCCACGTCCGGAGGCCCGGCGATGAACAGTCTGTCCTTTGCCAGGACCATGGCATTGACAAGGAGGCCGGGCGTCTCTACCTGCCAGTGCTGCTTGAATCCGCCCGCGCGTCTGCCTTTCGCCCCGCGTCTTGCGGCCTGCCTCGTCGGCTGCGGTTCCGCGGCGGCGGGGTTTTTGTCGGCAGCGTAAAGGGTGTAGTGGGTGCGCGGATGCAGCATGTTGCCCAGCGGATCGGAGCGGAAAGCATATATTCGCGTCTTGTCGAATGCCATAATGCGGCCACAGGGCGTTACCCGTCGCGTGCCTGCGTACGCGCCCCATCCCTCGCCGCAATCATCGCCATATATCCAGTACGAGCGATGGAACCAGACGTCGTCCAGCAGGCCGGTCTGACAGAACAGGTGCCTTCCGCCTTTCCGGGCCTGGGGCCCTCCCTTGGGCTGCGAAGGGGCAATCGCCAGCCGTTTGCCTTCCAGGTCGAAGTTCTGCTCCTGCATGTAGATGCGCTCGCCGTCGCTGGAGAAGATGTCCGGGTTGGCCACCGGCATGCACTTCGCCGAGATCAGCGTCTGAAGATTCTTGCCGGTCCTGGGATCGTTCTCGTCCAGCGTGGTCTCGGAGATCTTCTTGCCCGTTTTCGGGTCCAGCCGCACAAGCCGCATGCCGCCGTCAAAGAACATGTTGCGCCCGGCAAGCGCGTAGAGGGCGCCGTTGACGATAAGCACACTTCCATGCACAGGCCAAATAGACTCAACCTGTTGATAAGATACAATCTGCGTGTCCGCCGGCGCCACCAGGTATCGCCACGCAAGGACGCCGTCGGCGGCGCGCAGGCAATAGACCCACCCGTCGGCACAGCCGAACAGCACCGTGCTCTCGTGCACCGTAGGGGAGGAGTCGATCTTGCCTCCCGCCACGTACTGCCACAACACCTTGCCCGAGCCCGCATCCAGGGCATAGAGCGTCTGCCGGCCAACGGAGGAGACAAAGACCTTGCCGTTTACCACAACGGGCTGCGTGAGTTTGCCGCCAATCGCAACGCTCCAGCGCTTCTTCAGGCCGGCCGCAATGGACGACGGCGAGGACCCGCTCCTTGCCGCATCCCGCCTGTACATGGGCCAGTCCGATTCCGCCGCCTGTGCCTTGCCGCCTGCGACCTGATTGTAGGCGGGACCTTTCTCCAGCCGGTCTTCCTCCGCTGTCTGCTTCACGAGCGCCGATGCGGGCGACAGCGCGCAGAAGTACTCAAGTTTTGACTGGTAGTAGCAAGCGCAGGAGTCCGGGGGTTTGTAGAGCAGGCCGTTGCAGGGCATCACGCCATAGACGCAACTTCCGCGTATGTAGTGATGGATCTGCATTTTCGTGTCGCCCAACCGGTAGAACTCGGTTCCGATCCCGTTTGTCAGGAGGTACCGGGTCGTTGCCCGGCCGGGGTAGCAGCGTGGGTGCATCGGGAATACCGGGGGGTTCTCGGCCGTGAAATCCTTCTTCGCCTCTCCCGTATGCAGGTCCAGTGCCTTCAGGTGGGTGCCGTTCTTCTGGGGCGTCCCTGTGTTGGCCGACCAGATGAGCCCGTCGATGACGAACATATCATTCGGGCAATGGTGGCTTGAGTGCAGGAGCGAGCCGGTCCACAGTTGCCGTC
>CAYVAM010000325.1:0-2245 GCA_964449275.1 uncultured Anaerolineales bacterium
CGGACGCCTTCGACGGCCGAGGTAATTACTCGGTGGGCGTGACCGAGCAGTTGGTGTTTCCGGAAGTCCGTGTGGACGACGTCAAGTTTCAGCAGGGGATGAACATCACGATCGTGATCACGAACAGCCGGTCGGACGAGGAATCCCGGGACCTTCTGGAGGCCTTCGGGTTCCCGTTCAGCCGGGACCAGTAACCTGTGTCGGAGACGTTATGGCGACCAAGGCCCAACGCTTGAAAGCGAATCGGGAGCCGAAGTACACGACGCGGCGGGTTCGGCGGTGCGAACTGTGCGGCCGGCCCCGCGCGGTCTATCGCAAGTTTCGTATCTGCCGCATCTGTTTCCGGAACCTGGCTCACCTGGGCGAGATTCCGGGCGTGCGCAAGGCTTCCTGGTAAAACTTGAACGACGGGAGTGGGCGGTGAACAGAGACACCATCGCCGATATGTTGACGCGAATTCGTAATGCCCTCGAGCGGCGAAAGCCTGCCGTCGACGTGCTCGGCTCGAACACGTGCCGGGACATCCTCAGCGTCATGCGGGCCGAAGGATACGTCCAAGGCTACGACGAAATCCCCGACGGGCGGCAGGGACTTATCCGGGTCCACCTGAAGTACGGACCGGACGGCGAGCAGGTCATGACGCACCTGAAGCGCGAGTCCAAGCCGAGCCGGCGCGTCTATCGCAAAGCGTCTGAGATCGCGCCCGTCCTCGGCGGCCTGGGCGTGGCCATCTACACGACGCCACAGGGCGTCGTCAGCGACCGTCAGGCACGCAGGCACAACGTGGGCGGCGAATTGCTCTGCACGATTTGGTGAGATTGGCGCCCGGACGGGCGCCGAGAGGATACGATGTCTCGAATTGGGAAACTCCCGGTCACGATTCCCAACAAGGTCAAGGTGACCGTTCAGCACCGCACCGTCAACGTGGAGGGGCCGCTCGGCCGCCTCAACTGGACGTTTCCTTACGGGATGACGGTGACCGTGGACGACGAGAAGAAAGAAATTCGCGTCGAACGCCCCGACGACCAGCGGCGGCACAAGGCCTTGCACGGCCTGACGCGTGCGCTGATCGCCAACATGGTCGAGGGCGTGACCAAGGGGTACGAACGCCGCATGGAACTCTACGGGACCGGCTACTCGGTCGACGTCCAGGGCAACCGGCTTGTGGTCCAGTGCGGGTTTGCCCACCCCGTCGAGAAGGAGATCCCCGACGGGATCGAGGTGAACGTTGATGTGCCGAACACGCGCGGCAACGATACGCCGGCCCGTTTTGCCGTGAAGGGTTGTGACAAGCAATTGGTGGGCGAGTTTGCGGCCGAGGTGCGGCACATCAAGCGGCCGGAGCCGTATCTGGGTAAGGGCTTCCGATACGTGGGCGAGCAGATCCGGCGTAAGGCCGGCAAGACGTTCGTCGGCGGCGCCCCCGCGTAAGCAGGACGAGAGAGGGCCGCCGCCCTCCGAGGATCGTGACATGGCAGACATCAGGCACAAACGGGCGCGGCTGAAGCGGCGGCATCAGAGCCTCCGCCACAGGGTCGAAGGCACGCCCGACCGCCCGCGCCTGTGCGTCTATCGTAGCCTGGAGCACATTTACGCCCAGGTCATCGATGACCTGGCGGGGCGGACGCTCGCGTCGGCCAGCACGCTCAGCGAACCGATCAAGGGTGAACTCAAGAGCACGGGCAATTGCGAGGCCGCCGCCAAAGTCGGCGAACTGATCGCGGCACGGGCCAAGGAGGCGGGCATCAAGACCGTCTGTTTCGACCGCGGCGGCCGCAAGTTTCACGGCCGCATCAAGGCGCTGGCCGAGGCCGCGCGAAAGGGCGGCTTGGCGTTCTAACGCGACACCCCCACGCCGGGGGCGGAGGACAATGACGCGTGGCTAAGGAAAAGGAACGGTTCTTCGGCGAAGCCAGTGACCTCCAGGAAACGGTGGTCACCATCAACCGATCGGCGAAGGTCGTCAAGGGCGGCCGGCGCTTCAGTTTCAGCGCCTTGGCCGTCGTCGGCGACCGTCGCGGACGCGTCGGCATGGGGTACGGTAAGGCCAACGAGGTGCCCCCCGCCGTCGAGAAGGGTATTGCCGAGGCCAAAAAAAGCCTCATGAAGGTCCCTCTCAAGGGCGACACCATCCCGCACGAGGTGATGGGCCGTTTCGGCGCCGCCCGGGTGTTCATGCGGCCGGCCGGGCCCGGAACGGGCGTCATCGCGGGCGGCGGCGTCCGGGCCGTCTGCCAGATGGTCG
>CAYVAM010000326.1:0-2217 GCA_964449275.1 uncultured Anaerolineales bacterium
CGGCGAGATTCCTCGACTCGCTTCGCTCGCTCGGAATGACACGCTAAACACGTACGAGAAAGGATCAGGCGACGTGGTACTCGCGCATCTTCCGCGCGAGGGTGCTGCGGTGGATGTTCAGCAGGCGGGCAGCGCGGACCTGATTGTTGCCGGTGGCTTCGAGGGCTCGCTCGATGGCACGGCGTTCGGCTTCTTCAAGGCTCATCACCGGCTCGTGGGTGGCCTCGGCGTCCGTCTCGGCTGCGGCTTGGGCCTCGGCCAGGAGCGACGCCACCAGGACCTCCGGCGCCAGGCCGGTCACGTGAAGCCGCTCGGTCCAACTCTCGAGTTCCCGGACGTTGCCCGGCCAGGGGTACTCGGCGAGTTGAGCGCGGACCTCGCTGCCGACCGCAACGACCGGCCGCTCGTATCGCGCGGCATAGCGCGACAGGAAATGGTCGAGGAGCGGCGAGATGGCCTCCGGCCTCATCCTGAGCGGGGGCAGGTAGATCCGAACCACGTCGAGCCGGTAGAACAGGTCCTGGCGGAACGTGCCTTCGTCCACCGCCCGGCGCAGGCTCTGGTTGGTCGCCGCCACGAACCGCGTGTTCACCGCGAACGGCGTGGCCGTGCCGACGGGCAGGACCTCACCGTCCTGAAGGACGCGGAGGAGTTTCGCCTGGAGATTCAGCGGGACGTCGCCCACTTCGTCCAGGAAGAGCGTGCCGTCCTCGGCGGTGCGAACCAGGCCGAGCATCGTCTGTTCGGCCCCCGTGAAGGCCCCCCGGACGTGCCCGAAGAACTGGCTCTCGAACAGGGTCTCGCTCATCCCGGCGCAGTTGACGGGAATGAACGGTTTGTGGGACCGGGGACTGACGGAGTGCAAACGGCGCGCCACGAGTTCCTTGCCGGTTCCGCTCTCGCCCTCGATCAGGACGCAGCAGTCGCTCTGGGCGACGCTGTCGAGGAGCCGGACGATGTTGCGCATCGCCTCCGACACGCCCACCAACTCGGGTCGCTTCGCGTTGGAAGCACATCCTCCCATACTGGAGGTACCCCCCGCTCTGACTGCAAATCGGACTGACTGCTGCCGGTGGGCGTACCGGCCCTTCCGGCGGACAGTAACGGCGCTGCTTTTGTGCGCGGCTGTGCCACAAAAAGAATAGCGTCCCCCGGCAGAGTCCCTCCGGGAAACGCTCCGTAAGCCATCTTGCAGGTTTGGCCGCTGCCCGTCGCGCCGGACATACGGTTGAGGCCGCGTACCAGCCCCCGCAACGCGGCCCGCTTCTATCTCCTCACGGATTGTGCATCAAGTCGCTGGCGTGAAAAAAAAGGCACGTGATTCGGTCCCTCCGAACCACCAGCCTTCTGTGCTTACTCCCGCGCTATCACTCTACACCAATTCCGGAAAAAGTCAAGCAGAAAGCGGTTTTTTTGCGTGTGGCAACAATTTCCGGCGGTCGGGTGAGGCTGAGGGGAAAGCATGAGTTGGGCCTATATTCTATACAAAACCGGCCGTCGTGGGTGGTGAAAGCACACGCTACCCCGTCAGAACGAGGTTGTCGGCGTGGACGACCTCGTCGTACTGGTGGTCGCCCAGGACGGCGGCAAACTCGCTGGTCCGCAGACCCTTGATCTTCTTGATATCCTCGGCGCTGTAATTCGCGAGACCTTGCGCGATGGTCACCCCGTCGGGGCCGACGAGGGCAACCACGTCGCCCCGTGCGAAGTTTCCTTCAACGTCTGCGATGCCGGAAGCCAGCAGGCTCTTGCGGGCGCGGACGGCGTCGGCGGCGCCGGCATCGATCAACACCTTGCCGCGCGGACGCCGCGCGAGGCCGATCCACCGGCTTCGAGCGTTCATCTTTTCGGCTGTGGGCACGAAGAGCGTCCCGACGGGTTCGCCCGCAAGGAGGTCCGTCAGGATGTTGGGGGTGCGGCCGTTGGCGATGGCGGCCATTTCGCCGGCCGCAACGACCATCCCGGCGGCCTGGAGTTTCGTCGGCATCCCGCCGGCGCCGAGCGACGAGCGGGTCTTGTCGGCGGCGGCCACCACGTCGGTCATGTCTTCAACGATGTCGAAGCGGTCTGTGCGGCCGGTGTCGCGGAAGACGCCATCGACCGTCGTCAGCAGCGCGAGCAGGTCGGCCCGCAGGAGGTTCGTGACCATGGCGGCCAGGACATCGTTCTCGCCGAAGCGGATCTCGTCGACGCTGACGGTATCGTTCTCGTTGACGA
>CAYVAM010000327.1:0-2193 GCA_964449275.1 uncultured Anaerolineales bacterium
GCAACGAGACCCGCAACCTCTGCACCGCCGGGTACAAGGCCATCTGGTCGAAGCGAGACGGGTTCCCGCGGAAGGCTTTTCTAGAGGCCCTCCATCCGGACTTCGCCAACGTGATCGATGAGAAAATGTCGCACAGCATCCTCGCCCTGGGCGGCCGCGCGGGTGGACTCACCGAACAGATGGCCGACCGCCTCGGACTCTCGCCAAACACGGCCGTCGCCGCCGGCAACGTGGACGCCCACGTGGCCGTTCCCGCCTGCACCGTCACGGGGCCGGGCAAGATGGTCATGATCATGGGCACGAGCATCTGCCATATGGTCTGCGGCACGAAGGAACTGAACGTGCCGGGCCAGTGCGGCGTGGTCGAGGACGGCATTCTGCCGGGCCTGTACGGGTTCGAGGCGGGGCAGTCGGCCGTCGGCGACATCTTCGCGTGGTTCGTCCGCACGTCGGTCCCCGCCGCCTACGAGGCCGAGGCCGAAGAGCGGAACATCAGCGTTCACGAACTCCTGACCCAGCGCGCCGCCGCCTACAAGCCCGCCGAGACCGGCCTCTTGGCCCTCGACTGGTGGAACGGCAACCGCAGCGTCCTCGTGGATGCCGACCTGACGGGGATGATGCTCGGCATGCACCTGGGCACCAAGCCCGAGGAGATGTACCGGGCGATCATCGAGGCGACCGCCTTCGGCACGTACAAGATCATCCGCACGTTCGAGTCTTGCGGCGTAGCGGTCGAGGAGATCTACTGCTGCGGCGGCCTGCCCGAGCGGAACGACCTCTTGATGCAGATCTACTCCGACGTGACGGGCCGCGAGTTCAAGATCGCCCGAAGCGCCCAGACCTGCGCCCTGGGAAGCGCCATGCACGGCGCCGTTGCGGCCGGCAAAGATGCCGGCGGGTACGACACCATTGAAGAAGCCGCCGCACGGATGGCAGGCATACGCGACAAAACGTACAAGCCCGACGCGGCGGCCCACGAGGTGTACGAGAAGATCTACGCCGAGTACGACGCGCTGCACGAGTACTTTGGCCGCGGCGCCAACGACGCCATGAAACGCCTCAAGGCGCTCAAGGGCATCGGGTAACGTCGCGCCCGCGCCGGAAGTCGGACCGGCCGCACACAAGCAGGGGTACCGGATGCCTTTCGACAGGGATTACTTCGAGGGCAGGACGTCGTACTTCTATAAGTTCGGCGGGTACCGCGACGTCGGCTCGTACTTCGACCGGCTGGCCGGCTGGTTCCGGCCACATGCGGGCGACGGTGCGGTGCTCGACCTCGGGTGTGCCTACGGGTTTCTGCTGTCGCGTTTTGACGACGGGCGTCCGATCTGCGGCTGCGACGTGTCGGAGTGGGCCATGCGCGAGGCCCGGAGCCGGGTTCCACGGGGCGAGTTCCTGGTCATCGACGGCAGCGGCACCCTGCCTTACGAGGACGAGCGGTTCGCCACCGTGCTGTGCACCGACGTCCTGGAACACATCGCGCCCGAGCGGCATGGACGAGTCCTGGCGGAGGTGTCGCGCATCCTGGTCGCGGGCGGCCAGTTCTGCATGACCACGCCCAACCTGGGCTGCATCCGACGTTGGCTCTACGGCAAGGCCGACCGCGTCGAACAGCACACCGGCATGCGCCACGTCAACGAGTGGAAAGAGAAACTGCGCCGACACGACTTTGAGATCCTCGATCGATGGACGTACCTCAATGGGTTCCTTCCCGGCCGACTGCGCAGCACGTGGCTGCCCGAATGCGCCCTCGTGGCGCGAAAAGCCTCAAGGCGCTGAAGGGGTCGAGTAGCGGGAACCGACACCAGGCGCCTGCAATCTGAGATGTGCGACGTGACATGTGAGATTTGAGATCTGAGATTTCAGGTCTCAGATGTCCCGCCGCCCACTCCTGCCTCGGCTCTCGCGTTGCGGCCTTCTTCCACCATCCGGTCAAGTTTGGCGGTAAAGGTTTCCGCGTGTTTCTGCTGCTCGCCCGCGCGGCGGGTCCGGTCCGTAAGGTAGCGCTGGCCGGGGATATCGGAGTTCTGGAGCGAGTCTGCCCAGGCGCGGAGTTGGCGCGAGACGGATTCGGCCTGCGATTTGAAATCTGAGATTTCAGGTCTCAAATGGGCAAAGTCCACCAGCCGCTCAGTCAGCAGAAGCATCGACCGCACCTCGCCGGCCGACCCGCGCGCGATGTAGAGGAACGTC
>CAYVAM010000328.1:0-2160 GCA_964449275.1 uncultured Anaerolineales bacterium
TGAGCGGGCGGGCGATTGCCGATCCGAAATCGAGCGCGGCGGGTCTCCGTACCCGCCGCGCTTCTCCGCGCGCCCAGCGCGGCGGGTCTCCCGACCCGCCGCGCTTCTGTGACCCCAACCTTTCCGCGCGTGTCTTTTCTCCTCCCCTCGTGTATAAGGTCTTGAGCCGTTCCACCATCAGGGGTGTGCCATGAACCCGATCCGAGCCTGCCTCGTCGCGCTTACGCTGGCGGCGACCGCTCGCGCCGCCGAGCATCCCTGGCCCGGCGACGACTGGCCGGTGGCCAAGCCGGCCGACGTCGGAATGGACGCGGCTCGTCTCGAAAAGGCCCGCGCTTACGCCCTCACCGGCGCCGGGTCCGGCATCATCACCCGCCACGGCCGCGCCGTCATCCGATGGGGAGACGGGGCCGGGCGATACGACCTCAAGTCCACCACCAAGTCCATCGGCGTGACCTCGGTCGGCCTCGCCATGATGGACGGTCATATAAAGACGCTTGACGTTCCCGCGAAGCGTTTCCACCCGACGTTCGGCGCCGCCAAGGACGGCACCGGACGGCGCGAGTGGCTCGAGTCCGTCACCCTCTTTCACCTGGCGACACAGACCGCCGGGTTCGAGAAGCCCGGCGGCACGGGCAAACTCCTGTTCGCGCCCGGCACGAAATGGGCCTACAGCGATTCGGGGCCCAACTGGCTCGCCGAGTGCGTCACCCTCATCTATCGCAAGGACGTGCGCGACCTGATGTTCGACCGCGTCTTTGCCCCGCTCGGCATCAAGCCGGCCGACCTCTCGTGGCGCCGCAACGCCTACCGCCCGCACGAAATCAACGGCATCGTCCGCCGCGAATTCGGCTCCGGCGTCAGCGCGGGCGTCGATGCCATGGCACGCATCGGTTACCTGTACCTTCGCCGCGGACGCTGGCGGGACAGGCGGATCCTGCCCGAAGCCTTCGTCGATGCCTGCCGCACGGTGCCCGAGCGCGTGCGCGGCCTGCCGGTTGTGAAGCCCGAGACGTACGGCAAGGCGTCGGACCACTACGGTCTGCTCTGGTGGAACAACGCCGACGGCACCCTCCGGGACGTGCCGCGCGACGCCTACTGGTCGTGGGGTCTCTACGACAGCCTCATCGTCGTCATCCCCAGCCTCGACATCGTCTGCGCCCGCGCCGGCAAATCGTGGAAGCGCAAGGCCGGCGCCGACCATTACGCCGTGCTTCAGCCCTTCCTGGGGCCGATTGCGACCTCCGTTCGAGCCGGACGCGGAAGCGTCCGGTGGCCCTCACCCGCTTTGGCATCCGTTCGAGCCGGACGCGGCGCGCAGCGTCCCGTTGGGAAAGCCGTCCGGGCATCCCCACCCGCCTCGGCCGTCAGCGCCGCACCCGGCGCCCCGTATCCCCCCAGCCCCGTCATCAAGGAGGTTACGTGGGCGCCCGCCTCCGAAATCATCCGCCTCGCCAAGGGCTCCGACAACTGGCCCGTCACCTGGGGCGACGACGATCGTCTTTACACCGCTTACGGCGACGGCAGGGGCTTCAAGCCGTTCACCGAGAAGAAACTCAGCCTCGGCCTCGCCACCGTCACCGGCCGCCCGCCCGATATCAGGGGCGAGAACCTGCGGTCCGAGGGCGCCGAGCAACTTGGCGGCGGAGCAGGCGGCAAGAAGGCGTCCGGCATGATCATGATCGACGGCACACTCTACATGGCCGTCCGAAACGCCGGAAACTCGCAGATCGCCTGCTCGCGCGACCGCGGACGCTCGTGGAACTGGACTGCGTGGACCTTCACCACGAGTTTCGGCTACCCCGCGTTCATCAATTTCGGCAAGGATTGCGCCGGCGCACGCGATGGCTTCGTGTACCTCGTCTCGCACGACTCCGACTCCGCCTACAAGCCCGCCGACCGGATGGTCTTGGCCCGCGTGCCCAAGGCCCGGCTCATGGACCGCGACGCTTACGAGGTTTTCAAGGGCCCGGGCGCGGGCGGCCGTCCCCTCTGGACCCACGACGTTGCCAAGCGCGCCGCCGTCTTCACGCACCCCGGACGCTGCTACCGAAGCGGCATCAGTTACTGTGCGGCCCTGAAGCGCTACCTCTGGGTCCAGATCATCCCGGGCGACGACACGCGGTTCCGCGGCGGCTTCGGCGTCTACGACGCCCCCGA
>CAYVAM010000329.1:0-2124 GCA_964449275.1 uncultured Anaerolineales bacterium
AGGCAATAGACGTGCATGTCCTCCGAGCCGAAGATGACGCGGCGGCCGTCTTCGCCGATGGCGGCCGTCGTCAGGATCGGCCCGCCGGTCTTGAACGTCCACGCCTTCGACCCGTCGGCCGCCTTGAGGGCGTAGAACACGCCGTCGCGCGCGCCGAAGAGGACGAGGTTCGCCCAGACCGTCGGCGACGTCCAGATGCCTTCGCCCGCCTCGAAGGTCCATTTCGGCCTGCCGCTCGCCGCGTCGAGGGCGTACAGTCTGCGGTCCATCGCGCCGAAGTAGAGGACGCCGCCGGCGAGCATCGGCGAGTGGCCGATGGGGCCGCCTGCTCGGAAGACCCATCGCTCCCGGCCCGTCTTCGCGTCCCAGGCGTACATTTTGCCGGCGTAGGTGCCGAGAAAAGCGAGGCCGTCGCCGACGATCACCTCGCACCGCGTGCCGGTGAGTTCCCGGTAGAGTTCCTTCCGCCAGACGATGGTGAACTTCGGCGCCTCCGGCCACGCGGGGTAGAATCCGCTCCGCGCCAGGTCGCCATGTAGCGTCGTCCAACTTGTGCCGCCGTTCCGCGGCGGCGCTTCAGCGAGCGCGATCGAAGTGAGCACGGCAGCCGCCAGGATCGCGGCAAGAGCGGTCCTCATGCGATTTCCTTCTCTTTGGAGATATCGGAAGCGATGGTAGCGGTTCCGTGTGGCGGGGGCAATCGGTTTCGGCGGCGCCGCGATCCACTCTGCTGCGGCAGGCGCGGGTTGTTTGTGGGCGCGGCTGACGGTAGAATTCCCAGACACGCAGACCGCCGTGCGGTCGGGTCAGAGGTTCTGGTCCCGTCCCCGCAACCGCCCGGGCAAGGAGGCGAGAAAGCAGGATGTCTCGTTTGCCGTTCGAGTCAGACGCCGACACCCTCGTTGCCGACCTAGCCTACGACGGCCTCGGCCGGCGCATCACGAAACGGCGCGTAGGCCGCGGCGTGCCGCGGCAGCCGCGTCTGGGAGTTAAGTATCGCGTCCCCGGAACTGCGTAGGCTATTGCTCGGGTTGCCAGCCAAGCCGTCTACTGCGATGCGTGGACCATGAGGAGATGGACAATGAGGTCGCTGGGTCTTCTGGCACTTGGAGTTGCTGTGGCTCTATTGGTCCTGGGGTGCAACGCGGGTCGTTCGCAACGCGTCGGCACCCCCTGGCCAACCGTCAGGTTCCTCCTCGACCGCAACCGCGCGCGTATCGAGCAGGACCCACACGCTCCCCTGTTGCCAACCCGCGAAGAATGGCAGCGTCTGCACTTGGAGTTCTTCAAGGGCGGGGGAGTTGCTCTGTATTGGGACCGAGGTGGCATTGGCTCACCCGCAGGGCCATTGGTGTTCGGCGAGGACGGCACCTACCTCTGCTCGCCTGTACGCTATGCCCCAATTGACGTCACGGGTGACGGGGTAAGGGACCTTGTTACGACGGAGTGGATTGGGGCAGAGGTCGGATTCAGGGTGTATGACCTCGCCAAGAGGCCAGTTTCGCGCGTGACCCTGGGTAGCATGTGCAAGTATTCGTTTTCCCAGAGGCTTCATCCAGCCTTCTGGGATGCGGATCACGACGGGGTCTTTGAGATCATCTGTTTGTTGCCGGTTGTCGGCTTGGCTTCAGATTGCCACCTCGAAATCAGCAAGCTGAAGGGTACGGGTGTAGATGGACTCATAACCGTGTGGTCGTTCCTTGGTGGAACCCCAAGGATCGTCCTGGCCATCGGCACTCTGCCTTTTCGGGGCCCTGACGAGTTTCTTGTTAGCGGGCTCTGGCTGGGAGCGCCAGGCGAAGACCCGAGCCAAGAAGTGACCTGGGACTCGGCCACAGGGAGCTTCCGCGTCCCCGATATCGACGGAATTCGCGTTTTCGTGAATCGCTCTATGCATCCGAAGGCGGATGGTGCACGCAGTGAATAGTCTGCGCGGGTGCCATCCAGGGTTCCGGGACAGGATAGGGTTTTCCTCAGGCCGGGCGACGCTGTGTTTTCTGCGTTGCGTTTGCGGCAGCCGAGTTGGAGGGGTTCTGGGGACACGAAACTTAATTCATGGTTGACGTGGCGGTGGTGGCGGTGATAGGGTGGTGGGCATGGCCCGACTGGCTTGTGTCGTTGCAC
>CAYVAM010000330.1:0-2106 GCA_964449275.1 uncultured Anaerolineales bacterium
CGTGCCAGGTCGCGCTGCCGTCGGCCACCCAGAACGAGATCGACGAGACGGTAGCCAGGTCGCTGGTCGCCAACGGCTGCATCGCCGTCGGCGAAGGCGCCAACATGCCCTCGACGCCCGATGCCATCAAGGTCTTCCTGGATGCCGGCGTCGGTTTCGGTCCTGCGAAGGCCGCCAACGCGGGCGGCGTGGCCACCAGCGCCTTGGAGATGTGCCAGAACTCCATGCGCCTCAGTTGGACTTTCGAGGAAGTCGATAAGCGCCTCCACGACATCATGGACGCCATCTACGACCAGTGCGTCGAGGCCTCCGAGACCTACGGCAAGAAGGGCGACCTGGTAGCCGGCGCCAACATTGCCGGGTTCCTCAAAGTGGCGAAGGCGATGATGGCCCAAGGTCTGGTCTAGCCACGCCAATCCGCCGGCGCCGGTATTGCGGCGTTTTGTCCGCCCCCTTATGGAGGGGGCGAGCGATTCGGCCGCCGAGCATACTGCCATGGCGAGAGACCGCCGACGGACTATTGCCGCCATTCTCCGCATCCTCGATGAGACCGGCCGCCCCGCCGGCAGCACCAAGATTGCGCGGGCACTGCGTGCTGCGGGTATTGACGTCGGGCAGCGCACGGTCCGCAACTACCTGGCCGTCCTGGACGCCGAGGGGCTGACCGACAACCTCGGTCGCCCCGGGCGCAGGCTGACGGCGCGCGGCCGCCTGGAACTCGCCGCCGCCGGCGCCATCGACAAGATCGGCTTCGTCGACGCGCGCGGCGAGGAACTGGCGTACAAGATGACGTTCGACCTGCGGCGGCGGCGCGGCACGGTGATCCTGAACCTTTCGACCGTGCCGCACGACCAACTCGAAGATGCCCGCCGCGTGATTGCGCGCGTCCTGGAGGCCGGTCTTGGCATGGGACGGTTCGGCATGATGGACCCAACCGGCGCCGCGGCCGCCGGCCTGGCCGCGTCGGACGCCGACGCTGTGATCGGCACCGTCTGTGCCCTCACCCTGAACGGCCTGCTGGCTGCCGCGGGCGTACCGGTCGTCTCGAAGTTCGGCGGCCTGCTCGAGATGCGGGACGGGGAGCCGTACCGGTTCACGCACATCATCCGTTACGACGGCACGACGCTCGACCCGATCGAGATCTTCATCAAGGCGGGGATGACCAGCGTCCATGACGCCGCGGCCGGCGGCAGCGGGATCATCGGCGCCAGTTTCCGCGAAGTGCCGGCCATCGCCCTGCCCGGCGTGCACAAGGTCGTCCGTCAGATGGAGGAGGCCGGACTCGGGGGCATGGTGGTTGTGGGCAAACCCAGCCGGCCGCTGGCCGAGATTCCCGTGAACCGCGGCCGGGCCGGCCTCATCGTGGCTGCCGGCCTGAATCCCATCGCCGCCGTCCAGGAAGCCGGCATCCCGACCGAAAACCGTGCGATGGCCCGCCTGTGCGAGTTCCAGGACCTTGAACCGCTCCTCTAGCACTACAGCGCCACTTACCGCGCGGCGGGTCTCCCGACCCGCCGCGGAACCGCGAAAACGGGCTTTCGAGCGCGGTGGGTCAGGAGGCCCACTGCGCAAAATGGCGCAATGCGCGCGCTCCCCTTCGGGTCGCGGCTAAAAGGGCATGAGCGCCTCTCTTCCACCCCTATTCCCCATTTCCCGGCCCCTATTCCCTGTTTTTCGGCCGTTTTGTTAGAACTCTAACAAAAAGTGCGCCCCACCCCGGATTTTGTTAGAACTCTAACAACTTTTGGGGCCTTTGCGGCCCTCCGTCCGGCCTGCCATTTTGGCATGGGTGACTTACATCAATTTTGCCTCCCGAAAACCGCCTCAAAAAGGGGGCAAAAAGGAGCAAAAAGGACGAAAAACGATGAAAAAGGACGAAAAAGGACGAAAACGGCGAAAGTTTTGCCTTACCTATCTTAACAAAAAACGGCCCAATCGCCCCTGGTGGCCCAGAAACGCCGATTTGGAGGCCAAAAAGCGCGTTTTCGGGGGTTTCGGCAAACGGCAATTTGACGTAAGTCTTATGGAGCAGGACGAATCCAAGCCAACGACGAGACCCAATCGAATGCGGAATTCGGAATGCGGAATGCGGAACGAACGGCCACG
>CAYVAM010000331.1:0-2101 GCA_964449275.1 uncultured Anaerolineales bacterium
GGCACCTGGGCGACCACGGCCTGTGGTGCAAGCACTCGAACTTCGAGACGGCGGTCCACGTGCCGCTCATCCTTGCCGCGCCCGGCTATCGCGGCGGGCAGAAGACGCGGCGCCTCACGGAGTTTGTCGATATCTACCCGTCGACGTGCGAACTGGCGGGCCTGCCGGTGCCGGAGCACTGCGAGGGCGCCAGCCTCGTCCCGCTTATGAAAGACCCGGCCCGGCCGTGGAAGGCGGCAGCCTTCAGCCAGTATCCGCGCGGACGCGTCATGGGGCACTCGATGCGGACCGACCGGTACCGTTTCACCCGCTGGATCGGAAAGACCGGCGGCATCGTGGCCACCGAACTGTACGACCACCAGAGCGACCCCGCCGAGAACGTGAACCTGGCGGCCGACCCGAAGCACCACAAAACGGTCGAAGACTTGGCGGCGATGTTCAAGAAAGGCTGGCGCGGGGCGCTGCCGGCGTAGGGAGAACATGGCCACGCAAGCGTGGCCATGCCACCCGCCGTTCTCGAAGCGGCGTGCGTGCAGAGCACGCACCCTACGCACTGGCGCGGGGCGCTCGACATGAAGACTAGCCGCGACCGTGAGGGAGCGGTTACGTTCTTCGCGCCGAGGCGCCTGCCCGCCCATGACGACTTACCGCTTCGGGTTCACCACCCGGCCGAGGAACAGGATCGCGCCGGAACGCGTATCGCGAATGAGGAACAGGAACGGGTGGTCGGCCCGGAAAACGACGGGCCGGCGTGGCATCCCGGTCCCAAGCATCATGACGGCGGTGGCGGCGGCGGCCTCGGTGCCCTCTTCGTTCACGTCCACGAACGCCTTGTGGATGACCTCGTCGATCCAGAGCGGCTCTTTGCCGCCGTTCATGGCGGTGAAGTCGGCTTGGGCGGCGCTAAAGGCCAGGGCCATGCCCATCTTCTTGAGGACGCCGGCCAGCAGGACCCGCCAGGTCATCGTGAACCGCGGCAGGTACACGCGCACCCGCTCATGCTTGAGAGCGGCGATCCGCTCGGCCAGCATCTCGGCCGAAAGCGACGCTTCCAGCGCCGCCAGGCCGCCCTTCTGTTTGGGCAACAGGACCACCATCGCCAGTTCGCGCCCCTTGTAAGGCATCTCCAGCATCTGAAACGTGCCGCAGTCGGCGTGCCGGAAATGCTCCGACTGGTACATCATGGGGACGGTGACCTTCTCGGCGGGCGTCACGAAGAAGTCGGCATCTTGGGTGTGCTTCTTCTCGAACTGGTGCATCCAGGTGCCGTTGAAGTAGATGGCGTTCGTCAGGACGAGGCGCGTGAGGGGTTGAACTCCGCCCGTGGGGATGAGGTCCTTGATTTTGTCGCGGGTCTTCTTTTCGACCCAGGCGTTGATGGTTTTGCGTGCGCCTTCGGTGTTGCGGGTGAAATCCACCTCGTGCAGCCCGGCGCCGTAATGGCGCTCGGTGAGGCCGAGGAAGTCCTTCAGGAAGCCGTACCCCTTCTGTCCCCAGAGGGCGTTGGCGACGGTGAGTTCATACGGCTTGCCTTCGGCGTTGAGGTCGGCGTTCAGGTGCGCGAAGGCGGCGTGAATGCGGTCGGCCTGCGCGAGCCAGTCGGCGGGGAACTTGAGCGTCCGCGCCATCTCGTCGGCCGTCCGGCCGCGCGCGCCGGCGTAGGTCATCGCCAGCGCAGAGGAGATGCTGTACGGCGAGAGAAACAGGTTCCCCTCTCCGCCGCGCACCTCGCCGTACAGGTCGAAGGCGAAGGCGTTGACGGCCTCGGCGATCTTCGCCTTCGCGGCGGCGTGGGGATCAGGCGCCTTGGCGGCGCGGCGAGCCGAGGCTGCGCCGGCCACGAGGCATACGGCAAGAACCGAAACGAGTAACCGCTTCATGGGCGGGCTCCTTCTTCCGTTGCGCGCGATACGGCCATCATTGTGTTAGACGCCGGCCGAGCCGTCCGGTTCTTCGCCTGGCCGGGGGACGGTCACTTCGCCGGCCGGCGTGCCGGGTTCTCGTACCAGATGACGCCGAGGCCGGCGGCTTCTTCGCACGTCAGGACGTCGAGGTCGCCGTCGGCGTCGAGGTCCACGAGTTCCACCAGGTCGAACTTGAC
>CAYVAM010000332.1:0-2052 GCA_964449275.1 uncultured Anaerolineales bacterium
CGATGCGTCAGGGTCGCGCAAGGTCCGCCGACGGACCGGTCATTGACCGGCGGCCGCCGGGCCGGCCGTGCGGAGTTTGCTTGCACTCCGACCCGAGGACCGCTATAAGCGCCTTGGTTGCTTCGCAAAACGGTTGTCAAAGAGCCGAACGCTGCATCCATCTTGACCGACGGCATGATGCCCTAACAGCGTCCTAACGTCAAGAGGAAAATCGGCCTGCGGCCGTGAAAACTTGATCTTTTCTGGGCCCGAAGCCCTAACATAGTCCTAACTCGTTGGTGGAAGCCAACTTACGTCGCAAAGTTTTTTCGGCGTTGACGACCGTTTTTTTGCGGGAGGTGTTTTTTGCGGAAGCCGCAGACACATCGTCCCACGGTTCAGCGCGCGGCTCGCCTTCGCCGCGCGCTTCGCGAGCGCGACGTGGCCGTCCTGTTGGTCATCGACCCGGTGAACGTCAGTTACCTCTCCGGTTTCACGGGCGAGGACAGTTGGCTGCTCGCCGGCAAGGGCAAAGGGTGGCTGGTCACGGACTCGCGTTTCGCGGAGCAGGCCGAGGTCGATTGCCCGGACCTTGCCGTCACGGTCCGCAGGGGGTCGCTGGTCGAGGCCCTGGCCAAGGTCGTCCGGCGCAAGCGGGTGACGCGGCTGGGGTACGACCCCGGGGCGGTGTCGGTGGCGCTGCTGTCGCGTTTGCGGAAGGCGCTGAAAGGTGTGCGACTCGTCCGGGTTCCGGAGGTCGTCGGCCAACTGCGCCTCCGCAAGGACGGGACGGAACTGAAGGCGATCCGTCGCGCGGTCCGGGTGGCCGAGGAGGCGTGGGCGGCGTTCCGCAAACGCGTCCGCCTCGGGATGACCGAGCACGAACTCGCCGCCGAACTCGACCACCGGATGCGTCTGGCGGGCGCCCAGGGCCGGGCGTTCCCGACGATCGTGGCCATCGACGCCTCCGCCGCCAGACCCCACGCCATTCCGGGCCGCACGCGCCTCAAGCACGGGTCTGTGCTGCTTGTGGACTTTGGCGCGAAAGTGGATGGGTACGTGTGCGACTTGACACGGGTCCTGTTCGCCGGTAGAATCCCGCCTTTTGTTCGCCGCCTTTACGGGGTGGTGTATGATGCCCAGGCCGCCGGCATCGCTCGCGCCGGGCCGGGTGTGGCGTTCACGGACGTGGACGCGGCGGTGCGCGGCGTGATCGAGAAAGCGGGGTTCGGCAAGTTGTTCCGCCACGGCACGGGGCACGGCATCGGCCGCAAGGTGCACGAGGGGCCGGCGCTCGGGCCCAGAGGCGGGCGGGGCGAACTTGAGCAGGGGATGGTCGTCACGGTTGAACCGGGCGTCTATCTGAGAGGCCGGTTCGGCATCCGCATCGAGGACGACGTGCTCATCACCACGACCGGCCGCAGCGTGCTGACACACGTGGAGAAGGAACCCGATCAGATGATCCTGTAGCCGCCGGCCGTGCTGAAGACGCCGGACGGGCGAACCGTAGCAGGAGAACGGCCATGGCAGACGAGCAGGGAACCGGGGGAACCGAATCCGGCGCCGGCAAGGTTGACCTCGAAGCGATCCGCAAACTCCTGACGCTCATGGACGAGCACGGCCTCGTGGAGTTGGAGATCGAGCACGAAGACATGGCCGTCCGTCTCCGAAAGGCCGGCCACGACGTGCCGGTGCCGGCGGGCGCGCCGGCCGGTGCAGCGCCGCCGTCGCCCGCCGGCGCGCGGGAGGCTGAACCGGAAAAAGAGAAAGAACTCCCGACGATCGAATCGCCGATGGTCGGCACGTTTTACGAGGCGCCCAGCCCCGAGGCCGACCCGTTCGTCGGGGTCGGCGACCACGTCGATGAATCCACGGTCGTCTGTATCGTCGAGGCCATGAAGGTCATCAACGAAATCCGGGCCGAGAAGAGCGGGACCATCGAGGCGGTGCTCGTCAGGAACGCCGACCCCGTCGAATTCGGCCAGCCTCTGTTCGTGATCCGCCCGGATTAGTACTATTACGCTACGTTCCGCGCGGCGGCCTTCCCAGGCCGCCGCGAACGCAGTTTATGCC
>CAYVAM010000333.1:0-2048 GCA_964449275.1 uncultured Anaerolineales bacterium
GCGAGATTCCTCGACTCGCTTCGCTCGCTCGGAATGACACGCTAAACACGTACCCACGCTTGCGTGGCCATGTGCCTGGCTGTGCCCACACGTCGCGCGTTGATAAGTGTGCTGAACCGTCACACGTGCTCGAACGGCTCGTACAGCCGCCGGTACTCGTCTTGGGCAAAGCGGTCGGTCATACCCGCGATGTAGTCGGCGATGACCTGTTTCAGCCCGTCGGTATCCGCGCGGCGGCGATAGTCCGGCCGCAACTGGTCGGGGTTGGTCAGAAAGGCCTCAAAGATTCTGGCGACGAACCGCTTGGCCTTGGTCGTCATCCGGACGACGCGGTAGTGGTGGTACACGCGGTCCATCAGAAACGCTTCAAGTTCCCTGGCCTTTGCCTGAAGGTCCTCCGACAGATGGACGAGTCGGCGTCCGGCTGCCCGCACGTCGTCCCCACTCTTCACGCCCGCCGCGACAATCTCGCGTTCGGTGGTGCCGATGACGTCGCCGACCATGAGGCCGATCAACAGTTTGGCAGTCCGCCGGATGCGCTGGTCGGTTGACAGGTCGGCCAGGGACGTCTCGAAGTCGGTGGCCGCCTGTTGGAAGATCGCCAGGCCTTCGAGGTCGCCCGGAGAGATGATGCCCATGGCCAGGGCATCGTCGAGGTCGTGGCTGTCGTAAGCGATGGAGTCGGCGATCTCGACGACCTGGCCCTCAAGCGGGGGCGGGGCGTCGTCGAATCCATCGGCCGCCGGGTGATCGTGCTGCGTGGCGTGTTTCGCGATGCACTCGCGGACCTCGTAGGTCAGGTTCAGGCCGCGGAACTGCGGGTACGGGTGTTCGAGGTGGTCGACAATACGCACTCCGTGGCGGTTGTGCTCAAAGCCGCCGGCATCGGCCATGAGTTCCCTGAGCGCTTCCTCGCCCGAGTGCCCGAACGGCGTGTGGCCGAGGTCGTGGGCCAGGGCCACCGCCTCCGTCAAGTCTTCGTTCAGGTTGAGCGCCCGGGCCAGCGTCCGCGCGATCTGGGCGACCTCCATCGTGTGCGTCAACCGGGTACGGAAGAAGTCGCCCTCGTGCGTCAGGAAGACCTGCGTCTTGTATTCGAGCCGGCGGAACGCGGTCGAATGGACGACGCGGTCGCGGTCGCGCTGGTAGGCCGTCCGGTACTCGTGCTCCGGCTCAGGATGTACCCGTCCGCGGCTCTCTCTCGCTTTGGCGGCGTAAGGGGCGAGTTCCCGAAGTTCCCGGTCCTCGAAGTCTCGGCGGGTCAGCATGGGGCGGCGTCCTGGGGCTATAGCGCCGCGCGGTGGGTCTCCGTACCCGCCGCGCGCCTTATTGATTCAAGGCTATGGCGCGGCGGGTACTCCAGACCCGCCGCGCACAACTCACGTAGCCGCGTCATCTCCGGGGGCTCGCCCCAGCGCTGCCACGATGCGGTCGTAGATGTCCTCGAGCGATTGCGGAATGACCTTCGTCTCGCCCAGGACCGGCATGAAGTTCGTGTCGCCGTTCCAGCGGGGCACGATGTGCAAGTGAAGGTGCTCGGGCAGTCCCGCGCCGGCCGTGCGGCCGAAGTTGTAACCGACATTGAAACCGTCCGGACGCAGAATCCGCTTGAACACGGCCATGACGTCTCGCGTCAGCGTCATGAGGGCGAGCAACTCGTCGTCCGAGAGATCCGCCAGGTCGCCCTTGTGTGCGTTCGGCACGACCAGCGTGTGCCCGTTGTTGTAAGGGAAACGGTTCAGGACGGCGAAGGCTTTGGGCCGGCGCATAAACACGAGCGCCTCGCGGTCGTCTTCGGCGTCGCGGGCCGCACAGAGGAAACATCCGCCATGTCCGCCGTCGTCGTTCATGCCGTCGATGTATGCCATTCTCCAGGGAGCCCAGAGCCGATCCATCGTTGACCTTTCGTTCGGGTCGCTGTACGTGTTTAGCCTGTCATTCCGAGCGAGCGAAGCGAGTCGAGGAATCTCGCCGTTGTGTGTGTCCGGACGACGAGATTTCTCCGCTCGCCCTCGCCTTTGGCGAGGGCTCGGTCGAAATGACATCGC
>CAYVAM010000334.1:0-1989 GCA_964449275.1 uncultured Anaerolineales bacterium
AAAACAAAACCAAACGCCCGGTTTTGTTTTGAATATGGGCCTGACCTGCTGTTTTCTCGGATAGGCTCTCCGGCCACAACCGCGCCACATAGCGTTGTAGGGCTAGGCCGATGCCTCTTCGCCGACCGGCCTCACGACAATCCGGTTCCCCCGCACGCGGGCCACGCGTACCTCGGCGCCGGCGTCCAGGAACTCGCCTTCCGCTACGACGTCCACGAGGCGGTCGCCGAACCGCGCCTTGCCCGACGGCCGCAGTTTGCTGACGGTCCGGCCGGTGTCGCCGACGCTGGCCCTGGCCTCCTGGGCGGCCGCCGCACCGCTGCTGGAACCGTCGGACACCGTGCCGGGCGCCAGCACGAGCCGTCCCAGGATCGGGACGCTCGGCAGAATCTTCGCCAGGACGATCGCGCCGACGACGAACGTCACCAGGACCCCGGCCGTCAGGGCCAGGCTGTTGTACAGGCCGGCCCATTCGAAGTCCCGCTTCGGCACGCCTTCGAGATTCGGCAGGACCAGAACGATGCTCGCGACGACGAGCACCAACCCGGCGCCGCCAAGCAGGCCGAACCCCGGCGTCACGAGCAACTCCACCGCCAGCATTGCCATCCCTGCCAGGAACAGCAGCGGCGGCAACCAGCCCGGCTCGCCCGCCAGGAACGATGCGGCGAACAGAATGCCGAACGCCACGATCCCGACCATCCCCGGCACGCCGAAACCCGGCGTGTTCAACTCGACGTAGATGCCCAGCAGACCGATGAGTGCCAGCAGCGCCTTCAGGTACATGTTGTTCAGCCACACGACCATCGTCTCATTCAGCGTGACTGGATACACGATGATCCGGCCCTCGATCGGGTACAGGTCGTACAGATCGTCCAGGTTGGGGGCAACGTGTTGCGCGAGGCCGTACCGCTTGGCCTTCTCGCTGCCGACCGTCAGCACTTCGGTGGAGGAGACAACGATGTCACCCTTTTCCCAGTCGCCGCCGAACTTGAACAGGTCCTGCTCCTCAATGTACTTCGTCTTGCCCGTTTGCTCGTTTGTGATCTCAACGACCACGGTCGCCATGGTGACCATGGATTTGAGCAGTGCCGCCGGATACCCGTACTTTTCGGCCAGGCTCTCCATGCGTTCGACGATGGTGCCTTCCATCTTGGCTCGGACGGGCTCCTCCATGGGTTGCGGTCCGCCAAGGGGAATGGCGGCATACGGCGTGCACGCGCCGACCGAGGCCTCGGGGCTCATCACGATTTCCTGGCACGAGAACGCGGCGATGGCCGCCGCGCTGTAGGCCTTCGAGTCCACGTAAGCGACGGTCCGGACGCCGTCGCGGGCGACGCGTTCGATCCGGCGGCTCAGTTCCAGTCCGTCGCCCAGGAACCCCCCGTTGGACGTGATGTGAAAGATGATCAGGCGGTTGCCGTCGGCGACGGCCTCGCTCGCGCGGCGGCCGACGCTGGCCCGCAGCGCTTCGTCAATCATGCCGCTGACGGGAATCCGGGCCGCAAGCAGCCGCTCGGATTGCGGCTTGGCCTCAGGGGATGGCGTGTCCGGCGTTGAGTCGGCGGCGTCCTCCTTGTCCGTCCCGGCCCCGAGCAGCGCCGGCAGGGCCAGGCCGACCAGCGCCAGGAGCCGAAGCACACGCATCGCCGTCGGTCGCGCCATCGTGGAACCCCGGATTCGTGGTGTTCGGGTTGAACGGAATCGACGACTCAAGTATACGCCCTGGGGCAAAAAGGTACCAGGATCCTTTTCTGCGTAGCACCCTCCGGGCCTTTCAGGGAAAAGGTTCCTGGTACCTTTTTGCCCTGCCGCCCGCCAGTGAAAAGAGTTACACCCATCGCACGGAGCCGGTACCCCGCAGTTGTGTACGCCGCCGCGGGCGGGCGCATAGACCGAAGTGGCGTTGTCGTCTTAGCCCTACAGCGCCACTTCGCCATTTCGCGCGGTGGGTCTCCTGACCCACCGCGCTCGAAAGCCCGTTTTCGCCGT
>CAYVAM010000335.1:0-1987 GCA_964449275.1 uncultured Anaerolineales bacterium
CACCCACCTTGGCCGGCAGAATCCGCGTGGGTGCCAAGCACCCACCCTACGGACTCGCTCACGGTGGCGGCTGGTTTCGCTCACTGCGCCGGCCGCGGCCGCTGCCCCGCCCTCGGCGCTCTCGGCTGTCCGTGGCGCTGGTGTTGGTTTCGCCTTCCGCGTTCTGCCTTCCGCGTTCGATGAACGCGGCTCCTCGTCCGTGGCCGTTGCCTTCGCCGTGGCCGCCCGGGACCACCTCGGGCGTCACGATGGCCGGGAACGCCATCAGCGCAGCGATCAGCACGAGCAAGACCACGGCCAGCGCCACCCGTGCGACCCGGCTGCCAACCATGCGCCGCCAGATGCCGACCACCTGCGACCAGTGAAGCACCACGTGCAGCACCGTCAGCGCGAGCAGTGTAATGCCCAGGACCAGGTGCACGTCGCCCCACTGGTGGCGGTCCCAGCCGAGCCAGTACAGGTCGGGCCGGCTGCCGTAGACGGCCGGGCGCTGCTCCCCGGGAATCAGCACCCAGTTGATCAGGAACCCCAGCCCCGCAATGGCCGCCAAGAGCAGCGCCATCAGGGCGTCGATGACGAGGTTCAGTTTGGCTTTCGTCACGGCGGCTCCTTTCCCCCGCGTCCCCCTGAGTCTCATGCATTATACGGAACGGCAAGACGGGAAAACCAGCGTGCCGGTTTTACGCCGCACCTATCCGTCGGCCAAGCGTGCGAGCGTTGCATCCGGCGGGTAGAAGCGCGGCGGGCAAGACTGCCCGCCGCGCAATTCGAAAAACGCACGGCCGGACAAGACCGGCCGTGGCACACTGCGGATCCGGGCCAGCGTGCGAGCGTTGCGGGGGTGGCGAAGCGCGGCGGGTCAGGAGACCCGCCGCGCTCGTTTTCTTCCGACCCGCCGCGCTCGCGCTTCTCATCGTGTATGGCTTTGCCTACGCCGTCTCGGGAACGTCGAACGGCTTACGCGGCGGCCGCGTGAGCATCCGGTTCGCCGCCGCCGGCGCGTCGATGAACTTCTCGGTCTCCGGGTCGAACTTCAGCGGCAGACCGACGTGGCACATCCACTCGCTGAGATTGAGTTTGCGGTTCTTGACGAGGTGCTCGCAGATGCGCAGCCACTGCTCGTTGGCGTAGTCCTGCTCAAAGGGTTTCTTGCCCACCTTGTTCCAGGCAACCTGCTTGCCCAGTCGATACGAGATGCTGCCGAGATGGCAGATGGAGGCCGAGTAGTGTCCCTCCTCGAAGGGGGCGTTGAGGTCCTCCTTCTTTCGGCTTCGCATGGCGGCGATGAAGTTGCCGAACGGGCCGCTGCCCGGGCCGAGTTTGACGTCCACACTGGGCATCTTGGCGTCCTTGTGGCTGTCGTTCGGGATGAACTTGCCGCCATCGATGACCTTGCCGGCCTCGTATACGAAGTCGTTCGAGACGCGGCGGGTCTTGCCGTTCACCAGGCCGCAGACCTCAAAGAACAGGAGCGTGTCGCCGTACATGTACACCGTGAGTTGCGTGTTGGGGGTCTGGGCCTGGTCCTTGTATCCGATGCGTCCGCCGAGCGACAGGACGAAGGTCGGATGCGTCGCGCCGGGGATAGCCCAGCGGGCACAGTCGGTCTGGTGGACGCCCTGGTTGCCGATCTCGCCGTTGCCGAAGTCCCAGAACCAGTGCCAGTTGTAGTGCACCAGGTTCCCGTGGTACGGCTGCATGGGGGACGGTCCGACCCACAGATTCCAATCGAGGTTCGCGGGAGGTTTCTCGATTTTCTTGAACCCGATGCTGCCGCGCGGCTTCGAGGCAAAGCCGTGGCTGATAAGGAGTTTGCCGAGTTTCCCCGACTTGGTGACCTCAACCATCTGGGCCCACCGTTTTTCGCTGCGCCGCTGGGTGCCCGTCTGAACGATCTGCTTCGACTTGGCGATGATGTCGGTGCAGATGCGGCCCTCGAACACATTGTGGCTGGCCGGCTTCTCAACGTACATGTCCTTGCAGGCCT
>CAYVAM010000336.1:0-1967 GCA_964449275.1 uncultured Anaerolineales bacterium
GAGGGCGCCCAGACGCGATACGGGCCAACAGTGACGGCGTGGGGCGACCCTGGGGGCAGGAACGGAGGCGATGATGAAGGTTGAGAAACGCAAGGTCGGCAACATCCGGCCGTACGAGGGTAACCCGCGGCAGAACGACGATGCGGTGGACGCCGTGGCGGCCAGCATCCACGAGTTCGGCTTCCAGCAGCCCATCGTGGTGGACACTGACGGCGTCATCGTCGTCGGGCACACCCGGTGGAAGGCCGCGAAGAAGTTGGGCCTCGAGTTCGTGTCGGTCCACGTGGCCACGGACCTGACGCCGGAGCAGGCGAAGGCGTATCGCCTGGCGGACAACCGCGTGGCGGACCTCGCGACGTGGGACTATGACCTCCTGCCCATCGAACTTCGAGACCTTCACCGGCGGCATCGACGCCAGACTCTGCCGACCGTGGTTCGCCAGGCGGCTGGGCCGGATGCGGGTGCAGATTCTCTACACCGCCTACGATCAGTCGCAGCAGCGACCGCACATCGAGCGGACCATCAAGACGCTGCGCGACGCAGGTCTCACGCAGCGGCAGGTGGGCTGCTACGTGCTGGTGGGGTACGAGGGCGACAGGCTGGCGCAGGCCGAGGAGCGCCTGGAGTGGGTCTTCCAGACGGGCGGGTAAGGTAATCCGCCGTGCCTTCGATTCAGTCGCGCATCCGTCCCTAGGCATTGTCCACCTGGATAGGGCCTTAGGCAGTGTTTCTTCTGCGGCGTACCTTCGGTGTGTCAGCCCGAGGGGGGTGTGAAAGGGGCCTCGAGCCCCGGCTGTCAACCGGAAGGGCGCAGGTTCGAGTAGCGTTTTGGGGAGCCAGACAAACAGGAGCGAACTTCCGAGGTCGCTCTGGTTGACAGAGAGCCCCGAGCCGAGAGGTGGCGGGATTCTCGCGTTTTCGGCCAGTGTTTATGCGGGTTTTCACACGTCGGTCGGTCTAGCCCGCGCTCTCCGTCAAGACGCGCGCGAGCGCCCACCATCAGTGGGCCAATCCACCGCGAACCGCATGTCATGCCGGCTCACCAGTCTACCTTCCGTTCGTGAAGAAACTTGGTCACACGGGCTTCTTGACGGGGCCCCAGACCTGTTCCGCGTTGACGTGACGCGCGGCACCGTCTAGAATCGCCCAAGCCGAGGGGAAAACAGGAGAGAGCCTTTGCGTGCCGGCGGATCGCGGCGCCGAACTTCTGCGCATCACTGGAACGTGCGTCAGGCTGTCCCAGTCTCTGTAGCGATCCTTCTCCTCGCATGTCTGGCTTGCGCGGCCGGTGCGGGGATGCCACGGTACTACACAAAGATGGGCACGTGGCAGGAAACGATGCTGGCGTCGCGGGAAGCGCTGGCAAGGCTGGAATCGGAGCGGGCACGGACGGATCGCCTCAAGACATGGGTCAGCCCGATCGTTCGTGGGGGCGATCCGGCCAAGCACGTCAACATTCCCGTCGCCGGTCAGAAGGAACTGTACCTGTTCGTCGTCGGGGCCCCGGAGGTCGTCGCCGGATGCGCCACCTGGGCCGACGCGAAACTCGTCGCGTCGAACGGGGCCGAAACGCGCATCGGAGGCAACCAGCGCAAGCGGCGCCGGGACCTGGCGCGGCTGTACGGCGGTATCGACCAGGACCCGGAGGAAATCCTCCCCACGCCGAGAGTCCCTGTTAAGCCGATCATCCCCGAGGGGCCGGCCAAAGCGCGAGTCCGTCAGGTGACCTGCGAAGGCTGGCCGTTCGCCGCCAACGAAGCCCGCCGCCGACAGGTGAAGGCCGCCCCAGTAACTCGCACCATCGACCTGGGCGGCGGCGTGACGATGGACCTGGTCCGGATTCCCGCCGGCCGCTTTATCCTGGGCGATGCCAACGGCCACGACGATGAACGCCCGCGGACCATCGTGACTATCGGGAAGCCGTTCTGGATGGGCACGTGTGAAGTCACAAACGAGCAGTTCGCACG
>CAYVAM010000337.1:0-1961 GCA_964449275.1 uncultured Anaerolineales bacterium
TTGCGATTACGCCTCGCCCTTCATCTTGAGCGCGCCGCGCCAGTCCTGCTCGCGGACGCCGAAATCGATGTAGCCGCGGAACTGGATGCCGAGGGTGTTGAAGTCCGCGTCGGTCTTCTCCACCGTGGGCCGGTCCACGCCGTTCAGGAACGCGATCTCGATGGTCGGCAGCCGGTTCGGGTCGGCGAAGAGGTACCACGCCTTGGCCGAGGCCCCGGCAAAACTCGCGTTCGCGAGGTACACCGAACTCGCGACGTCGAACTTCCCGACGTGCGGGTTGGCCGAGGGCTTGCCCTTGTTGGCCGTGGTGGTCTCGTTCAGCAGCAGCGACTTCATCAGGAGTTCGGCCGGCACCTTCAGGGCCGTCGGCACCAGCAGGATCGACGCCGGGATGCCCATAGGCCGGCCGCCAGGCTTGGTCTGTTCGCCGAACATGACCTCGGCCGCCGTCAGGCCGTCAACCGTCAGGGCCGTGTCGGTGCCCTCGGCGTAGTTCTTGTGGTCGGTCGAGAAGAAGGCCTTCCCGTCGGCCTGGACGGGGTTCGAGAGCAGCAGGCCCCACACGGCGTCGGCGATGCTCTCCGCGGCGCCCATGCCGATCTGGCGCGGGATATCGGTGAAGGCGCCCATGTCGTCGTTGATGATCATCTGCCGCGTCAGGGCGAACATGATGCCGTGGGTGTCGGCCTTCTGGCCGTACTTCTGCTCGTCGAGTTTCCCGTGCTTCAGTTCCCCGTCAGGGCCGACCTGCTCGAACTTGAAGGCGCCGGTCATCCGGTACCGCGAGTGCTCCTTGAAGTCGTTGACGCTGGCGATGCGGCAGACCCGTCGCCAAGCGTCCTCGATGTAGTTGTAGCCCTCCAGGAGCATCTTGTTGGCGATATTCGAGAGGATGCCGGGGAGGCTCGCCGTCGAGAAGGCTGCCTGGAGCCACCCGGCGGCGTCGCGGCGGAACCGCGGCAGTTGCGCACCGGCGGCCAGTTCGCAGAACTCCTGGATGCCGACGCCGCGCAGGCGGTCGGCGGCCTCAAGGACCGGCTCGGCGTAGGCGGCCTCGATGCGCGAGGTCGGGAGCCCTGAGGCCATGAGGGCAACGGCCTCGAAGACCTGGGGACTGGCGGGCCGCTGGGGGACGCTCACGGCCGGGACCTTCGGGCGACTCGCGCGCAGGATTTCCAGTTCCGCGCGCGTCTCGTCCCACCCCTCCTCGATGGCACGCGCCTCGATGTCCGGGTGCTTGCCAGCGGCGAGGCGACGGATCGCCTCGACACGCCGCGTCTCGGCGGCCATGCGGTGACGCATATCGGCCACGGGGTCCGTGTCTTCCGCGGCCGCGGCCTCGACGGTCGTCGGCGTCGGGGCCGGGTCGGGCGGGGTCTCCTCGGCAGGGGTCGGAGTCTCCTCGCCAGCGGCCGGGGTCTCCGGCTTGGGCGTCTCCTGGGTGGTGTCCTGGTCGGTCTGCTCCTCGGTGGGGGTGGTCGCGACATCGTCCATGGTTTCAGTCTCCTTTTCACTGGCGGCGACGCGGGCGCGGGTGCCCGTGTCGGCGCCGCTATCGACGAACGAGATTTCCTTGAGAACGGCCTTCCGCACCACGTGCAGCGGGCCGCCGAACGTCCGGCCGTTGACGGTCACCCGGTGGCCGTTCGGTACGAACTCCGCCTCAATGACGGCCGCGCCGATGGACGCCTGCCAGGGGAAGCCGTTCGCGCCGCTCTTTGCCACGTCGCGGGCCCAGGAGGTGTCGCGGCTCACCAGGCCCTCGGCGACGACCTGGCCGTTCTCGACGGCCACGCGCTGCGTGTGACCGACGCCCTGGCGGGGACTGTGATCGAGCCGGACGGGCAGGTCCTGGCGCTCGATGGCCAGGCCCTCCAGGTCCACGACCACCGGGTGCGGGAAGCCCACGATCCGCATGACGCCGCCCGTGTAGGCGACCATGTGGAAGCGGGGCACCTTCC
>CAYVAM010000338.1:0-1947 GCA_964449275.1 uncultured Anaerolineales bacterium
GCATGGCCACGCCCGCCACGGCGGGTAAACTTGCGTGGCCATGTGCTGCCCCTGCAGCGCGCCGCCAACACGGTCACCGAACAGCAGGCGGCCGCGCCGGCGTCCCCGTCCTGGTCGCCGCTCGAAACGAGTCTGCGAGCGGCGTCCGACACGATGGCTGCCGCATCATCCCTCGACGCCGACGGCGGTCTGGTGGACCTGCTGGCCGGGCCGGCGCTGGTCGTCTCGCTCGTGGCGTGAGCCCAGGGCTAAGCGGTCAGACATAAGTTCTGCGCGGTGGGCAGTCTTGCCCACCGCGTCTCAGGGCGACTTAGCGCGCGGTGGGTCTCCAGTTCTGCGCGGTGGGCAAGATTGCCCGCCGCGCAATGCGCAGTCGTTGCAATTTCCGGGAGAGCGGGCGATAATCCGATGAGCCACAGGCCCGCCAAGCGCGGACCATGTATTGACGGGCCGCTTGCCCTAACGTTTCAGGGAGCGTACTGCGATCTTGGCGGAACGCCGGGCGGCACAGGCCGGCAATCGGAAACGGGAGATAGATATGAACAGCACCCACAACCACAAACCCTGCCGGGAATCGGCGGATGCAACGCTCGACCGCCGCGGCGTGAACCGGCGCGAGTTCCTCAAGAAGGCGACCCTGGCGGGGACGGGCCTGGCAATGACGGCGGTCGCGCAGAACGCTTTCGCCGCGCCCTCCGACGGACTCCGCAAGCGTGTGTTGGGACGCACCGGCGAGAAGGTGACCATCCTCGGCCTCGGCACGGCGCCCATCGGCGAAGGGCCCGTCGAGGCGCAGGAGGCGGCCAGGATCTTCGGCGAGGTCCTCGACCGCGGCGTCAACTACGTGGACACGGCCCACATTTACGGCAACGCCGAGGAAGCCCTCGGCCTGGTGCTCCCGAAACGGCGCGACAAACTCTTCCTCGTCACGAAGGTCTCGACCCACACGGCCGAAGGCGCCGAGCGATCGCTGGCCGAATCGCTCCGCCGGCTCAAGACCGATCACATCGATCTCGTTCACATCCACAGCATCGGCAGCAAGAAGATCGACCGCGTCCTGGCCAAGGACGGCGCCCTGGCGTACCTGCTGAAACAGAAGCAGGCGGGCAGAATCCGCTTTATCGGCATCTCCGGACACAACCGGCCGCCAAACTTCGTCCGAATGGTCAAGACCGGCCGCATCGACGTCGTCATGTGCGTCATGAACTACGCCGACCGCAACATCTACGGCTTCGAACAGAAGGTCTTGCCCGAATGCCGCAAGCAGAACGTCGGCGTGGTCGCCATGAAGGTCTACGCCGGCATCAAGGGAGGCTTCCCGAACCACAAGAAGGGCTACGTCGGCTGCGCCACCACGCCCGAACTCCTGCCGCACGCCATGGCCTATGCCCTGGACCTCGAAGGCGTCAGCCTGGCCGCCGTCGGACCCTACACGCTCGAGCAGGCCATCCAGAACGTGGAGTTCGCCCGGAAGTACGCGCCGCTGACTCCGGACGAGCGTGCATCGCTGCTGGCGCGCGGCCAAGCCCTCGCCGCCACGCTGGGTCCCCGCTACGGTCCCGTGACCTGACCCGGAGTTCTACGACGTTTGCCGCCCGCCATCCGTCACCGGAGAGCGAGCGAAGCGAGCGGTCGCCACGGCACCCAGCCGGGGTCGAACGGGTCTCGCCGTTGTCTCTGTCACCCTGAGCGCAGCCGAACGGGTCTCGCCGCTGTCTCTGTCACCCTGAGCGAAGCCGAACGGGTCTCGCCGTTGTCGTGGCCGTTCGTTCCGCATTCCGCGTTCCGAATTCCGCATTCGAACGGGTCTCGCCGCCCGCTTAGATTCGTCCTGCTCCATAAGACTTACGTCAAATTGCCGTTCGCCGGAACCCCCGAAAACGCGCTTTTTGGTGTCCGAATCTGCGTTTTTGGGCCGCCAGGGGCGATTGGGCCGTTTTTTGTTAA
>CAYVAM010000339.1:0-1894 GCA_964449275.1 uncultured Anaerolineales bacterium
GTAGTCGAGTCTCAGCAGGACCGGCAGCACCCCCTGGCCACGACGAACGCGCAAAAGGACCATCTTCTCTCTTCCCTTGACGGCGGCGTTGTATTCGCGCTTCAGGTCGCTTGCGGAGCCGACGTCCTTCTCGCCGACGCGAACGATGATGTCATCCTTCTTGACACCTCCGCGTTCGGCCGGCTCGCCGCGACGGATGCCCGTCACGTACACCCCTTTCGTGGTGAGCAGTTTCTCGCGCTGGGCCAGCCGGTCGGTGATGTCCTGCCCCACGAGGCCCCATTTCGGGAAGTTCTCCTCTTTGCTGCGGACGGTCGTCAGTTCCTCCGTCACGATCTCGACAGAGCGGATCTCGCCGGCCCGTTTCAGTTTCACCTTGACCTTCTCCCCGACGGGCGTCTTGGCCACCCGGCGGCGAAGATCGAACAACTGCTCCGGGTACCGCCCCTTAACCTTCTCGCCGCCGTACGCCACCAGGATGTCCTGGGCCTGGACGCCCGCCCTGGCGGCCGGCCCGTCGGCCTCCACGCTCGAGACGACCGCCCCCTCGGTTTTGCCGACATCGAAGAACGCCTCCAGGTCCTGGAGCGGTTGAAGCACCAGGCCGATAGTGCTCCGACTGACTTTGCCCTTGTCGAGGATCTGCCGCACCACCTCCTTCGCCACGTTGATGGGCACCGCAAAACCGAGGTCGTTCCCACCGCCGCGCGTGTTGATGCCGACAACCTCCCCGCGAAAGTTGACGAGCGGCCCGCCCGAATTCCCCGGGTTGATGGCCGCGTCCGTCTGGAGCCACGTGTTGAACAGACCCGTCTCGAACCCACCCGGCGTCTCAAGGCCGGTCCCCAGAATACGGTCGCGGCAGGAGATGATGCCGGACGAGATCGACCGCGACAGGCCGAACGGGCTGCCGATCGCCAGGACGCTGTCGCCCTCCTCGACGGAGTCGGAATCGCCCAACTCCGCGTGGTCGAACGCCAGCCCCTTCTCCTTCACCTCGTCGAGGTCGAGTTGGATGACCGCCAGGTCGGTCCACGGGTCGCCGCCGATGAGTTTCGCCTTGACGCGTTCCTTGTTGAAGAGGATGCACGTGAGTTCGTCGGCGCGGCCGGCCACGTGGAAGTTCGTCAGGATGTGTCCTTCGGCGTCGAAAATGAGGCCCGATCCGTTCCCGCCCCGCCGCCGCTTCTTGCCGCCCACGTACTCCACCCGCCGTGCGTCCACCCGGACCGTGGCCGGATACACGCGGTCGCGGGCCAGTTTCGTGGCCACTTCCAGGCTGACGTAAGCCGAGGCGGCACCATACTCCGGACCGCACCCGACCAGCGCCAGAGCCACCGCCGACACCACAACCGTTAGCGTAAGTGCACGCGTCAACGCTCGGCCCTTTCCTCTGAAAACGCTCCACATCCAAGTGTACGACAGACCCCCGCCCTTCTGCAAGGATGCTTTCGCCGCTGTCACAGCAAAGCGATGACGTCCGGTCCCTGCCCGGTACGCGTACGGGCCCGTAGGTCTTTACAGGCAGGGACTTGGGACAAAGTAGAATTGCCCTCTTTCCGGCGCGGTTTTGAGTGCTGCCTTGGTCAGACATGCCCCAGGCTGTCTGTCACGGGAGAGCGAGTCCCGATGCCTCGGGACGAGTCGAACGGGTCTCGCCGTTGTCGTGGCCGCTCGTTCCGCATTCCGCGTTCCGAATTCCGCATTCGATTGGGTCTCGCCGTTCGCTGACATGCCGCCGGCTGTCTGTCACCCTGAGCGAGCGCAGCGAGTCGAACGGGTCTCGGTAGCCTGCCCACCGAAGCCTTGGCGAAGGCGGGGCCGCTTGGATTCGTCCACCTCCATAACACTTACGTCAAATCGCCGTTCGCCGGAACCCCCGAAAACGCGCTTT
>CAYVAM010000340.1:0-1872 GCA_964449275.1 uncultured Anaerolineales bacterium
TCAAGGACGCCATCAACGAGGCGATGCGCGACTGGATGGCCACCGTCGAGACCACGCACTACTGTTTCGGCACGACGGCCGGCCCGCACCCCTTCCCGATGATGGTCCGCGACTTCCAGTCGGTCATCGGCAACGAGATCCGCCAGCAGTGCCGGAAGCAGGAAGGCTGCCTGCCCGACGCGGTGGTGGCGTGCGTGGGCGGCGGGTCGAATGCCGCCGGGGCGTTCATCGCTTTCATCGACCAAGAGAGCGTCGAACTCGTCGGCGTCGAGGCGGGAGGACGAGGACTCGCCACCGGACAGCACGCCGCACCCCTCTGCACCGGCGAGCCCGGCGTCCTGCACGGCTCGCTCTCCTACGTCCTCCAGGACGACGCCGGGCAGACGCTGCCGGTGCACTCGGTGAGCGCGGGCCTCGATTACCCCGGCGTCGGGCCGGAGCATTCGTATTGGCGCGACGGCGGCCGGGTGCGGTACTGCGCGGCCACCGACACCGAGACGCTGGAGGAGTTTGTGGAACTCGCGCGGACCGAAGGCATCGTCCCGGCCCTGGAATCGGCCCACGCCCTCGTGGAAGCGAAGAAGATGGCCCCCAAGATGGACAAACGCCAAGTCCTCGTCGTCAACCTCTCCGGCCGGGGCGACAAGGACGTTGAGGAGGCGGCACGGATTCTCGGCGAGGACCTCGGCGGAGACGGGTAGATTGTGCGCGGCGGGTCTGGAGCACCCGCCGCGCAACATTCGGGGTTGCGGAAAGGGGAATCGTAGTGAACCGCGTCCGCGCCGCCTTCGAACGTCTCTCGGCCGATGGCCGCAAGGCATTCATGCCGTTCATCTCGGCGGGCGACCCGAACCTGGACGTCACGGCCGCCGTCCTGCGGACGCTCCAGGAACGGGGCGTGGCGGACCTCGTGGAACTGGGCGTGCCGTTCTCCGACCCGATCGCCGACGGGCCGACCATCCAGGCGAGTTACCAGCGGGCGCTGGCGGCCGGCGTTACGCCGCGGGCCATCCTCGACCGGGTTGCGGCCCTGCGGGGCGACGGCCTGGCGCTTCCGATCTGCCTGATGGTCTCCTACTCGCTCGTTTACCGGCCGGGGATGGAGACGTTCGTCGAGGGGGCCGCCCGCGCCGGGATCGACGGGATGATCGTGCCGGACCTGCCGGCCGACGAGGCGGGGCCGCTCGGCCGGGCGCTGGCGGCACGCGACCTCGTTTACATTCCGCTCGTGGCGCCGACGACGCCGCCGAGCCGGCGCGAGGCGATCCTCGCCCATGCCACCGGATTCATCTACTGCGTCAGCGTCACCGGCATCACCGGCGAGCGCGACGCGCTGCCGGAGCATCTCGACGAATACGTGCGCGGCGTGAAGGCCGAGGCAACCGTGCCGGTGTGCGTGGGTTTCGGCATCTCGCGGCCCGAGCACGTGGCGGCGGTGACGGCCGTGGCCGACGGGGCAATCGTCGGCAGCGCCATCATCCACCGCATCGCCGACCACGCCGACGAGCCGCCCGAGCGCATCGCCGCCGTGGTAGCGGACCTGTGCGAAGCCCTCTCGGCGCCGCTTCACGGTTGAGAGGTCTGGCCGGAGCAGTTCACTTTCAACGGTAGCAGGGCATAGCGCGGTGGGCAGTCTTGCCTACCGCGCCGCAGCCCAACCCTCCGCGCGGCGGGCAAGACTGCCCGCCGCGCGAGACAGCACATGGGATGGTGGCCTTCCCGCCCCTTCGGGCGCGGCGGCTCTCCGGACCCGCCGCGCTGGGATCCAAGTCCGTAGCGCCGGGCTTTATGCCCGGCGGCCGGATAGTCAGGGCGATGGCGGTTCCGCGCCGGGGATAAACCCCGGCGCTACGGCTGTTCGGAAACACTTTC
>CAYVAM010000341.1:0-1851 GCA_964449275.1 uncultured Anaerolineales bacterium
GCCTGGCCATACTTGCCACCCTTGGCGCCATCCGCGATGATCATCTGCTTCATCAGATCAGCATCCGCCAGCAGCTTCTCGACCAGCGTCTCCTGCTCTTTGCCCTGCTCGGTGAACGCCGCCAGGCCGCGCGGCGTGGCCTCGGCCAGAACGACGTACTTCACCAGTTGCGCGTCCAGTTTGTCGCTCGCCAGGAACTCCTCTAGGTCCGCCAGCATGGCCTTGGCCGGCGCCTGAGCATTCGTCGCCGCCACCGCGAGGGCCTCCTTGGCGGCACCGTAAGCCTTTGCCGCGGCTGCCTTGTCCCTGCTCTTGACTTGAGCCTGCTTCGCCCTCAGTTCGGCCGCCGTCGCCGCCGCCTCGGCCTGGTACGCTTTCAGGAAGGCGGCCTTCCGCTGCTGGTCAACCTTCGGCAACGCCTTCTCAATCTCGGCCTGCAGGGCCTTGACTTGAGCCGAGTAGCGTGCGAACAGCTTCTGCCCGGAAGCGTTTAATTCCACTTCCTGCACCGCCGGTCGCTTGGCCGCCGATACGCTCGACGCCCCGATCGCCATGGCGATCAGCGCCCCACAGATACCTGCCATCGTCTTCGCTCCCATCGCTTCGTGCCTTTCCCTTTTGTCACTCTATCTGGGATCAGTCCTGCGTCGCTGGTGATCTTCGATCCGTGGAACTCGAGCTTCAGACTGCCGTCAAAACCTACGCGAATGGCATCCTTGCCGCTTTCACCCATTGGATTCTCCCGTTTTCCTGCCCTTGATCTTGAGGAAACCCTTCGTCTATGCGGTCGAACCATGCTCTATTGTATCCAAGAGCGAAACCTAAACCAGGAAATCCGGGCTTATACGTGTTTGGGCCGACAAAGCGCGGGTTACTTCGGTTTGACGGCTTCCCTTGGGCCGCCCGGCTTGGGTTCGGTCGGCCCCTCGCCCGGCTTCAGCGGCCGCAGTTCCATCTTTTTGATGATGATCTTCATCCCCTTGAAGTTCCCGCCGCCGTGCACCTGGATGCCGACGGGGCCTTTCTTGAGGGTCTTGTCATGGCACTCGCCCGTCTTTATTCCGTTCAGCCACAGGATAAGGTGATCGCCGTTCGCGTAAACCTGCCCTTCGTTCCACCTGTCGCGGTTTTCGCGCTTCTCGTCCAGGTTCTTGGTGATGAACATCTTGCCGGGGCAGTACAGGGTGCCGCTGAACGCGACGGGCTTCTTGTACTTCAGGATGTCGAACTGGTACTTGCCGCGGAACCAGACGCCGCTGTTGGCCGGCCAGACAACCTTGTAGGTGAACCGCAACTCGAAGTTGTCGTATTCCTTCTCCGTGAACATGTCGCCGCCCTTGCCGGTGGTCTGCGTGCCGACGAGCGCACCGTCCTCGACGGTAAAGATGGCCTGGCCGGTGGGCTTTTTCCATCCCGCGAGGTCCTTGCCGTTGATGAGCGGCGTCCAGGCCGCCTCCTTCCCGGCCGTCCGGGTGCCACCGGCGGTGCAGGGTTGAGCCGCCAACGCAATGGCAAGCATCATGGTAGCAATCGCAAACGTTCTCATCGTGCCGCGTCCTTTCTTCTTAAACGTATGCCCTGTGGCCGGTATCCTAACCCGGCCGTGCGGCCGAGTCAAGGGACGGGGCGCGCAGCCGCCCGGCGCGTCGCCAACCCGAACGGATGGGCCGCGCGGGGCGCCGGGGCTCAACAAACGTAGGCTGGGGCTCGTTGCGGCGTGGATACATGCGTCCGGTTGCATAAGACTTACGTCAAATTGCCGTTCGCCGAAACCTCCGAAAACGCGTTTTTTGGCCTCCGAATCTGCGTTTTTGGGCCGCCAGGGGCGATTGGGCCGTTTTTTGTTAAGAT
>CAYVAM010000342.1:0-1826 GCA_964449275.1 uncultured Anaerolineales bacterium
GCGGCTTTGGGTTGTCCAGAAAGTCATTATGCAGGACGCGACCGACGCTATGGGATCGCTACGGCGGGAGGGGAACCTCGGCACCACGACGTTCCAGATACTGTGGATGGCGATAAAGGACTTCGGGACGGCTATCGGTGGGACGCTGCTGCCGGCGGTGGAGAAGTTCAATATGCGTGCCGCCCACGGCTTCGCTCGCATGAGCAAAGAGATACGGGCATGGAATGACCGCATCAAGGATAGTTCGCTGACCACCTGGGAAAAGGTCGAGTCGGCTGCCTTTACCGCAATCAACGCCGCCTTTGGGAAAGAGACCAAGGATGTTATCCGGGGCTGGTATAAGACCTTTATCAGATGGACCCGGAATGCCTGGGGCTACCTGAGGGAAAACGCGAAGAAGGCGTGGAACTACCTGAAGAAGATCGATTGGGCTAGGGCTTGGGATGGGTTTAGAATCTCGTTGTACGAGACTCTCTATTACCTCGAATCGGAGATATGGCCTAGAATTAAGGACGAGGCCACAAAGGCCTATAACACACTTATGGACTTCGATTGGGATGCTACTTTCGATGGATTGCTGAGTGCGATTGAGACCGTGCGCTATGCGCTTGAGCAGACCTGGGACCTGATGCAGAAACTGGTCTCCGGCGAGGAACACAAGAAGTGGTACAAGAAGTGGGGCATGGCCGCGGCGGAGCCACTCCTGCCGCCCGACGTTCGCCGTACCATCAGCGCACCGGCCACCGCTGGCGCACCCGCTGGCCCGTCGACTGCGGAGGCGGCAGCGGCCGGGGCCGCGGCGGCCCTTGGCGGCGCTGCCGGTTTGGCAACAACCATAGTCATCCGGGCCGCGGAGGCGAAGATTACCGAGAGACTGGTACAGGAACTGGTGGAGTTCCTGCGGCGCCGGGGCTACGGTCAGGTCAATGTTGATCGCGAGAGGGCCACGCCGTGATTAACCTCGTCGGCAGCGTCCTCACCATCTACCTCCCCGACGCTGAGGTCGGTAACAGCGAGGGCCCGGAACTCGTCCAGACCTTTGCCCGCACGGCGAGCGGCGTCGGCTACTCCTACGACAAGGCCGTGGCTATCCGCCGGATGCGCCTGACGTGGGCGAACCTGACGCAGGCCGAACGTGACGACCTCGAGGACTTTTTCGTGAACGACGCTGTGGCGACGCAAAATACCTGGACGTTGCAGGACGTGCGCCGGGGTCTCCAGTGGACGGCGCGGTTCATAATCACCCGACTCGATTTCAGCGAGCCGGCGCGAGACATGCAGGCGGACCTGTACGGGGCGCATTGGGCCGTAACGGTGGACCTCAGCGTCCACGACGAGCGCGCCTATCCGGGGAGTTAGCCGGTGACCCGGCCGCTTTCAGCAGCAGCACAGGCCAACGCCGACGGTGTCACCGAGCAGCCGTTCAACGTCCTGAAGGTGTGCCCCCTGGGCCATGAGAGCGACTCGGAGTTCGCAGACGATTTCGAGGACAACCTGCTCGATGTGATATGGGCGACCGAGGAGAACTTCCCCGACCCCACCTCGACGGCGGTTTTCAGCGAGGTCAACGAACGCCTCCAGATAGAGACCGGCGCGGCCGGCCAGGACACCAGCACCTTCGACGGGCGCCGGGCGCTGGCGTATCTGGAAGTCCGCGGCGACTTCGATGTTCAAGTTCACGCCCTCGGCGAAATAGCCACGGCCGGGTACACCCCGTCGGGCGCGTTCGATAACCAGTCGCTTGCAATCTTCGTCAACGACGGCGCCGAGAAATGGCTATCGCTGGGCTATCGGCCCCGCGTCGGCGCGACGCCATACGTCAGTAT
>CAYVAM010000343.1:0-1822 GCA_964449275.1 uncultured Anaerolineales bacterium
CCGGCGGCTTTCCGACCGGGCGCGGGGCGGGGGTTTTCTCCACAGGATTTCCACCGTCCCGGGCGCCGGTGGAAAAAAGTTTTCTCAGACCGTCCATCGCACGTAACTGCCTGTCGTTCGACCGCTTCGGCCAAGTCGCGCCGTCCGAACACGACCTGAATAAGAATCGGCCCTTTTCCCCTTCCGCGAAAGCGGTAGGATGGCAACGCTGGCCGCCGGCGACTCGGCCGCTTCTAGCGCACCGCCGAAGCCCACCGGCCGCACCGTTTGCGTGGGGAATCTGAATCCGTCGTTGCGCCGTCTGGGGGTGCACTTCGTGGCGCCGCTTCACGACACTCAGGTCGAATCGTTCGTCGCAAACCTTCGCGACGCCGTCGGCCCGGAGCGATGGCGCGTCTGGTTCGAGGGCGCTACCGATTTCCGCGTCACCGACGACGGACTCAAGGTCGGCGTCGCCAACCTCTTCATCAGCGACTATCTCAAGAGCCACTTCGCCGACCAGTTGGCCCACGTCATTGCCGCCACCTTCGGGCAGACGCTTTCCGTCACGTACCGCGTGCAGCCGCATCTCTTCCAGAAGCGCCGAGCCGAGAACCTTGCCGGCGAGGCCGAAGCCATGGAGCGCCTTGACCCGCCGGCTCCGGCCGAGCGCCCCCGCGACGAGCGTGCGACGACCACGTACCGCCCGCTTTTCACACTCAGCAATTTCGTCGTGGGGCCGTGCAACCGAATGGCCTATGCGGCCGCGAAATCCGCCGCCGCCGCGCCGGGAAAGGATTTTCACCCCCTGTTCATCCACGGAGGCTGCGGCCTGGGCAAGACCCACCTGCTCCACGGCATCCTCCATGCGGTGCGGGCACACCCTGACTTACGCGTCGCGTGTCTGTCGGCCGAACGGTTCACCAACCAGTACCTGGCGTGCATGCGGACGGGAAGACTCGATGCGTTCCGGCATCGGTACCGCAGCCTGGACATCCTTGCCATCGACGACATTCACTTCCTCGCCGGCAAGCCTGCGACACAAGAGGAGTTCCTGCATACCTTCGACGAGTTCGACGGCCATGGACGGCTCATCGTCCTGGCGTCCGACAGCCATCCGCGCGAGATCGAGCCCATCCAGAACCGCCTCATCAGCCGCTGGGTGGCAGGCCTGGTCGTCCGCGTCTCGCCGCCCGATGCGGACACGCGGCGGCGGATACTCGAGGCCAAGGCTGCCCAGATGGGCCGCCCGCTGTCACCTGACATCCTGGCGCTCATCGCCGACCGCGTTCAGGGAAGCGTCCGTGAACTCGAAGGGGCCCTGACACGGATCATCGCCTACGCAGCCTTGCTGAAAGCGCCGGTGACCACGGAACTGGCCCGCCAGGCCCTGTTGGAGTTTGTCGCCGCAGGGCCGACGCGCACCAACCTGTCGGAGATCGAACAAGCCGTCACGGCCTTCTTCGGCGTGACGCCGTCCGACATCCACAGTCGCCGCAAGTTGCACCAGATCTCCATCGCCCGGCAGGTCTGCATGGTCCTGGCGAGACAGTTGACCGACCTCAGTTACGCCGACGTCGCTCGGGCCCTGGGGAACAAGAATCACACGACCGTGCTGGCGGCCTGCCGCAAGTGGCAAAAACTCGTCAAGAATGGCACCGAGGTCACGTGGACCGAGGGGACCTCACGCCGCACCATGTCGGCCGAAGCGCTGCTGGCACACCTCAAGGAACGCATCCGCCGCTGACTGCCTCTGCGTTCGGGTGTGGGAAGTTGTTCTGGCGGGCTGGCGATGGCCTCTGTCACCCCGAGCGAGCGCAGCGAGTCGAGGGGTCTCGCCGCT
>CAYVAM010000344.1:0-1802 GCA_964449275.1 uncultured Anaerolineales bacterium
GCGCTCGAACTGCTGCGCCGGGCCGTGGCCATCGACGACCAGCATGCCGGGCTTCACTATTCTCTGGCCAAGTGTTACGATGCCCTGCGAATGACCGACCGGGCGCGCGAGGCTTACGTGCGGGCCAAGGAACTCGACGTGTGTCCGCTGCGGATCCTCGAACCGATGAACGATGCGATCGTTGCCATCGCTCGCCGCACCGGCACGCCCCTGGTCGATGTGCGAGACCTGTTCGCGCGGCGCAGCAGGGACGGCATCCCCGGCGGGTACCTCTTGATCGACCACGTGCATCCAACCATCGCCGGTCATCGCCTGATCGCCGACGCCCTGACGGGCGAACTCAGCCGGCAGGCAGTGGTGCATCCCGTGGAAGGTTGGGAGCGGCAGCGCGACGAGAAGGCTCGCCGGCATCTTGATTCCCTCGGCGATTTCTACTTCGCCAAGGGGCGGCAGCGGCTTGAGGCCGTCCGCGGATGGGCGACCGGGCAGGCGAACATCGTGCGGCCGAAACCGGAGACGGCTGCGCCCTGACGGGCTGTTTTCTCGGATAGGCCGGGTCCGATCTGACCCCGAGTTAGCGTTGTAAGACTAAGCGGTCCGACACAGATTCCGCGCGGTGGGCAAGAATGCCCACCGCGCAAAGGGCTAAGTGGCGCTGTCGTGTTAGCCGGAAGAGAAGAGCCGGCGAGCGGGCGGTAAGCCGAATCCTGTAGCCCCGAAGGGTGCGGCCATTTATCTGGGCGCGTCCGTTGCCGGACGGCTCAAGCGGCCAACCCGGGACTCATCTTGCGCGGGCCGCGCCAAGAGTCCCCTATTTGGCCTTGCTCCCGGTGGGGTTTGCCGTGCCCCGCGTGTCACCACACGGGCGGTGCGCTCTTACCGCACCGTTTCACCCTTGCCTGTTCCCTCCTTGGCGCAAGGCTTCGGAGGGCCATCGGCGGTTTGATTTCTGTGGCACTTTCCCTGGCCTTGCGGCCGGTGGGCGTTACCCACCACCGTGCCCTGTGGAGTTCGGACTTTCCTCCCGGTCCCGAAAAACCGAGCGGCCGCATCGCCCGCTCACCAGCGCCTCCTATTATACGGACCCGGGCAAAGGTGTCAGGCACTTTTTTGCAAGGGCCGAAAAAGGTGCCGGAGGCCGTCCGATCGCTCATTCCGTGCCTCCGATGCCTGAGTGCACGGAAACTCTACCATCATCGGGTGTGACATAATCGCTGTGGCGTGACACAGGGCGGCGGAAAAGTGGACGGCGCCGCGCGGATTTGGTAGAATAGCCTTACGATCCAGCGTGGGAGCCTGGCGATGGTCTCCATGAACGATATTCTGGCCCGCCGCGAGGACATCCTCCGCGTAGCGGCCAGGCACGGCGCGCGGCATCTGCGCCTGTTCGGGTCGGTCGTGCGCGGCGAGCAGGGGACCGGAAGCGACGTGGACCTCCTGGTGCACCTGGACGAGGACCGCTCGCTCCTCGACCACGTGGCGCTCATCCAGGATCTGGGGGATCTGCTCGGCTGCAAGGTGGATGTGGTGGAGGAGGACGCCGTGTACCCCGCGTTGCGCGATGGCATCCTGTCGGAGGCGGTGGAGTTATGAGAGACGATCGCTCTATCTTGAGCACATTCGCGACGCGATCCGGAAGGGTACGAGCGGCGGCATCATCCGCTCGCCAGACTCCAAGTATATTGTACGCGAGTCGCCCCGGCTTGGCCAGACTGTCCTGCTCGGCGGGATGGGGGAGGTGTGATCGCGGATTATGGCAGGCCTGCTGAGGCCCATTCTATGGGCCTTTGCCCGCCGCAGGC
>CAYVAM010000345.1:0-1794 GCA_964449275.1 uncultured Anaerolineales bacterium
CGCTGACCGACGCCGCCGAAATCCACCTCCTGGCCCGGACGGATGACGCGGGCAGTCTTGAGGTGCAGGCCGCACCGCCGGCAACCGGCCCGGCCGAGGCGTCGGCCCTCTCTGCGACCGTCCTCGCGGCGTCCGACGATACACCCGGAGACGGCTTCGAGACCGTGCCGACGGTCGATCCGGCCGCGCCGGAGTCCCCGTCCTGGTCGCCGCTCGAAATGAGTCTGCGAGCGGCGTCCGACACGATGGCTGCCGCATCAGCCCTCGGCGCCGACGGCGGCGTGCTGGACCTGCTGGCCGGGCCGGCGCTGGTCGTCTCGCTCGGGGCGTGAACCCAGTGCTAATGTTCTGTCGCTGCTGATTTGCGGGGTGCCACTGGCGGCTTGTCCGCCAGTGTGTGGTGAGCAGCAGGAAGGCACTGGCGGACAAGCCGCCAGTGGCACCCGCGGAACGGGTCTCCAGTTCTGCGCGGTGGGCAGTCTTGCCCACCGCGTCTCAGGGCGATTTAGCGCGCGGCGGGCAAGATTGCCCGCCGCGCGAAGTGTTGTTGTAGGATTGGCTGACGGTGACAAAGAGACGGCCGGGCCCGTCTGGGCCCGGCCGTTTGTATGCCGGATGGAAGTTCGCCCGGAACGTCTTACCGCCTGCGGCGGATGAACATGACAGCGCCGCCCAGTGCCAGCAGCGCCACCGTCGCCGGCTCGGGCGTGACGGTAAACGTAAACTCAGGCAGCGTTATGGTGTCCGGCCAGTGGTTGCCGGCCCGGTCTCCTGGACCCCAGCCGATGAGCATCGTGAGCGTTGCGATCTCCTCCACCGGGTCGTATATGCCGCCGTCGAGGGCAACCGTGTACGTGTTGACGCCGCCCGGGTCGTAGTCCGGCGCCGTCAACGCCAGGGTACCGAGGTCCTCGGCCGTCCCGTCCATGCCCGGTGGCGGCCACCCAGTGGTGGCGAGACGGTTGACCAGGTAATCCGGGTCGCTGGGCGGATCGCCGACCAAGGGGTTGACCAGCGAATCGTCGATCCCAACCATCATCGTCAAACTAACGAGCATATCCCACGTCCACGTGGTTGTCGGCGCCACCAGGGTCGTCAGAAGTTCAGGGGTCGAGGCTTCGAAGTTCAACTGGATGATGGTCATGTGGTTGCGACCCGCCGGGAAGTCCACGGTCGCCGGGTCGGGCGGAGGGAAGGGCCAAATCTGCTCGTCCTTGACGAGCAACGTGATGAGCGACCCCTCCTCGACGGACCCGCCGCTTGCAAGCGCGGCGCCGTCGTCGGTGCCTACGAAGGACAAGGTGCTGTGGAAATCCCCGAACGCCGGAGCAGCAACCAGAAGGACAGCCAGAACTGCGAGTTTGCGAGCGAACATTCCTTTGCCTCCCTGCTTTGGACCAAACGCCTTTGACATTACCTGTCTGCACACGTCTGCCCAGACCGTGCGCTCCCCCTACGTCTGCCCGCAGGGAAAACCGAACCGCACCAACCCTCCGAACGGCTTTCCTCGACATTGAAAGTATAACCCAAATTCGCGAAAAGTCAAATCCTGGGGCCGTTTTTGGGCCGGGGAAAACCGTTTTTTTGTGAAATCCCGGCTCCGCTGGCCCTGAATCGGTCGCCAAGGGGTGGTTTTCGGGCATCCGCCAGTACTACAACGCTAACTCGGGGTCAGCGCACCTTTAGCGCGGCGGGTCTCCGGACCCGCCGCGTCATGGCCCGTTTAGCGCGGTGGGTCAGGGTACGTGTTTAGCGTGTCATTCCGAGCGAGTCCCGGCGCGCCGGGATCGCCGT
>CAYVAM010000346.1:0-1789 GCA_964449275.1 uncultured Anaerolineales bacterium
CGGCGTGATCAACTCGAACGACTACGACTTGATCGACACGGCCTGGATGCTGTGGAACAACGAAGGCAGGGAGCCCGATGGTGGGTTCCGCTACGCGGTGGGCGACTTCAACTACGACGGCACGATCAACTCGAACGACTACGACAAGATCGACAATGCGTGGATCTTGAGCGGCGGCGCCCCGCTCGGCGCCGGCGGCCCCGTCCCAACGCCCGAGCCGGCCACGCTCCTGCTGTTAGGTCTCGGCGCAGTTGCCTCTCTCGTTCGCAGGCGCCGCAGCCGGTAGGACCTTGCTAAGCGGACTTACGTAAGTCTTGCGCGGCGGGTCCGGAGACCCGCCGCGCAATGTGCTACATGCCAATCGCGAATTGCTCCAGATGCGCTTATTTGTCGAGCGGTTCCAGATAGACGTTGCGGAACTCGATGGGGCTGCCTTCGCTCTGTAGGCAGATGGAGCCGCTGGACGGGTTGGCGTCTGTGCCTTCGTTCTGGAGTTGGCCGTTGACGGTGAGGTTGACCGTGCCGCCGTCGCAGATGATGTCGTAGGTATTCCACTGGCCGGCGGGTTTCTCGTTCGACGGGTTCTTCTTCTTGACGTTGGCGAAGGCTTTCGGTCCGACCTGCTTTCCGCCCACCGTGATGCTCGCGTGGCTCAGCAGCCAGAAGTCTCCGGCATTCTGGTGCATAAGTTGGGCCTCGATGCACTTGGGCCAGACCCTGTCGATGCCGGTGCGGTGGAGCAGGACGCCGCTGTTGGTGGGTTTCTCGGCCCATCGCCATTCCACGTGGAGTTTGTAGTTTGCGTACTCCTCGCAGGTGCGGATGTATCCGTTGGGTTTGCCTTCGCAGCGGATGATGCCGTCGGGGACGCTCCAGACCTTGTCCACCATCCATTTCTTGTCGGGGTCGCGCTGGTCGTTCGGGCTGAAGCGGACCCAACCGCTGAGGTCCTTGCCGTTGAAAAGGACGATTTTCCTGGTGGGGACAACGGGCCAGGGCTTGTTCTTGTCGCTTGCGGGCTCGATGGTGATGTTGCGGAACTCAATGGGCGCACCTTCGCTCTGAAGGCAGATCTTGCCGCCGCTCAGGGAACAGGCGGTCGCCTCGTTCATCAGTTTGCCGTTGACGTACGGCCGGACGGTGCCGCCGACGCACCAGACCTCGTAGACGTTCCACTGGCCGGGTTCCTTTTCGTTGTGGGCGTCGTACTTGGCGACCCTTCTGCCGCCGACGCGATGGCCGCCGCTGGTGTGCTCGTTGAACTCAACGCCGCCGATTTCGAAGAAGTCGCCCTGGTTGCGGAACATGCCCTGGCATTCGAGGCTCTTGGGCCAGACGCGGTCTTCGCCGACCATGTGGACAAGGATGCCGTTGTTCCCGGTGCGGCCGGGCCAGCGATACTCGAAGTGGACCTTGTAGTTCTTGTAGGCCTTGTCGGTGCGGATGTAGCCGGCCGGCTTGCCGGTGCAGGCCAGGATGCCTCCGGCTTTGATGGTCCAGGTCTCATCCACGTTGCCGTTGCCACGCAGATAGCGGAACCAGCCGCCGAAGGTCTTGCCGTCGAACAGCACGGTCTTGGCCGTTGGTTCGATCGGCTCTTCCGCCCCCATGGCCGGGCACAACGGAGACAGTACCGCGCACACAACACTGAGAATCAACACTTCACGTTTCATCACACTCTCCCTTCAAGGCGGAAGTCAGGGATATAGAACCTGTCGCCCATCCGCTTGGGCGGCCTCCGGCGATGACTCAGCATAAGGGAAGAAAAGGCACAGTCAAGAGTTATAGG
>CAYVAM010000347.1:0-1774 GCA_964449275.1 uncultured Anaerolineales bacterium
CCTTGCAGAACTCGTCCATCGGAATCTTGCCGAAGCACCACCTGGAGACGGACTGTTTGATTCGCCCTTTGAGTTTCGCGCCTGCCATGGCTTCCTCCGCACTTGCGTGCCTGTTCACAAGTTCCATTGCGGCCATCGCGGCAGCGCCGCCGGCAGCCCCCTTGAGGAGATGGCGCCTGCTGATGCCGCTGCGGCCCGGCTGTGTCGGCTTGTCCATGCGATTCATCCTTTCCGTTGCTGACCGGCTAACCGTTCGCGTTCATGCTACGGCGACGGGCGGCAGGTGTCAACCGCCACATGCGGCCGGCGCGCGATCACCGCGCCGAGGCGCCCTGGACGTAATCGCAGAGCACGCGCATGTTGGCAACGAACGTCTGGCAGCGGATCTTCCGGTCGTCGTCCACCCATCGGCCTCGAGAGTCGAGGGCGGCGATGACCTTCTTCACCCTTGACTCCAGCCCCTTGGCCCGTCTCGCAAGGCTCGAGGCCGACGGCCGCTTCGCGCGGCTCTTGGCGTACGCATCGGGCCCCATCTCGCGGACCCGTTTGTAGTAGGCGGCGGCCGCCTCCACGCCGTAACCGCTTTGCCAGGAATAGCCCGTCCGCCGCTCCTCGCTGATTTCATCCAACGTGTAGTGGACCTTGCCGTCGCGGTCGCCGTAGATCGGCTTGTTCGTGCCGACCTCATACAGGCGTGCCCAGAGACCGGCGGCGAGTTTCGACCGGTCGAGCCAATCGAGCGCTGCCGGAATGGGTTTCAGGTACTTCGTGTCGCGGGCGTAGACGGCCAGGTCCAGCAGCGTCCGGATGTTGCGGGCCGTCGTGGCGCTGCAGACGGCGGCCGGCTCAAAGGAGCGTGCCTTCGCCGGCTTCAGGTCATGCGAGTACTGCTGTGCCCAACCGGACTGCGGCGCCTTGACCTGCGAGGCGATGATGAAGTCCCCGCCGCGCTTCGCCCCCTCCAGGTATTCCTTCCTGCCGTAGCGGCGGTGGGCATCGAGCAGCACGCGGATACAATCGTTGATGGCGTTGTCGTTGAACGTGTAGCAATCGTGATACCCTCCGCGCAGCGGGTACCACTGCGGCCACGCCCCGTTCGGGAACTGGCTGCGGAGGAGAAACTTCAGCGCGACGGCGACGCCGTCGTCGAGCCACGGCTCATCGAGGGTTTCGTCGAGGTCCATCAGGAAATCGACGGCGCCCTGGCTGATGTTATCGTCGAACGTGCAGTGGCCCTTCCGGCGTTCGGGCACGCGAGCCTGCGGCGTCAGGTGCGAGACATCCACGCGGTGGCTCCATCCCCCTTCCTGGCACTGCCCCCACACGAGCGCCCGCCCCGTGTTCCGCGCGGCCGCAAGGTAACTCTCCTCGCCCGTCACGCGGAAGGCCCGCAGCAAGGTCTTGCCGACGGTCGGCGTGCCGGGCGGCTGGACCCAGATCTCGTTCGGCCTGGCCTTCTCGTAGACGGCTTCGCCCCACCGCTGCTTGAGGTCGAGACTGTAGATGCCGGCCCAGCCGCCGCCCGTGGAGATCGACGTGAAGAAAGCGGCGGCCTTGGTCATCGCGTGGCGGGTCTGCTCCAGCAGAACCTCGTCGGCCGATGCGGCGGATGCCAGTGCCGCCAGAAGCGCGGCCGCCACGGACAGTGCTGTTCTTATCATGGGGCCTCCCTCTGACGAGTAAACCCTTCGGGCCGCCGCGCGGTTTGGGCAACACGGCATCGGAACCCGGCGGGCATGACGGCGCACATGCGCGGCGGGTCCGGAGACCCGCC
>CAYVAM010000348.1:0-1741 GCA_964449275.1 uncultured Anaerolineales bacterium
GCGGACGGTTCGTGCTGAACGCCTGGAACTCCTGGACAATGCCCCTGATGCGGTCCAGGCAACTTTCCATGTCGGCCGCCGCCTCCGCCGCGTCGCCGGTCGCCGTCTCCTTGAGCGTGCGCACCGCCCCGCGCGAGGCGAACAGTTGATTGCCGATCCGATGGGCCGACCGGGCCGACAGGCTCCGCCACGCGTCGAGTTTGATCTTGCGCTCGCGAGCCTCACGCTCGCGTCGCTGCCGCTGCTCTTCGAGTTGCCTCGCCTCCTCTTGTGCCTGCGGTGCATCCGAGAACCTGAGAAGCCACCATCGCGCAGTTTCGTCATCCGGGTGCTGTTCGAGGTGCCGCTGGAACGCCTGCCGCGCTTCTTGGGTCTTTCCCGCCAACCCAAGCGCGAGGGCCCGGTTGCGCTGCGTGAGGGCGTAGTCCGGCTGGATGGCCAGCGCCTTGTCGTACCACTCGATGGCCTCCTCGTACCGGTCCAAGTTCGCCAAGGCCACGCCCCGGTTGTTGAGGGCAGGGATGTCTTCCGGGTCGATGGCAAGCGCCTTGTCGAACCAGGCGATGGCCTCCTCGTATCGGCGCAACCTCGCCAAGGCCAAGCCCCGGTTGTAGAGGGCAAACAGGCAATCCGGGTCGATGGCCAGGGCCTTGTCGTACCACTCGATGGCCTCATCATGCCGGCCCAAGTTATCGAGGGCGGAACCCATGCTGGTCAGGATGAGCGGGGATTCCGGCTTCAGTTCCGCAGCCTGCCTTGCTAAAGTGGCTTCTCGCTCGTGGTCCTTCTGGAGACGGGCGAGACGTGCCTCGAAGTACAAGGCGGCAGCCTCTTCGCCCGAAGCGCGGGCGCCGTCAAGCGCATCCTGCAAGACGGACTGAGCCTCATCGGCGCGGCCGCGGACCTGCAGGTCGTTGGCCCGCTCGACTGCCTCGCGGTACTGGTCTTCGTTCCAGGTCATGCCATGCGCTCGTGTTATGGCCAGACTTGCAGGTTGGGATTCGGCCGCTCAGTATGGCGCCTCGGCCCGCCCATGTCAAACAAACGCGGCGGCCGTTCGCACCCTTGACCTGGCCCGTCGCGCACGCGGCGGCCGGTCTGCGGCGACGTGACCGAAATCTCGGCAAATGAAGGCGGCGGGTGTGGTATAATTCTCGCCCCGACGCTCGAGGGGCGAGCGGAAGGTACACGGGCAGGTTCCGGAGACGATGGAGACGGAAAGGCGGGACGAGATGAACAGCCGACGTGGTTGGATGTGTTGTGCGATGGCGATTGGCATGGCGGCGGCGTGGGCGACGCCGGCGAGGGCACTGCGGAAGCGGGCGACCTACGACGTGCAGACCAAGGCCACACCGGACGCCCAAGCGGGCGGGTGGTTCATCAACCTCGGCATCACCGGCGCGCGCGGCAAGATGGTGCCCGAGGCCCCGACCGTGATGGAGGTGGCCTACGTCTTCCCGGACACGCCCGCACACGGGAAACTCAAGGTCGGCGACAAGATCGTCGGCGCGGGCGCCAAGCCGTTCAAGACGCCGCACAAGTTCGGCTACGGGATGGACTACTTCGGCTACGAGGGGCCGATGATGGACATCGGTAACGCGCTCGAGGCCAGCCAGGGGCCAACGCTCAAAGGCAAACTGACGTTCGACGTGATTCGCGGCAACGAGAAGAAGCGGATCGAACTCGCCCTGCCGACCCGGTACGGCCAGTTCTCCAAGACCTACCCGTTCGCGTGCAAGAA
>CAYVAM010000349.1:0-1724 GCA_964449275.1 uncultured Anaerolineales bacterium
CAAAAAGCGCGTTTTCGGGGGTTCCGGCGAACGGCGATTTGACGTAAGTGTTATGCAACCGGCGCTATGCGTCGGGCCTTGGCTACTCCAACGTGGGTCCGACGACCTTGCCGGCGAGTTGGGCTTGGCCGCCGTCTCGCTCGTAGACGCCGTAGAAGACGGAGCAGCAGTCGAGCCAGAGGGTGATGCGGTGCATCTCGTCGGGTGTAAGTTTCACGTCGTTGTGGCCCTTTTTGAGCATCTGGTAGAGTTTCGACGCGCGTGCGCCGAACCGGCCGGGCGTGGTGCGGTAGCCGTCGTGATAGTTCCAGAATCCGTAGTTCCGTGCCAGGCTGTTGTAGGAGGCGAAGTAGGTGTTTCGCCCCTTGCCGACGACGCTGCCGCCCAGATCGGGCGCTTTCTTGGGGTTTTTCATGTGGCAGGTCACGCAGCGCTTATCGAGCACGGGTTGGACGAGGCGGGGATAACTGAACGGATTGGACCCGTCCACGTCGGGTGTAAGCCGCCGGGGCGGACGCCGCAGTGCCAGCGGCACGACCTTCGGTACGGCCGGGGCGCGGTGCCGGCGGTCGTGGCAGCCGCGGCAGACCAAGCGCTCGCCCGGTTTGGCGTACGTGGCCGAGCGCATCGAGTGGATGGCCAGCCCGTCGGCATCCACGGCCTGGAAGAACACCTCGATGTTGGCCGGGATGCGGAAATGCACGCTGCCGTCGGCCTCGACCGGGGCGGTGCCGAGCACGTACCGGACGGGCATGACGGAATCCCCCGCCGATGGCAGGCGCAGGCCGACCTCGTGCGGCGGCCCGCCCGACGGGACCGACATCGGCACGACCTCGATAACGCGGATGGCCTTGATTTGTGTCTCCTCGGGCCAAGGTTTCAGCCCGTCGTAGACATCGATGACGGCGACGGTGGCGTCGGGTTCCCTTCGGATGGCGCCGGGCTCGTTGTTGGCCGGCGCGGGCAGAAAATCACCGTCCTTGACGAACTGGGGCATAACGCCCGGCTGCACCCGCGGCCGCAGCGGGATGGGGCTCACGCACCCGATGGCGGGGTCGCGGTAGATGAGTTCCTTGTTGCCGAAGGCGTCAACGAGGTAGATGCCGTAGTTGAACTTCTTCCAGTCGCCGCGGCTGCCCTGCGAACCGCGCCGGCCGGCAACGGCCACCACCGGGTCGTAAACGCACAGGTAGTAGTCCTCGCTGAGCGGCCACGCGGTGCCGTAGGCGTGCTTGCCGCCCTGTGACTCCGGGAACCCCACGTCGGGCGTGATGCGTTTGACGGGCGACAGGGCGTCGTTGTCCTCCACGTCGGGGTCGATCATTATGAGCGTTCCGAACGCCTGCCCGTGATGGGGTGCGGCGGTGGCGACGTACTTGTGGGAGCCCGGGATCGTGCGGATGGAGACCTCCATGTCGGCACGGGAGCGGCGAGGGGCGAAGTTGCCGTGCACGGCACGGCTGTCGCGCCCGTCGAGCGTGGTGACCCACGGCATGTGGGCCGTGCAACCGTGCCGGTCAACGTAGTCCCAGCGCGTGTAGATGACGAGTCCCTCGTTCGTGATGCTGGGGTGCCACTCGTTGGTTTCGTGGGGGCTGAGGCGGCGGATGTCGGCGCCGTCGGCGGCCATGTCGTGCAGCGTGTAGGTGGGGCACGTGCGGCCGCAACGCAGGTATCCGCCGCGGCGTTCGGAGATGAATGCGATGCGTCCGTTGGGCAGCCAG
>CAYVAM010000350.1:0-1617 GCA_964449275.1 uncultured Anaerolineales bacterium
CCATCCGCGCCGAAGGCGCCTACACCCCGACCAAACAGCCGCAACCGACCGCCGAGACGTTCTTCCCGTTCATCGACACGTTCGGCCAGTACGTCCACCGCGACTGGCCCGGCAAGACGCACTCGGCGGCCGACCTCGCGAAGGCCCGCAAGGCCGAAGAAGCAGACCTTGACGCGCACACCGGCCCGGCGAACTGGTCGACATACGGCGGCTGGAAGGACGGGCCGCACGCCAAGGCCACCGGCTTCTTCTACCCCGCCAAACACGGCGGCCAGTGGTGGCTCGTGGACCCGGAGGGGTACCTGTTCTTCTCGCACGGCATCGACTGTGTGAACGAGCGGACGGACACGCCGCTGGACGACCGCGACCGGTGGTGGCAGGATTTCCCCGGCAACCGCCCCGAGTTCAAGGAGTTCTTCGGCCGCACGGGTCACGTCGTCCGCGACTACTACAAGGGCAAGCGGCCGCAGACCTTCAACTTCGGCGGGGCGAACCTGAAGCGCAAGTACGGCGAGACGTGGCGCGACGAGGTCGGGCAGGTCGCCCACCGGCGGCTGCGGTCGTGGGGACTCAACACCATCGGCAACTGGTCCGACTCGCGTATCTACCTCCTGAAGAAGACGCCGTACTGCGTGGCGATCCACGCCTCGGGCCCGCCCATCCAGGGCAGCAGCGGATACTGGGGCAAGTTCAAGGACCCCTTCCACCCCGACTTCGCCAGGAACCTGAAGGCCCGCATGGCGCGGGAAGCCGGCACGACCGCCGGCGACCCCATGTGCATCGGCTACTTCGTCGATAACGAGATCGCCTGGGGCAACGACACGTCGCTGGCCGTGGCCGCACTCCAGTCACCGCCCGACCAGCCGGCCAAGAAAGCGTTCATCACGCACCTCAAGGCCCGGTACAGAACCATCGGCAAGTTGAACGCCGCCTGGGGCACGAAGCACGCCTCCTGGGACGCCCTCGCCGCCGGCACCGCCGCCCCCGACAGCAAACGCGCCGCCGCCGACCTCCATGCCTTCTACGATTCGTTGGCCGAGCAGTACTTCAAGACGTGCCGCGAGGCCGTCAAGGCGGTCGCCCCGAACAACCTGTACCTGGGGTGCCGGTTCGCGTGGGTGAACGACCGTGCGGCGCGCGTGGCCGCCAAGTATTGCGACGTGGTCAGTTACAACCAGTACAAGCGGTCGGTGGCCCAGTTCAAGATGCCGGGCGGCATCGACATGCCGGTCGTCATCGGCGAGTTCCATTTCGGGGCGCTCGACCGCGGCATGTTTCACCCGGGCCTGGTGGAAACGGCTGGCCAGGCCGACCGGGCGGCCGCCTACGCCCATTACCTCCGCGACGCACTGGCCAACCCTTCCGTCGTCGGCGCCCATTGGTTCCAGTTCACCGACCAGCCCACCACCGGGCGGGCGGACGGCGAAAACTATCAGATCGGGCTGGTGGATACCTGCGATACTCCCTATCCCGAGATGATCGGCGCGGCCCGCTGCAGCTCGTCGAGGGGGACACCGGCGGCGCCCATCATCTCCGGCAGCGCCAGCACCACCACGTAGGTGTCCGCCGCGGCGAACGCGACCGCCACCGCCGCGAGCCCGAGCAGCGCCCGGGTGG
>CAYVAM010000351.1:0-1520 GCA_964449275.1 uncultured Anaerolineales bacterium
GCGTCCGGAGCAACCTCATCACCGTCATGGGCCGCACCGCCGCCTACACCGGCAAGATCGTAACGTGGGACGAAACGACGCGATCCACCGAACGGCTCGACGGGCGACTTGAGGGCCTGAAGGCGTAACGTCGGCCACGTGGCGTGTCAGACCGGCGGGGCCTCTTTCACCTGGCGGATGCGTTCGGCCGTCGGCGGATGCGAGGCGAAGTACTGACCCAGGCCGAGCGCCTCGGCCATCCCCTCGGCCCGCAGCCGGTCGAGGCGCTGGAGCAGGCGGACGGCCCCGTCGCGGCCGTAGCCGGCGGCGTCGGCCAGGCGGGCGCCGAGTTCGTCGGCCCCGAGTTCGCGATCCCGCGAGTACGCCCCCGTCAGGTACTTGACACCGACGTGCCGCACCCACGCCCCCAGGCCGCTGCGGGCCGCCACCGCCCGCGACACCGCCGCCGTCGCCGAGTCCGACAGCACCCGGTCGAGCGCGTGTCCGCGGATGACGTGGGCCATCTCGTGGGCCACGACGAACGCCAGTTCCGCCTCCCGCCGCTCGCACAACTTCACCAGCGGACGGGTGACGAACACGAATCCGCCCGGCAGGGCGAAGGCGTTCGGCGTCTCGCCCCGCACGACCGCCACCTCGAACGTCCGGCCCTGGTCCGTCACGCACGCCGCCAGCCGCCGGCAGATGTCCTGGACCAGCCGGGTCGTCTCGGCGTCGTCGTCGGTGCCCAGTTGGCGGCGGACCTCGGCGGCCATGTCGCGGCCCACGTCGTACTCGGCGTGCAGGGCCTCCTTCGTGGTGCCCGTTAGCGACGTCCAGAGCCACTTGCCCTTGCGGACGCGTGGTCCGGCGAGTTTGCCCAGTTTGTAGAAGAGCCCCGCCACGGCCTGCGACCTCCATCTGTGGCGCCACCGCAGACGAGCGTGACGCGCCTCGCCCGTACCAGCCTAGGCGCGGGGTCGCGGCCTGTCAAGACGGCCGTCCCGGCAACGGGTGACTTGACAAATCTGCTCGCGCGCTGTCTATTCACGGTAAGCGGCCGGGAAGGTCCCGGCCGTGGGCTATCGAGAGGAAGGCACGATGACGAACGGTTCAAAGATCACCCGGAGGCAATTCGGCAAGGCGGCTGCGATGGCGGCTGCCGTGACCGTCCTGCCGCGCTGCGTCCTTGGCGGGGCGAGGTTCGTCGCCCCCAGCGATCGCGTCAACATCGCGATCGTCGGCTGCGGCGGCCAGGGTCGCTCGAACGCGCGGTCGCTTTTCGGGCAGAAGGACGTGCGGATCATCGCACTGGCCGATCCGCGCGAGCAGGCCGACTACGGCCGCTTCTACTACAAGGGCAAGGCCGGTCGCCTGCCGGTCAAGGCCGAGGTCGAGAAACGCTACTCCAGGGACGACCCGCGATTCAAGTGCAACGACTACGTCGACTTCCGCAAGATGCTGGACACCGAGAAGCAGATCGACGCCATCCTCTGCGCCACGCCGGACCACTGGCACGCCTTCGTGACGATGACGGCGATCAA
>CAYVAM010000352.1:0-1519 GCA_964449275.1 uncultured Anaerolineales bacterium
TGCTGAACCTCGGGTTCAAGACCGACGGCGGCGACTGCGTGGTCACGGCCGCCAGGCCGCCAGGGCGACCGGCACCTACGACGCCGCGCCGCCAACGGCCCCTGAGCCACCCCAAGCGCGCAGCGCATTTGCAGCGCGCAGGTTGCCCGGGACGCCAAAACGTGCCATCACTTGCCAAGATGAGGGAACGGACGAGGACGACGCAGAAGGCGCGCAAGCCTTTGTAAATACTACTACTTACCAAGACTTGTCAGTACCTGACAATGGTGCGCCCGGGGTGACTCGAACACCCGACCTGCGGTTTAGGAAACCGCCGCTCTTTCCTGCTGAGCTACGGGCGCAAACGGGTAAAGTGCCAGCGGAGTCGCGAACCGTCGTTTTCTTCGGCAACGGCCGACCCGCACGTCCAGGTGGCCGAGACTAGTTCAGGCCGGGGAACCTGTCAAGTCCAAACACCCGTCTCGGATTCGGGGGTGTGGCAACATGTTCCGGCGAGATCCGAACAGAGGCGTAGCGCCGGGGTTTATCCACGGCGCATGTCCCAGGCCGCACGTCTTCCCGGCCGTCGTGGCATGGCCAAAGTGATTGCCAATGAGCGAGGCAAGAGGGAGACATGCCACGCCCGTGCGGCGCCGTTTGCACGCGAGACGTGCTTGGCAACAGGATGCCGAACCGTGTATACTTGGTGTTCTGACGCGCAAGACGTCTCCCGGGAGAGAACGCCAGCGTGTCGGCGAGGGGTCGGCGGCCGGACCTCGCGGTCGGCTGGTGGGCTGTGTCCCGCCTTCGGTTGGCCTGGCGTTGGCTGCGCGGGCCGGTAGCGCTTACAGCAAGCACTATGCGAGACATGCACAACACATCCAGCGAACGGCTGATGGCGCGCTTTCAAAAGCGCCTGGACGCCGAGGCGATGGAGACACTCATCTCGCGCTTCATGGGACCCGCGCTGAGAGTCGGCCAACAGATCCTTGCGGACCCGGAACTCGCCGAAGACGCCGTGCAGGAGACCTTTCTCCGCATTGTCCGAAAGCACCGGCAGTACGATCCGGGCAGACCGTTCGCTCACTGGTTTTACGCCATCCTGCGCAACATCTGCCGAGACCTGCTGCGCCGGAAAGCCAGGCACGCAGAACTCCTCCAGCACGTCGCGGCGCAGGCCACACCCGAGAGCGAATCGCCGACCGATGATCTGCCCGACGTCACGGACCTGCTCGGGCGCCTGCCGAAAGGCGAGCGCGAGGTCCTGGCACTGCGCATCCTGAGCGGCATGCGATTTGAGGAGATCGGCATCGCGTTGGGCGTCTCGAAGGAGGCGGCAAAAAAACGGGCGCAGCGGGGCTTGCGGCGATTGCGCGAGCGAAGCCTCACTTCCGTCACGCCCTATCCGGCCGAGGCCACACCCGTTCCGGCGCCAGGCAACTGAAGAATCTGTCCCCACTGGCCGCCGGCCGGTGTAAAGGTAGATGGTACGTGTTTAGCGTGTCATTCCGAGCGAGCGAAGCGAGTCGAGGAATCTCGC
>CAYVAM010000353.1:0-1517 GCA_964449275.1 uncultured Anaerolineales bacterium
CGGGCCACCCCGGGGGGGGCCCCCGGGCCACCTTGGGGGGGGGGGGGGGGGGCCCCCCCCCCGCGCTGGGTGTTCGTCCAAGGGAAACGCACGGCCGGGCAAGGCCGGCCGTGGCACACGGACCACGAAACAGCGCGGCGGGTCGGGAGACCCGCCGCGCTTGGTGTTTCATCACTCTATCCGTGTTGTTTTTCTCTGCGGTCTCTGCCCTCTCTGCGATCTCTGCGCTAAAAGGGGATACACCGCACGCTCCGCGACCTCTGCGTTAAAAGCGATACGCCCCACGCCTTACAGATCGAACGGCGAGACGAGGTCGCCCTTGGCGGCATGGAGGGCTTCGAGGCGGCGGCGTTGGGCGGCGAGGGTCTCGGCGACGGGGGAGGGCAGGTCGGCCATGCCGCCGAAGTGCTTGTCGAGACGGTCGAGTTTCTCGAGGTTCTTCCGCACTCGGATCGAGAACTGCTCGACGTACTCGGCCTGGGTGTAGTCGGTGTCGAGGACCTCGGCAAAGAGGACCTTCAGGTCCTCGTATTTCGGCAGGAGGCCGGTCGGCCCCTCGATGGCGTCGGTCTCGCCGTGCACGCGCCGCTCCATCCATTTGATCCAGACGTGCTTGTCGAGTTTGCCGTTCAGCCACGCGCCGCCATCGCCGGTGAGCCAGTAGTTGGTGGCGAAGACGAGCGGCGGCCGCCCGACCTTCCCGGCGAAGTCAAGGTGGTTCCGGATGTACTTGCCGAAGCCGATGGCGAGGAAGTCCTGGTTGCTCATCATGTTGAACGTCCGCACGCCCCGGACGCCGAGAGCGGCGGCGGTCGTCTCGCTCTCGACCGACGCCCCCATCGTGATGACGCCGTGCGTCCAGTCGAACGCCTCCCTGACGGGCACGCTGGTGTCGGAATCGCGGCCGCCGTACATGATGCCGGCGACGGGCACGCCCTCCGGGTCGTCCAGGCACGGGTCGCAGTTATCGAGCGCCCCGATGGCGATGGTGTAGCGGGCGTTGCGGTGCGACGGTGTAATCTCGTTGCCGCCGGAGTCGGTCACCCCCGCCTGCCACCGGCCGCTGTAGTTCGTGCCGGAGTCGGGGACCTCGGCGCCCATGCCGAGCCAGTACGGGCGGCCGTCGGAGACGAGGACGTTCGAGAAGATGATCTCGCCGGGGCGCGTCAGGCAGTCGTGGATGACGGGATCGTCGTGGGCGTTCACGTTCTCGATGATTCCGAAGATGCCGCTCTCGACGTTGACGGCGCGCACCCGGCCGTCGATGGCGCGCAGGTACGCGATGTCGTCGCCGACGATGCGTTCGCCCGGCAACATGGCCGTCGAGGTCTTGCCGCACATGCTCGGAAACGCGCCGGTGAAGTACGTGACGCGCTTGCCCGGTCCACGGACGCCCATCAGAAACATGTGCTCGGCCAGCCAGCCCTCGCGGTCGGCCTTCCGGATCGCCAGCCGCAGCGCGAGTTTCTTCAGGCCGATCGTGTTGCCGCCGTACTGCGTGTTGACGCTGTAGACCA
>CAYVAM010000354.1:0-1507 GCA_964449275.1 uncultured Anaerolineales bacterium
TGCTCAAGGACGACCAGGCCCAACTGCGGGCGGTCATCTGGCGGAACGTCGCCGCACACGTCCGCTTCGACCTGGAGGACGGGCTCGAGGTGATCTGCCATGGCCGCGTCGAGGTCTACGCACCGCGGGGCAACTATCAGCTCATCATCGAAGCGATCGAACCCCGTGGCCTCGGCGCATTGGAACTGGCTCTGCGGCAACTCCGGGAAAAACTCGCACGCGAAGGCCTGTTCGATCCCGCCCGCAAACGCCCCTTGCCCGCCTTCGTCCGCCGGATCGCCGTCGTGACCAGTCCCACCGGCGCGGCCATCCGCGATTTCCTGCAAGTCCTCCGCCGTCGGTGGCGCGGCGCCGACGTGCTGATCCTGCCTGCCCGAGTCCAGGGTGAAGGGGCGGCCGAAGAAATCGCCGCGGCCATTGCAACCGCCAACCGCCTCGGCCGGCCGATTGACTGCCTGGTGGTCACCCGCGGCGGCGGCAGCCTGGAAGACCTCTGGGCGTTCAACGAGGAAGTCGTGGTCCGGGCGATTGCCGCCTCGCAGATTCCGGTCGTCTCGGCCGTGGGCCACGAAATCGACGTCACCCTCTCCGACCTGGCCGCCGACGTCCGGGCACTGACGCCCAGCGAGGCCGCGGAGCTGGTCGCCCCGGCCGCCGAAGAACTCTTCGGCACGCTTGCACAGTTAAGGAAGCGGCTGGCCACTGCACTGAAAACCCAGGCCCAAACCGCTCGATCGCGCCTCGACGCCCTGGCCCGACACACCGTCTTCCGCCGCCCGTATCAGCACGTCTTCGAGCGCGCCCGGCTGCTGGATGAACAAAGCGGCCGTCTGCACCGGGCAATGCAAACGCAGCTACAAACCGCACGGCAGCGCGCTGCCACGGTAACCGCCAAGCTCGAATCGCTCAGCCCCCTGGCCGTCCTGGGCCGCGGCTACAGCCTCACGCAGCGCACGGCTGACGGCCAGGTCGTCCGAGCAGCAAGCGAACTCACTCCCGGCCAGCAGATAACCACCCGCTTCGCCGCCGGCCGAGCGACAAGCCGTGTGGAGGAGATTGAAGAGGATTAATAAAACATCATTTTTTCCAGCCCCCTTCAGGGGGCGCAATCGATTTCAAGAGACAATGTTCTTGGATCATGCTTTCCTTCTTCGTGAAATGAACTTACAATTCCTATTCTCTTAGCAATGGCGATCCTACCGGCCTCAGGAGCAGACAACATGACCGTCCCCGCGGCAGTGCGTGAACTGGTCGAACGTTTCGACGCCCATCGGGAGACCTACCGGTCCGTTCAGTACAACGAAGCGCAGCTCCGCGAGGAGTTTTTAAATCCGCTGTTCGCCGCCTTGGGATGGGACGTCTATAATCGCAAGGGCTATGCCGAGGCGTACAAGGAAGTCATTCACGAGGCGGCCATCAAGGTGGGCGGCCGGACCAAGGCCCCGGACTATTGCTTTCGAGCCGGCGGCGGGCAGCGGAGTTTCTTTGTCGAGGCCAAGAAGCCCTC